>JBEDFA010000023.1:0-80146 GCA_041175365.1 Actinomycetota bacterium | reverse complement strand
ACGCCCACCATCGTCACCGTTACTTCCGTGACGTCGACGGATTGCTCCACTTTGGTCACCGAAACGGTCATATCCGACAAAGTCTTCGGTGTCCCAAGTGAAAGAACGATTGCCTGGGCTTCTTCTGTCGCCATCTGGAACAGCTTCGTTCCACCAGCGACCATGATGGCGAGACCACAAATGAGGGCCGTGAGAATGAGTTTGCGGGTGCTCATGCGGTTCTCAGGCTACGCCTCTACCCCATCTGACACCTAGAACAGGACTTTGGTCACCACCCCCGCAGGGAACAACCCCACTGTCAGAGAGGTTGACTGTGGCATGAAGATTCTTGTTACTGGCGCCTCTGGCCTCATTGGTCGCGCACTTTCTGCCGAATTACAGGCCCAAGGCCACACCGTGGTCGCCGCAGTTCGTCGTGAACCACGCCGCAACGACGAGGTGCACTGGGACCCCAAGGCCGGAATCATGAACCAGTCCGCCTTCGATGGCGTTGATGCTGTTGTTCATCTCGCAGGCGCAGGAATCGGCGACAAGCGTTGGTCGGATGACTACAAGATGGAAATTCTGGAGAGCCGCACACTCGGCACCGCCCTTCTCGCGAACACCATGGCGTCACTTGAGGTCAAGCCAAAGGTGTTCCTCTCTGGTTCTGCCATTGGCATCTATGGCGCAAACGATGACGAGATTCTCGATGAATCTGCAGCCGACGGCCAAGGCTTCCTTGCCGATGTGTGCTGCGCATGGGAAGACGCCGCTGCGCCAGCTGCAGCCGCAGGTATCCGAACCGTGTTCCTTCGTACCGGCATCGTGTTGTCAACAAAGGGTGGCGCACTCAAGAAGCAGTTGCCGTTGTTCAAACTGGGGCTTGGTGGCAAGTTTGGAAATGGAAAGCAGTGGCAGAGCTGGATCAGCATCACCGATGAAGTGCGCGCAATCATTCACTTGCTCACGTCACAGTTGTCTGGCCCCGTGAACCTCACCGCACCAGAGCCAGTGACGAACGCTGAGTTCACCAAAGTGCTTGCGTCAACACTGTCTCGTCCAGCACTTTTCCCCATTCCCCCATTTGGTCCGAAGTTGATCTTGGGCGGAGAACTTGCTGATGCATTGCTTTTCACCGGTCAGCGCGTCATTCCCGATGCACTCACCAAGGACGGCTTTGTCTTCTCGCATCAAACACTTGATGTTGCGTTGCGTGCTCTACTGAAGAAGTGACAAACACTTCTCTCCCCACACAAGCCGAAGTCGTCATCGTTGGCGCCGGACTTGCAGGTCTCGTTGCTGCGCGCGTTCTGGAGCAACATGGCATCTCGCCAGTTCTACTTGAAGCGTCGGACGGCGTGGGCGGCCGTGTTCGCAGCGACATCGTTGACGGATTCATTCTCGACCGAGGTTTTCAAGTTCTTCTCACGGGATACCCCGAGATTTACCGTCACCTCGATCTCCCCGCGCTAGACCTCCGTGCGTTTGAACCAGGCGCAAATGTGTGGCGCGAAGGTAAGTCCCACATCGTGGGTGATCCGTTCCGTCGTCCAAAGACACTTGTCAGCACAACGTTTGCCCCGATTGGCACCATTGCCGACAAAGCTCGCATCGCCCTCATGCGCACGAAGTTGAAGCGCGCAGACCCAAAGCAACTGCTGCGAGGACAAGACGTGCCGACGGCAACAGCGTTGCGTGCAATGGGATTCTCCTCAAAGATGATTGAGCGTTTCTTCCGTCCGCTTGTTGGCGGTATTCAACTTGATCCATCACTTTCTTCATCACGCCGCATGTTCGATGTCATTTTCCGCACACTTGCCACAGGCGACTCCGTTGTTCCGGCGCGCGGCATGGGTGAGATGACACAGCAACTTGCAGCCTCTTTGAAGAGCACATCGCTTCATCTCAATACACCTGTCACCTCGGTCTCATCGGGTTCCGTCACCGTTGCCGGTGGACACACAATCTCGGCACAGGCGATCATCGTTGCAGCAGAAGGTCCAGTGGCATCGCAGTTATTGGGACTTCCCGAAGTGCCATCGAAGTCTGCAGGGTGCGTCTATTTCTCTGCACCAACACCACCCGTCGACGGCGCATACGTCATTCTCGATGGGCACGGTCAGGGTCCTGTGTACAACGTGGCTGTGATGTCCCTTGTATCGCCGCACTATGCACCCGCAGGCAAACACCTCATCGCGGCGGCATTACCGGGAGTCATCGAAGGCGACCTCGAAGCCATCGCACGCAAGCAATTGCGCAGTTGGTGGGGCGCACAAGTTGATGAGTGGACTCATCTGCGCACCTACAAAATTCCTCATGGTCAACCAGGGCAAGATGCACCGTTTTCTCCTAAAGAAAATGTCTCCCTCGGAGATGGTCTCTATGTCTGTGGCGACCATCGCGACACCGCATCTATCCAAGGAGCGATGTACTCCGGTCGCCGTTGCGCGGAATTGGTGGCAGAACAAGTCAGACTGTCCGTATGACCGCATCTGACCCGTCCAAAATCGTTTCTCGTTCTGTTGTTGTTCCTGCACCCGCTACAGACATCTTCAACCTTCTTGCCGACCCACGTCGTCATCACGAGATTGATGGATCCGGTTCCGTCAAGGATGCAAACCTTGATGCGCCAGAACGCCTGTCATTGAATTCAAAGTTCGGCATGAAGATGCGAATTGTTGTGCCGTACACCATGATGAACACAGTGGTGGAGTTCGAAGAAGGCTCACGTATCGGCTGGCGTCATATCGGCGGACATATCTGGCGTTACATCTTGGAGCCAGTGGATGGCGGAACAAAAGTGACAGAGCAGTTCGACATGAACACAGCCAAGAGTTACTTGGGTCTCAAGATCATGAATGCACCGAGCAACAATGCAAAGTCAATTGAAAAGACTCTTGCGAACTTGGTGAAGGTCTTTACAAAGTAATTAGCGCACGTGCTGTGAGACAGCACGACGCAGATACTTGCCACGTCCGGCAGTGCCAAAGAATTGGCCGCCATCAACAATCACATCGCCGTGCGACAACACCGTGCGCACCTTGCCCGTGATGTTCATGCCTTCATATGCGGAGTGATCCAGGTTCATGTGATGCATTGCTTGTCCCAGTGTTTGCGTAGCTGTGGGGTCATACACCACCACGTCAGCATCGAGACCTTCACGAATCGCGCCCTTTTGAGGCAAACCAAACAAACGCGCAGGCGCAGTGGAACACACTTCCACCCAACGCTCTGCAGTGATGTGGCCGGCAACAACGCCTTGGAACACGAGATCCATGCGGTGCTCCACGCCACCAATGCCGTTCGGCACCACATTGAATGCTTCACCGTTTGCCAACTTCTGTTCACGCAGGCAGAACGGGCAATGGTCGGTACTAACAACTGCTAGTTGATCAACACGCAAGCCTTCCCAGAGATCCGCATGATGATGCTCGTGCTTCGAGCGCAATGGAGTGGAGCAAATGTATGCAGCGCCGTCGGGCCAGCCCTTGCCGAGGTGATCCTCCAACGAGAGGTGCAAATACTGCGGACAGGTCTCCGCGAAAATGTTTGTGCCACGCGAACGTGCTTCCACCACTTCACGCAATGCATGCGAGCTTGAAAGGTGCACGATGTACAACGGTGCATTGCCTGCAACTCGTGCAAGAACTCCGGCGCGGTGCACTGCCTCGGCTTCCAACTCCGGTGGACGAGTTCGTGAATGGAAGTCCGGAGTGAGATTGCCAGCAGCGACTGCTTGCTCAATCAACACATCGATAGCGAGACCGTTCTCAGCGTGCACCATTGCCATCATTCCGGTGTCGGCGCACATCTGAAGCGCACGCAGCAGTTGACCATCATCGGAATACAAACGACCCGGATAGGCCATGAACAACTTGATTGAAGCGACGCCTTCACGTTCAATCAGAGAACGCGTATCGATGAGAGCTTGTTCGTCAACACCACCGAGTACTTGGTGCAAGCCCCAGTCCACAACGCACTGACCTTCTGCCTCTGCCAAGCGGTTTTCAAATGACTGCAACACGTTGCCGCCGGCGCGTTGTTCCGAGAAGTCGATAATCGTGGTGGTGCCACCGTGCGCGGCTGCCGTGGTTCCCGACAAGAAAGTGTCCGATGATGACATGGTTCCCGTGTCGAGCTGCATGTGCACATGAGCATCAACGCCTCCTGGGACAACGAGGCAGCCCATTGCGTCAATGATGCGATCATCAGGACCAGGCGCAATGCCACCAGCAGAACGGGGCACGATGGATTGGAAGCGACCATTCTCAATCGAGACGTCTGCGTCGACCCTGCCATCAGCATTAACGACGGTTCCATTGAGAATCAAGGTGCGCACACAGCAAATCTAAACCCCCAACACCATGTTGTCGGTGCTAAACCTCTTACGTGGCAATTTCTCTCCCCCAAGGTTTCTCGTCATATGTCGCCAATGTGGGCGTCAAAGACGACAGCAAAGACTTCACCGTGGTTCTCGCAGATGCAGGCTCCACTTCCGCTGGCGTCTTCACCAAGAGCCGTTTCGCTGGCCCATCAGTTGAGGTATCTCGTCGCCACAACACAGGCCATGCACGCGCAATGGTCGTGATCTCTAAGAATGCAAACGTTGCAAACGGCCCCGAGGGCCTCGCACATGCAGAAGAAGTCACCGCCTCGGTTGCTGCCAAGTTGGGCATCAACGCCTCTGAGGTTCTCATTGCCTCCACTGGTGTTATCGGTCGCCTCTATCCCATCGAACGCATTCGCTCCGGTATCGCTGCGCTTCCCTTCCCGTTGCCGGCGAAGGATGCAGAAGAGGTCGCACGCGGCATCATGACCACCGACACCGTCCATAAAGTTTCTGAAGCAACTGTTGCTGGTTCAACAGCGCGCGTTGTGGGAGTTGCCAAGGGCGTGGGAATGATCGAACCCGATATGGCAACGATGATCTCCATGATCTTCACCGATGCTGCCATTTCATCTTCCGACCTCGATGCGATCTTCCGTCGCGTTGTCGATCGCACGTTCAATTGCGTGTCTGTTGATACCGATACGTCCACCAGCGACACCGCCATTGTTTTGGCAAGTGGCGCTGCAGGCGCTGTTGATGCCACCGCTTTCGAATCCGCACTTGCATCAGTGATGTTGGAACTCACGAAGAAGATTGCCCGCGACGGCGAAGGTGCAGAGACCCTCATTGAAGTGCGCGTTGATAATGCGCGTGATGAAGCACAAGCAAAGACAGTCGCAAAAGCAATCGTGAATTCTCCACTTGTAAAAACTGCTGTTCACGGTGCAGATCCCAACTGGGGACGTGTCGCAATGGCTGTTGGCAAGTGCAGCGACTACACCGATATTGATCAGGAAAAAGTCGTCATTCGCTTCGGCACGCAAGAGGTGTATCCATCACAAGTGGATGAATCGGGCCTTGCGAAGTTAAGCGAATACATGAAGGGCGACGATGTGCTCATTCATGTGTCGCTACAGACCGGAACTGCGCAAGCAACCGTGTGGGGCTGCGACCTCACCGACGGCTACGTGCGCATCAACGCCGATTACACCACCTGATTCGCATGGCTCACGTTTCCAATCTTCACCTTTCGCCGGAGCATTCCTTCTCAAAGCATTCATGTAATGAATTCACTCTCATTGCAGGCAGCGGCGTCGAAGGCGATGCGCATTCGGGACCTACTGTCAAACATCGCTCTCGTGTGGCTATCGACCCCAGCACACCGAATCTTCGACAGGTCCATCTCATTCCTTTGGAGACATTGACTGACCTTGCAAACGAAGGGTTCGAAATTCAACCAGGCGATCTTGGCGAGAACATCACAACTGTTGGAATCAATCTTCATGAACTGCCAGTTGGAACATTGTTGCGAATTGGCAAAGAATCTCTAATCGCGCTCACCGGTCTGCGAAACCCGTGCCAACAGATTGAACAATTTCGCACGGGTCTTTTGAAGCAATGCCTCCCCAAGGATGCTGACGGCACACCTCAGCGAAGAGCCGGAGTCATGGCCATTGTCATCCACGGCGGAAACGTACGGATAGATGACACAGTCGAGATATCACTCCCGCCTTTGCCGCATCAACCGATGCAACGTATCTAGCGGGTTTCGAGATACGCGAAGATCTTCTCGCGATACGGCGCAATGCTCTTGTACTGCGCGACATTCTCCGGGATCTTGTTCACGAGTTCGGCGATGTCCTGCACAAGAGGTTCATCGCGTTCCATAAAGTCTGACAACTTCTCGACGTACGTGCGGATGGTGAAGAGAATGCCACCAGTCAACGGCAAGCGACGCAGTGTTTGCCATTCCACGCGGAACCACATATCAGCCGCATCCATCTCTGGCGTTACCGGCGGAATTTCCGGTTGAAACAATGCGGGGTGATTTGAGATTCCCCAGTTAATGCGCCACATCGGTCGCTCTGGATTCAATCGCATCATCACCGAGTTCACAGGCGAATTGAGATCTTCTTCGTATCGCGCAACCGGCGCATGAATGCTCGCCATCGTGCCACCGACTTTGTCGCTGAGACGCCAGCGATTCGGCGAGCACAACACTGCTGCCGCCAAACGTGGGACGCCATTCTCATCGGGCAACAAGATGCATAAGTCGTCAGCGACCTGCAGCGCAGCGTCTACTAATGCATCAACACCCGATTCCATCGAAGGATTCGCACCAATCGATGCAAGCACTCCGGCTGCAACTTCTTCGCATGCTTCTTCAGCACCTTCGACGCACGCAATAACTTCTTGTGGGCGTTCTGCAATCAACGCGCGCTTCATCGCAATCGTGTGCATCCAGTCGTCATCGACAGCCGACACCCATTGCGCCACATCAAGTGGCCGAGCACCGACACGCAATTTCACTACTTCCACTGCAGTGGGAAACAGGTCAGATGGAATAGCGATAGAACGACGATTCCCCGGGACAAAGCCCGGGGAATCGTTAAGAGGTGTTTCTTGCCGATCAAACGGCGTGAACGGATCGTTATGAAAAACGATGCTCACTTAGGCGGCATACGAATGCCACCGTCCACGCGGATGGTTTCAGCATTCATGTAGCTGTTCGTGACGCACTCAAGAACCATCGATGCGAGCTGCTCTGGCTTGCCCAACTTCTGTGGGAAGAGAACGCCCTTCTGCAACTGCTCTTTGAAAGCTTCGCTTGCTTCACCGCTGCCGTAGATAGGAGTGTCGATGAGACCAGGAGCCACGGTATTCACGCGGATACCTGCAGGTGCGAGGTCACGAGCGACTGGCAATGTCATACCGACAACGCCACCCTTTGATGCGGAATATGCGTTCTGACCAATCTGGCCGTCGAATGCAGCAACAGATGCGATGTTCACGATTGCGCCGCGCTCGCCATCTTCAAGAGGCTCGGTCTGACTCATGGCGGTTGCTGCGATGCGGATTGCATCGAAGGTGCCCACCAAGTTGATTGCGATCACAAGCTTGAAGCGATCGATGTCAGCAGCCGATGAGTACTGACCGTCGCGACCGATGGTGCGCTGTGCTGCACCAATACCGGCGGAGTTCACGAGAACGCGAAGTGGTCCCATGGACTTTGCCATCTCCACTGCGTTGATGATGTCTTCTGTCTTTGTGACGTCAACTGGGCAGAAAGCGGCATTGCCGACTTCCTTTGCGAGGGCCTCGCCCACTTCACGCTGACGCTCGAGGTCGGCGATGACGACCTTTGCGCCACCCTGAGCCAGGAGACGAACGGAGGCGGCACCGATTCCCGATGCTCCGCCAGTGACAATTGCGCTTACGCCTTTGATTTCCATGTCGTCAGGCTACGCAACGAAGGGCGTTGGCTCCTAGCCGAACCGCCCAAGAGCCCATCAGCCTTGGGTTTGGGCAACCGCCAACGCATCAACGAGATCATTCATGGGGTCACCACTGTGCCCCTTCACCCAAGTGAATTCGATGTTCCCGCGCTTAATCACCAAATCAATGAATGGCTCCCACAAGTCGCGGTTTGCAACGGGCTGACGCTGCGAGTTCTTCCAGCCACGGGCATGCCAGCCCTTCCACCACTTGTCGTTGAAACACTTCACGACATAAGTGGAGTCCGCCACGATGATGATCTTTCGAGGATCGTCGGCAAAAGTCTTGACGGCGTCATAAGCAGCCATGATTTCCATGCGCTGATTCGTACTGCGAGCCTCAGCACCGCTGGCCTGCGGCTGACCACCAGGCGAGACGGCCCAGGCCCATCCACCGGGGCCAGGGTTCCCAGAACATGCCCCGTCTGTGTAGATAACCACGGTGTCCTCGGAATGTTCCATCCTTCGATTGTCCCCCATGGACGGGGGCGCAATGTGTATCCCCGCCCAATAGTGGGAGAATGTCGGCGTGATCTACGACGACTCCGTTCATCAGTTACCCGACACTGATCCCGGCGAGACACAGGAATGGCTCGACTCCCTCGACTCCGTTGTCACCGGACACGGTCCGAATCGCGCTCGTTATCTGTTGGCGCGTCTTCTTGAACGAGCACAACAATCAAACGTCAGCTTCCCTGCCACTGTTTCCACCCCGTACGTGAACACGATTCCTTTTGACGACGAACCATGGTTCCCTGGTGATGAACACATTGAACGTCGCATCCGTGCGTACATCCGATGGAATGCAGCAGTCATGGTGACGCGCGCGAATCACGAGACCGAAGGCATTGGTGGACACCTTTCGACATTTGCAAGCTCTGCAAGTTTGTACGAAGTGGGCTTCAACCATTTCTTCCGCGGAAAAGCGGATGGCACCCCGGGTGACCACGTGTACTTCCAAGGACATGCTGCGCCAGGTGTCTATGCACGCGCGTTCTTAGAAGGTCGCCTCTCTGAAGACGATATGGATCACTTCCGTCGGGAGATTGGCCGCGATGGTGCAGGACTTTCGAGCTATCCACATCCGCGCTTGATGCCGGAGTTCTGGGAACACCCCACCGTGTCCATGGGGCTCGGCCCTCTCACTGCGCTGTACCACGCACGATTCAATCGCTATTTACACAACCGCGGCATTGATGACACCTCGATGAGTCGCGTCTGGACTTTTCTGGGAGACGGCGAAACGGATGAGCCGGAAACACTTGGCTCGATTTCACTTGCCGCACGAGAACACCTCGACAACTTGGTATTTGTCGTCAACTGCAACTTGCAACGTCTTGATGGACCCGTACGCGGTAATGGCAAAGTCATTCAAGAACTCGAAGCAACATTCCGCGGTGCCGGCTGGAATGTCATCAAGGTCATTCTCGGTTCAAAGTGGGACGAATTACTCGCCGCTGACGTTGATGGTTTGCTGTTGAACAAACTCAACACCACTGTCGATGGAGAATTCCAGCGCATGGCCATTGAAGACGGCGCCTACATCCGTAAGAACTTCTTTGGGTCCGATCCACGCTTGCTGCAAATGGTTGCGCACCTCAGCGATGAAGACCTTGTCAGCTTGCCACGTGGCGGTCACGACTATCGCAAGGTGTACGCGGCGTATAAAGCTGCTGCGGACAATCTTGGTTCTGGCAAGCCCACTGCGATTCTGTGCAAGACAATCAAGGGCTGGACACTTGGACCACAAGTGGAATCCCGTAACGCGACGCATCAAATCAAGAAGCTGAATGCAGAACAGTTGCGCACGTTGCGTGATCGTCTCAAACTGAATGAAGAAATTCCTGACAGCGCACTCGACGCTGAGGAACCTCCGTACTACCGACCAGCACCTGATTCCGTCGAATACCAATACATGCAGGAACGTCGTCGCGTATTGAATGGCTTTGTTCCCGAGCGCAAGCATTGGACGCGCTCCCCACTCACATTGCCTCCGGAATCAGTGTTCACGGAATTCCTCGCAGGGTCGGGCGAACAATCTGTCAGTACCACCATGGCCTTCACTCGCATGTTGCGCAATCTGGCACGCGATGAACACTTCGGTTCACGTGTTGTTCCCATCATCCCTGACGAAGCACGCACATTCGGCATGGACTCTTTGTTCCGCGAACAAAAGATCTATGCAGCACATGGCCAGAAGTACGAGCCTGTTGACCACGACTTGTTGTTGACATACGCCGAGTCCGCACAGGGTCAGATTCTGGAAGAAGGCATCACCGAAGCAGGCGCGATGTCTAGCTTCATCGCTGCTGGAACCAGTTATTCCACACGTGGCATTCCCATGGTTCCGTTCTTCACGTTCTATTCCATGTTCGGGTTCCAACGTGTGGGCGATCTCATTTGGCAAGCAGCCGATGCACGCACGCGTGGTTTCCTCATGGGCGCAACTGCCGGACGCACCACCTTGATGGGCGAAGGCTTACAGCACCAAGACGGGCACAGTTTGTTGCTTGCCAGCACAGTGCCCGCATGCCAGGCATACGACCCTGCATTTGCGTTCGAGTTGGCCGCCATCATCGAGCACGGCATCGACAAAATGTACGGCGCATCACCCGCGGACATCTTTTATTACATCACTCTGTACAACGAGAACATGTTGATGCCCGCACGTCCCGCACATGTTGCTCCACAAGACATCATCAATGGCTTGTACCGATACAGCACAGACACCACCGAAGTTGATGCATCCATCTTCTTCTCCGGCACTTCCTTCATTGCCGCGTCACGTGCCGCCGAGATCTTGCGCGACAGCTTCAACATCACTGTCGACCTGTGGTCGGCGACGTCGTACAAGTCACTCCGTGAAGATGCCATGGAAGTAGAACGATGGAATCGCCTGCATCCTACGGAAGCGCCACGCACGTCCCTCCTACAAGATGCCGTGGGTTCTACATCCACCCCCATTGTTGCTGTTAGCGATTTCATGCGCATTGTTCCTGAACAAATTGCTACTTACCTGCCCGGCCGCACATTCCTTGCGCTCGGCACCGACGGCATGGGTCGCAGCGATACACGCGATGCACTTCGCCGATTCTTCGAGACTGATGCCGAACACGTTGTCGTGGCGGTTCTCACGGCATTAAACGGAACTCATGGCATTACGAGTGACACAATTGCTCAAGCAATTACAGATCTCGGCATCTCTACTGATGCGCCACACGGACTCTCGCGCGATTAACTAGGACACACATGGGCACTCTCTACATCACCGGCATTCCAGAGTCAGATGCGCTTCTCAATGCGAACGGAACAGCGCTTCTCATCGGCATGTTGCTCGACCAGCAAGTTCCGATGGAATGGGCCTTCAACGGTGCCTACACATTGAAGAACCGCCTCGGCCATCTCGACCCAAAGAAGATCGCCGCAATGAGCCCCGATGACTTCTTGGCACTGTGCCTCGACAAGCCAGCAATTCATCGATTCCCTAAGGCCATGGCACAACGCATTCATGGCATGTGCGCCATCATTGCCACCCAATACAAGAACAAGGGCGAGAACATCTGGAACGACACCGATGATGCAACCGTTGTGTTCGAACGCCTTCGTGCACTACCGGGATATGGCGAAGAGAAAGCACAAATCTTCATGGCACTCTTGGGCAAGCGTTTCGGCGTTCAACCAAAGGGCTGGGAAAAGGCTGCGGGAGTTTTCAGCGACAAGAACCCACGCACCGTTGCTGACATCACAAACCCAGAGACGCTCATCAAAGTGCGCGAATGGAAAAAGATGGAGAAAGCCGCAAACCGCGACAAGCAATCTCGTCCGCTTCCTGCAAAAGCAACTCCTCCGCGTAAGGCTGGAGTCATCAAGCCACCAGCACAAAAGCCCGCCGCAAAGAAGCCATCAAAATGACAACCCTGATCACTGGCGGTGCGGGCTACATCGGCTCGATCACCACTCAGCTCATTCGTTCGACAGGTCGTGGCGTTGTCGTACTGGACACACTGGAGAACGGTCACCGCAAAGCTGTCGGAGACGCTCCCTTCGTACAAGGCGACATCGCAGACACTGAACTTGTTGAGCGCATTTGTCGTGAACATGATGTTGATGAAGTCGTTCACTTTGCTGCGTACAAGGCCGTTGGCGAAAGCATGGAGAATCCATCCAAGTATTTCCAGAACAACGTCACCGGTTCGCAGAAGTTATTTGATGCGCTGAGTCGTGTCGGAGTGGAACGAATTGTGTTCTCCTCCACTGCTGGCGTGTACGGCACACCCGACACTGTTCCCGTTCGCGAAGATGCAGAGCCGCGTTGCGAGAGCGTGTATGCGGAGACCAAGTTGATGATCGAAAAGACACTTGGCTGGTATTCACGTACTACCAACATGCGCCACGTGTGCTTGCGCTATTTCAATGCAGCCGGCGCGACAACTGATTCCACTCTCGGAGAAGATTGGCGTTATTCACAAAACCTGATTCCGCACGTGATGAAGGCCCTTCTTGGTCATGCACCCGCACTCAAAGTATTCGGTAATGACTTCCCCACCCCGGACGGCACTGGCGTGCGCGACTACATCCATGTGGAAGATCTTGCGTCCGCTCATGTGGCAGCTCTCGACCACCTCAAAAACAATGGCGCAAGCATCACGTGCAATGTGGGCACTGGGTTTGGCACCAGCGTGATGGACATCATCACAACAACGGAGCAAATCACCGGCAAGAAAGTGCCATACGAAGTTGTTGGTCGCCGCGCCGGCGACCCCGCAGAGTGTTACGCAGACCCCAGCCTCATCAACAAGACCTTTGGTTGGTCACCGACGCGTTCATTGGATGACATCATCGCGACTGCCTACGCATGGCATTCCACACACCCTGCAGGACACGACAGCTAGTTACATGCTGAGTGCGCGTTGGCGATCAAGCCAACCGAGCAAGACCGCAACAGCGCGCGGGTCATGACGCAAACGGTGTCCCGCACCAGCAATCACGCGCAACTCTGCACTGCCATGCGCTTCTGCAAGAACGCGCGAGTCAGCAACAGGAACACTTTCGTCTTCATCGCCGTGCATGACCAGCAACGGACGCGGTGCAAAGCGGCGCGCCGCATCAACAGGACGGAAGCGACGTAATTCGCGGCTCCATTCGTCAAATGCTTTCGGAAACCCAGGGCTGCGAATCGCACCGATCTCTCGAGCATGTTCCAAGAATCGCCGAGGCTGTCCCGCCCAATCATCAAAGTCGGCACGTGCACCCAACAAAGCACATCCACGAACACGAGGGTCATCGGCAGCAACACTGAGCGCCAATGCGCCGCCCGTGTTTGTTCCCACTAACCAAATACCGTTTGGATTTGTCTCAGCTTCTAAGTGATCAATCGCTGCACGCAGGTCATCGACCCAGCCCTGCATCGAGAAGTCGCCTTCACTAGACCCGCAGCCACGAAACGTAAAGGTGAGTGCAGCCCATCCCAATTCATTCGCCATGCGGTCCATGAGTTGAGGAAAGGTGACACCTGATTGACGCGCATCAAGAGGACCGATGGGAAAGCCATGACACAAAATGACGCCAGGCATCGAGGAACCATGCCCTGCGGGAACGGCAAGGTATCGGTGAAGAGTAAGAGGCCCAGAACGGAAAGTGCCGTTCATTCCTCCGGACATTGGTTACGCGCGGGGCTTGCGAAGACGGCGAGTAGCGCCGGCAGTTGCCAATGAGTATCCACGGTTGCGGGCCTCGGCCAAGGTGTCAGGTCCGAAACAGAGACCAACGCCTTCATTCACGATTTCTTCGATGATGGCCTCTTCGGTCCATTCGTCAAGGTCGTACACAAGCTGCGTGCGCTTGTCGCCAAGAAATCGGGTGTGCTCAAACCGTACGGGGCGTTCCATGGCTCTAACGGTAGTCGCCCTTCCTCGCCACGACATAGTCATTCCCTTGGCAGTAGGTTGCGGAGATGATTCCGACCGACACAATCGACAAACTCGAAGAAACCTGGCGCTCTATTAGCGAATTCTGCGCAGCGTTGACAGAGACTCAGTGGAAAACACCGACGCAGTTGCCGAACTGGACTGTGCAAGACAATCTTTCCCACCTTCTGGCATTTGAATCAGACTTCTTGGGAATTGCTCGCCCACAGCACGTTGCCACCGACAAATCACATGTCAAAAATGAGCTGGGCGACTCCAACGAAGATGAAGTTGATTACTGGCGCAGTTTTACGGGGGCAGAGGTCCTTGCGGAATGGAACAAGATTTCTGCAGCCCGTCTCTCAGAGATGCGCTCTGGGGATGATGCATATTTCGCACGTGAAGTGATGTCACCTGTCGGGCCGTCCACGGTTGCCGACTTCTTGCAGATTCGAATTCTTGATTGCTGGACCCATGAACAAGACATGCGTCGTGCGCTAGGCCTGCCCGGGCATCAAAGTGGACCTTCAGCGGAACACACTATTGACCGCCTTATTCGCACTGTGCCGATTGTGATCGGCAAACGTGCTGGAACACCCGACGGTGAATGCGTTGTCATTCGCGTCACTGGACACGTAGAACGCATTATCGCGACCACCATCATTGAAGGCCGTGGCAAAGTCAGCGATCAATTGCCGACAACATCCCGCTGCGACATCAGCACGGACAGCGACACGTTCCTGCAATTAGCAACGGGACGTGCAACATACGATGAAGTCACAACGAATGTCTCCGTCAGTGGAGACATTGATCATGCGAACCGAGTACTCACTCAGTTCTCCATGATGATCTAAAGCGAATCAGCCTTCGGACCAACTGCGCCGATTGCTGCGAGATACGCGTTGTGCGCATCCAGCACAAACACCACATCAACGTCGTCCAGCAAATCCACGCCACGACCTGCGGCTTCATTCAGCAAATATGCGGCGAGCGCAGTTTCATCCGCCACGACCGGTGTCTCAATGTCTTGCCGGCGATCGACCACATCCTTGGGCATGAGATCACGGTCTGCCATCCAATTGAGATGACCCAATAACAAAGCGCGGACTTCATCAGAGGTCAAACGCGCCTGCGTTCCTTCTGGCAAAGCATCGGAAACAAACTGCACCGCTTGATCGATTTCATACACCACGCGTGGTGCAACTGCATCAAGACGATGAGCTTCTCGACCAATGACTCCGGCAGCAATCGCAAACACAACAAGGGTTGAGATCACTGCGAACACGACGATGGTTGCTGACATGTCCTCAGCCTATGTCCAGACAAACAAAAGAGCCCGGGCACGAGGCCCGGGCTCTTTCTTGAATCTGTTTCAAACAGTGATCAGATACCGATGCGCTGAGCAAGAAGCTCGCGGTGGTAGGTGGGGTCACCGAAGATGAGTTCGCTTGACTTTGCACGCTTGAAGTAGAGGTGTGCTGGGTGTTCCCAGGTGAAACCAATACCGCCGTGAATCTGGATGTTCTCGGCTGTTGCGTGGAAGTAAGCCTCTGAGCAGTAAGCCTTTGCAAGTGAAGCGACCGAAGGAAGTTCTTCGTTCATTTCAGCTGCACACCACATGCCGTAGTAAGCAGCGGACTTTGCGGACTCAACCTCAAGCAACATGTCTGCACACTTGTGCTTGATTGCCTGGAACGAACCGATGGGGCGACCGAACTGGATGCGATCCTTTGCGTACTGCACTGCCATTTCGAGAACCTTCTGAGCTCCACCCACCTGCTCAGCTGCAAGTGCAACTGCTGCGAGGTCCATGACCTGAGAAAGAACTGCGCCGCCGTTGCCCTCTGTACCGATGAGCTTCGCTGGTGTGTTGTTGAACTCAAGCTTGGCTTGCTTACGTGTCTGGTCCATTGTGGAAAGAGCTGTACGTGTGAGGCCGCTTGCGTTGCCCTCTACTGCGAAGAGGCTGACACCCTTTGCGGTGCGAGCTGCAACGATGATGAGGTTTGCGGTGTGACCATCGAGTACGAAGCTCTTGGTGCCGCTGATGGTGAAGTCAGAACCTGCACCCTTTGCTTCGATCGTGATGCCTGCTTCGTCCCAACGACCTGATGGCTCGGTGGTTGCAAGTGTTGCGATTGTCTCGCCGCTTGCGATGCCTGGAAGGTACGCCTTCTTTGCTGCATCGTCACCGGAGAGGAGAAGTGTGTTTGCTGCAAGAACAACGCTGGAGAAGAAAGGTGCACACAAGAGAGCGCGACCCATTTCTTCAAGAACTACACCAAGCTCGATGAAGCTGTAGCCCTGGCCACCGAACTCTTCTGGAATAGCGAGACCCTGAAGAGCCATTTCGCCGGCCATCTGTGACCACACTGCTGCGTCGAAACCATTAACGGTTTCCATGTTCTCGCGAACTGCCTCTTCTGATGACTTGTTCTCAAGGAACGAGCGCACCATCTTGCGGAGTTCTTCTTGTTCTTCACTAAATGCAAAATTCATGGCTTCATTCTGACCCAGCCCAATCACCCTCCGCTACTTGAGCCGTGTACACAGGTGTACACACCCTGTAGCCTGTCGACATGGCCTTTGTCGGAATGCGGGAATTCAGATCTGCCCTTGCCACCTATATACGGCGAGCCCAGCATGGTGAGCGGGTCATCATCACCGTCGATGGCGCACCCGTCGCCCAACTCAGCAATATGGCAGCCGACATGGCTGGGGTCACCATGGCCGACCTCATTGCCCGAGGCGCCGTTGCGCCACCTCGCCGACGTGGCGACTGGATCCCCGACGACCCACTTCTCTTGTCCTCCGGAGCACGAGTCGACCGTGCACTGAATCAGGTGCGCTCATGACCGTTTTTCTCGATGCCAGTGCACTGCTGTCTCTCCACATCGATGGACCATCACGAAACATCGTGAATGACGCGCTGAATAATGACACCACCTGGGCCGCATGCGCTGTTGCATTGGGCGAGGCCATCGCTGCTGCTTCACGCCTCACGGACGAACCTGTATTAATTCGACATCTCGAAGACATGTTGAGACATACGTGGGATTTCCTCCATGTTGTTCCGCTTGACCAAGCACTGCTGGATGAAGCAACCATCCTGTGCCAAGAACAGCCCGTTGGCATGTCCACCGGAATGCATCTGGCTGCCGCAGCTCGATTGCCCCAACCTGTCAGCTTCGTCACCTTTGATGCCGCGCAGATTCCTGTTGCACTGTCCATGGGTTTCGAAGTTGTGTCAGGCTAAACACATGGCTTCGACGCTGGGAACACTTCACTACTTCGATCACAATCTCGAAGTTCATCGTGTTGTTGTCGGTTCTTATGCCAACAACGTGTTCATCGTGCGATGCAAACACACCGGCGATGCAGTGTTGATTGATGCCGCAAACGAACACGAACAATTACTCGAATTATGTACAGCACTCGGTGTGCGTCGCGTCCTAGAAACACACGGCCACTGGGATCACATCCAAGCTGTCCCCGCAATGCGTGAAGCTGGCTACGAAGTTGCAGTGATGAATGAAGACGCCGAGATGTTGAAAGACGTTGGCTACGACGTATTCATCACGGACACACAAGTCATCGAAGTGGGCAAGTTACGACTCGAAGCAATTCATAACCCCGGCCATACGCCTGGCTCGGTGTCATTCAAAGTGCACGATGCTCCACTGCTCTTCACCGGAGACACGTTGTTTCCTGGCGGACCGGGAGCAACGCATTTCCCCGGCAGTAGTTTTGAGACCATCATTCAGTCACTCGACAACAGACTCTTCACATTCCCCGGAAACACTGTGGTTCTTCCTGGTCATGGAGTTGACACATCGATTGCTGTCGAACGTCCACATCTTCAAGAGTGGGTTGATCGTGGCTGGTAACTCCCCTTTCTTGGGCGGCATGGCGCCGACGGTTTTGCCGGAAGCACACGCCACCCCGCACCTCGCACTTGATGGTCGACTGTCCCAAGAAGACCGCACACGACTGCGCAAAATTCCTTCGTTCAAAAATGCATTCTCTGTCGTATGGATGTACGGACAGAACATTCTCATTCTGGTTGCAGCAGCGAAGATCAATAGTCCAGAAACATGGGTCGTTGCGTTTCTCCTCATGGGTCGTGCACATGCGCAGTTCGCATCACTCATGCATGAAGCAGCACATCGTCTTCTCTTCACGCATAAAGCAACAAATGACTTCGTGGGAAATTGGTTACTGGGATACACAGAGCTCACAAGCACACAGGCGTACCGACGTGTGCACATGGCGCACCATAAACGCGAGTTCGGTCCGAACGAACCTGACATTCCGCTGTATGCCAATTACCCCATCAGTCGAGCAAGCCTGCGCCGCAAGCTCATTCGCGATGCAACGGGGCAAACCGGTTACAAGTTGTTGCGCAATCAGATGAAAGGTCTGCGTTCTTCAGACGCACGAGTGCGCAATACGTTGTGGAAGATGCTCGGCGTTCAAGTTGTCATCGCTACAGCATTCACTGTTGTCGGATATTGGTGGATGTACCCCGTGATGTGGGTAGCGCCCTATCTCACTGTGTGGCGCGTCATCAATCGCCTGCGGTCCATTGCTGAACATGGCGGTCTTCGTGAAGACGACGACCGTCGCTACACCACCCATTCGGTTCGCCAGCATTGGTTTGCACGCTTCTATTTAGTGCCCTACAACATCGGTTTTCACATGGCGCACCACGTCGACGCCGGCGTCCCCTTCCGCCATCTGCGCGAGTACCACCAGCTTCTCCACGAGGCCAACTACCTCGACGACACGCTGGAATACCCCAGCTACCCCGCCCTCTGGCGAGCCCTCGCCCCTGTGTCGTAGTTTCCACTACGCCCATAGTGGTAATCCCACGAGCCCTAATAGACTGGCTCCGTGAGCGAACTTTTCCGTATTGAGAACCTCCACGCCCGCCCCGTCACTGACGATGGCGAGACCCCTGCCGAGATTCTTCGCGGGCTCTCTCTCAAAGTGGGCGCTGGCGAAGTGCACGCCATCATGGGCCCCAATGGCTGTGGCAAGTCCACCTTGGCCAGCACACTGCTCGCCTCTCCCGAATACGAAGTCACCTCGGGCGACATTTTCCTCAACGACGAAAACATCACCGACTGGACCACAGATGTGCGTGCCAAGGCTGGCATGTTCCTCGCCTTCCAATACCCACAGGAAATTGCCGGAGTCTCCGTCATCCAGTTCCTTCGCCAGGCCTTGTCGGCACGCAAGGGAATAGACCTCTCCGTCCTTGAACTTCGTTTGTCCGCCATGGACTGGATGAAGCGTCTGGGCATGGACTCTTCTTTCGTCGACCGTTACCTCAACGAAGGTTTCTCCGGTGGCGAAAAGAAGCGCAACGAGATCATGCAGATGGCATTGCTCGAACCAGAGTTCGCAGTTCTCGACGAAACAGACTCAGGTCTCGACATCGACGCATTGCGCATCGTTGCAAAAGGTATTCGCGAGGTTCGCGCAGACCGTCCGAACTTGGGCATTCTTCTCATCACGCACTACCAGCGCCTTCTTGACGAACTGCAGCCCGATCACGTACACATCATGATTGACGGACGCATCGTGAAGTCCGGTGGCATGGAAGTTGCTGCTGAACTTGAAAAGAACGGCTACGAGGCCTACAAGGCGTAATCGTTGTGAGCTACGACGTACAGAAAATCCGCGCTGACTTCCCTGTTCTCGCAGAAGTCATCAACGGCAAGCCGCTGGTGTATCTCGACTCCGCAAACTCTTCACAGAAGCCTTTGTCGGTCATCGATGCGATGAGCAATTTCATGTCGCATGAATACAGCCCGACGAATCGCAGTGCTTACTCAATGGCTGCACATGCAACAGATTTGTACGAAGGTGCGCGCGCCAAGGTTGCCAAGTTCATCAATGCACCGCATGCACATGAAGTGGTGTTCACAAAAAACGCAACAGAAGCTCTCAACCTTGTTGCTCGCGCGTGGGGTTCCGCAAACCTCAATAAGGGCGATGTCGTTCTTCTCACGCACATGGAACATCACGCAAACATTGTTCCGTGGCAGATGCTTGCTGCAGAGCGTGGCTTCACCATTCGTTGGGTTCCACTCACTTCCGACGGCCTTCTCGACCTCTCCGATCTCGACACATTGCTCACTGGCGCGAAAGCATTTTCTTTCACCGCAATGTCCAATGTTCTCGGAACAATCAACCCTGTTGCTGAGCTCGTAGCAGCCGCACACAAGCACGGTGCGATTGCAATCGTTGATGGTTGTCAATCAGTTCCACACATGCCCACCGACGTGCAGGCATTAGACGCAGACTTCCTCGCATTCAGTAGCCACAAGATGGTCGGCCCCACCGGCATCGGCATGTTGTGGGGACGCGAATCTCTACTCGATGCAATGCCACCGTTCCTTGGCGGCGGCAACATGATTGCCGACGTGAAACTTGATGGGTTCACATGTGCGGAACTTCCTGCCAAGTTCGAAGCAGGCACTCAACCCATCATCGAAGCCATTGGTCTCAGCGCCGCAGTTGATTACTTGACTGCACTTGGCATGCAGAACATTCGTCAGCACGAAATCGACATCACCACCTATGCGCTGGACACTCTCACCAGCCGATTTGGCGACGACATCGTGATCCACGGAAGTCGTGATGTGTCGGTGCGCGGAGCCACACTTAGCTTTGCGTATCGGGATGTTCATCCTCACGACGTCAGCCAAGTGCTTGACCAAACAAATGTGTGCGTTCGCGCTGGACACCACTGCGCCAAGCCGCTCATGCGTTTGCTGGGCTCTAATGCCACCGTGCGCGCCAGTTTCTACCTGTACAACACCAACCAAGAAGTTGACGCCCTTTGCGATGCGCTATCCGCCGCGGGCGACTTCTTCACCCTCTAGCCTCATAGTTCTAGACACGGAGACACACCATGCCCGGCCTCGAAGACCTCTACCGCGAAATCATTCTTGATCATTACAAGAGCCCACGCAACCGTGGCTCCCTTGAACCACCTGCAGTGCGCGCCGAAGGTCATAACCCATTGTGTGGTGACGAGATTGAAGTGTTCATCGCCGTCGAAGACGACAAGGTTTCCGATATCAAGATCAGCGGCCAGGGATGCTCCATCAGCCAAAGCTCTGCATCAATGATGAGCGCTGCAGTCAAGGGCAAGCCCATTGCAGAAATTCGCGCACTCATCAGCCGTTTCAAGCACATGATGTCCATCGAAGAAGATGGCGAGCCAGATACATCTGCTCCACTCGGCGATCTTGAAGCGCTCACAGGCGTCGTGAAGTTCCCTGTGCGCATCAAGTGCGCAGTGTTGTCATGGAACACATTGGCCGAAGCACTCGACATCGCCGCTGAATAAGTGAAGTGACCCGTGCAGGGTCAGTGCCACTACTAGCCTTTCCTCATCATGATTCGCCCCCGCCGTATCGCCCTTGCCGTTCTTGCAGTGAGCACACTTGTGCCTGCTATGACCGCGCATGCCGAAGGCTCTAGCGACACCACGCCGGACACTACGGTTCCAGTGGATTCCACGGCGACCTCGACTATTGCGACAACAACAACATCGACTCTACCTCCGGTCTCAGGTCCACAGAAGCAACGCATCAACATTGCTTTCGCTCGCATTGTTCTCAGCGAGCAACGCGCGTACTTCTACACAGCCAGCCGTCGCCTCATCGCCACACTCCCCGTCTCAACAGGCGCAAAAGACCAAACTCCTGTCGGCACCTTCAAAGTGTTCTCCAAGTCTGCTCAGGCTTTTTTTACTCCAGCCCCAAATGAACGAATGAAGTTCATGACTCGCTTTACCAAAGGCCGTCAGGGTGACAACATCGGGTTCCACGGCATCCCATATAAGGTCACCAAGAACGGAGACATTCCGTTTTACACCCCGCTCGGGATCGCCCCCGTCTCGCATGGATGTGTCCGCATGAGGGTCACCGATGCCAAGTGGGTATTCGAGAACATGAAGATCGGCTCCGTTGTGGCCGTTGTTCGTTCTCGCGGCTGACATCTTCGTCTCGCAGTAGTAGTTTTTCTTTACCAACAAGGGGGGACCATGGTCGAGCGCGCAACATTCAAGTCATTCGAGGAATCCACAAAGGAAGAATGGCAAAACATCATGGTGTGTCTGCAAGAGACACAAGCAATGGTTGCTGACCGCGTTATTCAACAGCTGCAGATGCTTGAACTCGATCAGGGTGGCTTCCCCGTTAATCGCCTTGAGCACTGCTTGCAGACCGCAACGCGTGCCGAAGCTGACGGACGTGATGCTGAATACATCATGTGCGCATTGATTCATGACATCGGCGACAACCTTGCTCCGTTTAATCACCCCGACATTGCCGCAGGCATCTTGAAGCCTTTTGTTTCCGATGCCAACTGGTGGATGGTGAAACATCACGGAATCTTCCAGGGGTATTACTTCTGGGATTACATCGGCCTCAACAAGAACGCACGCGAACAGTTCCGCGGGCATGAATACTTCGAATACACCGAAGAGTTCTGTGCAAAGTACGACTCTCCCGCATTCGACATCGACTACAAGAGCGCGCCGTTGTCTCACTTCGAGCCCATGATCCGAGAGATGTTCAAGCCAAAGGGACGTTGATACATCGGATGGAATAATCCGTGTTCTAACTTTGCCTCCGCAATCAGGGTTAGGTTCTTCTCATGAAGATCACCTTGCTCGGTACCGGCAGCCCACTCCCTAGCGCTACATGCGCTGGACCATCCACCCTCGTGCAGGCCGGTGGACAAAACATTGTTGTCGATGCTGGCCGTGGTGTGATCATGCGTCTCGTGGGTGCCATGTGCCCGCCGCCATTTATTTCTGCAGTGATTCTCACGCACCTGCACAGCGATCACATCTGCGACCTCAACGACATCATCACCACACGGTGGATCTCATCACCGGCAGCAACACCGCTTCCCATCTACGGACCCAAGGGAACACAAAAGATGATTGAAGGGTTACTCGCAATGCTTTCTCAGGACGAGACCTACCGCCTTGATCACCATGATGATTTACGCGCTGCAGGCGGCATGAAGGTGGAAGTGCACGAAGTGGAAGCTGGTGAATCTTTCACCATTGGTGATGTCAAGGTGTCAGTCCATGCCACTGACCACCGACCCGTGGCACCAACAGTCGGATTCCGCATTGAACACGAGGGCGTTGTCGGCGCGCTTGCAGGCGACACGATTCCGTGCGACGGCCTGTACGACATGTGCAAAGACGCAGACATCTACGTACAGACAGTTCTTCGCGAAGACCTGGTTCGCACCTTTGCGCCATTGGTTCCAACCGGTGAACGGTTCTTGGACATTCTCGATTACCACTCAACGGTGCAGCAGGCTGCTCAGACTGCAACAAAGTGCAATGTAAAGACGTTGTTGCTCACGCACTTCGTGCCAGCAATTCAGCCAGGACAAGAAGATGAATGGCGTGCAATGGCCGCCGAACATTTCGCTGGCGACATCGTGGTCGGCCCCGACCTCACTTTTGTAGAGAAATAACACCTTTGGGTGTGGAGGTAGCGAGCCACACGCCCACAACTGCAATCACGAGTCCGATAACAGCCAATGGGTGCAGTCGTTCCTGAAACAACAATGCCCCTTCGATTGTCGACAGCGCGGGGGTTAGGAAAAACAAGCTGCTCACCTGTGCAGCAGCTTGTCGATGCAAGAGCCACAACATGATCAAGATGGCTGCCACCGAAAGAATCAATACGGACCACGCAAGTGAGAAAACACTTCGAGCTGTGATTTCAAATTGCCAGCCTTCCCACATGACGGCGAGCAGCCCCAACACCACAGTCGTAGCGAGATACTGCATCGCAGTTCCTCCCAGAAGCGGAGTCCCCACTGCGAACTTCCGTTGCACCAACGTTCCGCCGGCCATTCCGACAACAGCAATAGCCATTGCAACGATTGCGAAGCCAGTGACACCCTCACCTGCGCCACCATGTTCAATCACAACAGCAATTACACCGATAAAGCCCAACAAAACTCCCAACGCACGACGCCGAGGAAGCTCCTCTCCCAATAACAGTCGGCTCAACACAGTGGTCACCACAGGATGAAGTGCCGCAATCAAAGCACTTATACCTGAGGGCAAGCCGTGGTCGATCGCCACCCATACTCCGCCGAGATACATCGCATGAATGCCAAGACCCGTGACTGTCTGCACCGACATGTGAGGCCGAGTGAGGCGAGGTTCTTTCATGGCACGGGCAACTACCCAAAGAATCAGCGCAGAGATGGCCGTACGCACTGTCAGAAATGAAAGCGGACCTGCATCCTCGGACCCGTACCTAGCAACAATGAAACCAGTGCTCCACAACACCACGAAAACGGCCGGAGCCAGACGCTTCAACATCCAGATAACCACATGTAGCGCAAAGAAATCACCCAATGACTGTAGGTCTCGCTGGTTTGGGTACTGTGCCTCATTATGAATAACCAAGAACTTCTTGACGCAGCCTGCCCACTCATCGGAGACCTCGGAGCAGCTTTCTATTTCATTCCCGAGACATTGGGCGTCGGCAAGGCCATGGGCCTTGGTGGCATGGAGTTTTATGTTCAGGGTCGTGCCGGCCAGATGGGCAACACAGAGCCAGAAGCAGTTGCAGCCGCATTTGGCTACTTCAAGCCTGCACTGCTCAAGAGCGTTCTCGATGCCGCTAACGCAAAATCCGATCCACGGGTCACTGGCACAGCATTTATGAACGCATGCGCAACTCTCAGCCGTGCCAAGTTGTCTGGCCTTTCGAACCTTGATGCATTCGTTGCAGTTCTTGACAAGGTGAACAATGCCGCCGATGGCGATGGCCTTGCTCTTTACGCTGCCATCAACACTGAGAAGTTGGCCGACGATGCCGCTGGACGCGCATTGCAGCTCATTGCAATTCTTCGCGAATATCGCGGTAGCGCCCACCTGGTTGCTCTTCGCGCTGCAGGTCTTGATTCAAAGACTGCTCACTTCATGAAGCGTCCAGACATGTGGAAGCAATTTGGTTACACCGAAGACGAAGCCCCAGTGATTACTGATGCAATCACAAAGGCACGTGAGGAAGCAGAACGTTTGACCGACCTCATCGTGGAACCTGCGTATGCAGTGTTGTCTGACGCAGAGCGCACCATCTTGGTTGATGGCCTCAAAGAGGTAAAGGCCGCTCTCGCCGCTTAATTACTCGGCTGAGAGATTTGCCGAGATCTTGTTGAAACCCGTTGCAAATGCTTTGATTTCGGCGGGCGACAACAAGTCAATCATCAGGCTTCGAACACTTTCGAGATGATGAGGCGCTGCAGTTTTCAGAAGATCAAAACCCTTCGTGGTTAATTGCGCAAATGCAACGCGACCATCTTCGGTGGACTGAATACGTGAAACAAGCTTCTTCTTCAGCACGCCTTCCATTCGGCGTGTCAGCCCACTGCGGGTGAGGCGAAGTCGGTCGGCAAGATCACACATGCGCATCTGCTGGTCTTCAGACTCCGAAAGAATCGCCAACAACTGATAATCGCCACGATCCAGGCCGTACTGCGCCAAATCTCGCTCGATGGCCTTCATCAGATCGCCGGTGGTCTCAATGAAGGCAAGCCAGGCTTCCATTTCCTGAGGAGAGAGCCACTTGGTTGCCATAAGGACAATCTAACCCCTGAAACGGGAATAGTTGCTATCGCAACCACTTTGTGTTTATGATTGCGTCCTCAACTATCTCCCCCAATGAAAGAGAGAAACCAATGGACTACGTCCTTCTTGCAGGTCGAATCCTGTTCGCATTCATGTTCCTCGGCTCCGGCCTCAACCACTTCAAGCACACAGAAGCTATGACGGGCTATGCACAGTTCAAGAAGGTGCCGATGCCAAAGCTCTCCGTGCAGCTCTCGGGCTTGCTCTGCATCCTCGGTGGACTCTCCGTCATTCTTGGCGTGTGGACCGACCTCGGTGCACTCGTACTTTCCGTCTTGCTTGTTGCAATGGCAGTCAAGATGCACGACTTCTGGAATGCCGATGAAGCTTCCAAGCAAGTGGAAATGATTGGCTTCTTGAAGAACATCTCAATGGCCGGTGGCGCATTGTTCATTTTCGCGGTTAATGCATCTGCCGAAGCTGACTATGCACTCCAGCTTGTTGGTGGACTCTTCGGCGGTAAGTAATCGCCACTCGCCTCGGTGAGTAAAAAAGGGACGGTGAGCGCATTGCTCACCGTCCCTTTCCTATTTCACCAATCGTTCCAAAATCAAGTCCAATTGAGCGATCCCAATCCCAATTGCATGATCTGAAATTCCATAGGGAATAACTAATTGCGAACCAGCGAGCATCGAACCGCAGGAATACACAACATTAGGAACATAACCATCTCGTTCATCAACACGAGGAGTCAGAAGCGGCTCTTCCAGAACTCCAATCACACGCGCAGGGTCTTCAAGATCCAGCAATGAGGCACTAATGCAATACGTGCGCATGGGACCCACAGCATGGGTCATGAGCAACCATCCTGCTTCGGTTTCGATGGGAGAACCGCTATTCCCGACTTGAATTAACTCCCATGGTCGCAATGGAATTTGAACCGACATAGTTGCATTCCAATAGTCGAGATGGTCAGAAAAAGTCACCCAGTTGGATTCGTTGTCGGCTCTTGACATCGCGGCAAACATTCCACCGATTTTGCGAGGAAAGATTGCCATCCCTTTCCCTCGAGCTGCCTTGCCAGCAATGGGGTGCGTCTCGAAAGCGGAGAAGTCATCTGTTGACAGCAATTGTTGAGAGATATTTGTTCCATCAAACGCTGTGTAGGTTGCCAGATACTGAGACGAACCGTCCTCCTTTGTGAATTTCACAAACCGTGCATCCTCCATTCCTCGCCATTCCGCATATGACACTGGCCAGAGAACACGTTCGGACATTTCTCGCTCGGCACCGAAAGACACTGAATAGTTCCTCTCAGCAATCATTCGGAAATGTTGCACCGTCGCATCCGCATTCCGAAACGAATCACGATCATCAAGAAATCGAAAGAGGACAGTGTTGAGTTCCGTCAAAGTGAAGGTGTCCCCTAGTTGACTCATGACAAAGCGTGCATTTTCACCTAGGTCATCCAGCTCTTCCAGGAGACCTTTGAAGTTGCTCTGCTCTAGAAGTGGTTCCCAATGGGTTCCGATAACCGGATGATCACCAGGTGGCTCAATATCAATTTCACCATTTGCATGAAAGATGCCTTCACGAAAACCGATTGAAGATCGATGTCCTTCTCCGATACAACGCACGCTCATGACGAACCGAAGGGACCCTTCCTCAAGATTGCTTTGATCTGGGTGTGGCACCATCGATGGGTTAGTGAGCGCCGCTGATTCAATAGAGAATTCATGGGAAAACAGCGCACCAATTAGGCGCCATCGCTCTTCGGAAAGAACTACACCGGGCTGCACTCGGTTCGCTACGCGATGTGCATGCATCTCAAGATCATGGGTTAAGTCCTGATGTCGCTCTACAAACCGATTGTAAACATCGTCTAATGCGACACATACCTCTTCTTCTGACAATCTCAACACACGATCAATCACCAAACTCGCTCGGGATTGTTGAGCACCGTAATCTTCCTGTCCAGCGACAAAGAGGCGCGAGACAACTCGTGTTGCATCAGGCGTCAGACGATGCAGTGTTCGTCGCACGAGTGGATCGTGGTTCCTTACTTCAATCACACGAGCCACATGGAAGAGCGATACTGCATCGTCGAGATCATTGCCAGCGTGGACTCTGCCCCTTGATTGAGGTTGACTCTGGTCGGACGCAGGCCGTCATATCCGCCACCAGTCTCATAATTAATCATTGCGAGACCGACGTCGTTGTTGCCTAGAAACCAATTCACTGCAAGGTCAATTACTTCTTCCCAATAGTCATCACCAGTGACCTCTGCAGCCCGTGCAGCGGCATCTGCCAATGCAGCAACTTCAATGGGCTGCTGATCAAATCCGGGTTTTATATCTCCCGGTCCTCGCCCACCGACTGGCGTCACCGAAAAATGATCACCAGCTGTTTCCTGTTTAACAAGCCAGTGAAGCAACCTGGTTCCACGATGAATCAAAGGCACGTATCCCAGTGCTTCTCCAACGGCCAACATCGCCTCGGGGATCAAGGCATTCGCATATGTGAGACGACGTTCTGGCCAAAGCCATTCGCCCTGCCCATTGGGATGGAATGCAAACATCGCCACACCATCAGACAACAGAGCCTGTGCGCCCTCATGTGATGGATCCATCTTGACGATTTCAGCGGCACCCAGAAGCGCAAAACACATGGACCGCAACGAATTGGAACGTGCCTGTGCACCCACACCGAATGCTTCGTAGCAACTCGTTCGAAGCTCGCCATCCGAAGAATGGGTCACGGCGCTGCCAAATCCCCATAAGGCTCTGCCCCAACAGTCATCACTACTCGGCGTGTCAATCCAAATGCGATCAAAACTCATTCGATTATGAATCTGTCCATCACTTCGTAAAGCATCAATGAGGAATCGAGCCGCAATACGCGCTAGCAACACGGAGTCAGGGCTTTCAGCGTTATCACGAGCAGCAACGACGAGTAATCGAGCGTTGTCGTCTGTGCAGTATCCATATTCAAATCGTGGATGCTCATATACGGCGTGTTCCAATATTCCCCGGTCATCTGTCAGCCGTGAAAGATGACGAAGGCCCACGCTTTGGCGAGGTTCAAGAAGTGTCATGTTGTGACCGTGTTCCCAGCCAAGACCAATTGTCTTCCGAACTCCAAATATTTGGCGGCGACAGCGGACCAGCGATGTTCTCTCGCAATGTCCGCCGTGGCGTCATACATCTGAGGAATTTTGTCTTTGCAGTGCACCACTTCTCTGATTGCCGAAGCAAGAGAGACAGGATCACGGTGAGGGACCACAAGCCCCGCTTTCTCCTCCAAAAGTTCCACAGCATGTGGAAATGCTGTTGCAATCACCGGACGACGAGCTGCCAAGGCATCGACCAGAACCCCTGATGTGATTTGGTCAATCGAGTCATATGGAAGAACGACACACGTTGAAGAGGTAATTAATCCAATTAACGAATCAAGGGTTCGATAACTGTCATCAAACTCAATCATGTTCTCCACACCCAAAAGACGAGAACGACGTTTCAACATGTCGCGATAGCCGTCCCCATCATTCGCAAGAATCTTGGGGTGGGTTTGGCCCGCGACCACGTAACGAATACGACCCTTTAGTTCTGGCACCATCGCCATTGCATCAATCATCCATTCGATTCCCTTGCCAGGCCCAAGGAGACCCCAAGTAAGGAAGGTGAAGTTTTCTGTATCTGGCACACCCGACGACGCCGGAAGAGTTGCGCCGTGAGGAATCACTGCGACCTTTGTACTGTCAATGTCATAGAGATCTACAAATCGATCACGTGCAACATGGGTCATCGCTACCAATACATCTGCGCGTTCAGCCAGTGCTTCCAAAACCCTGCGTTGACCATTTGTCGGCCGCAAAGGAACAGTGTGCAGAGTGACAACAACCGGAACGTGAACATCTTCAAGGACATCGAGGATCTCACAGCCATCATCTCCGCCAAAGATTCCAAATTCATGTTGCAATAAAAGGAAGTCGTATCCATTAATCACTCGAGCCACTTCAATGCGGGACTTCGGTGACTGTGCTTGTAGCGAAGCAACAACAGGACCGGAGGTTGTGGGGGCCACCGTGCCAGAGACATCAATGACCCCCACTTCCCTCGCTCCAACATCCAACATGCCCTTCGAAAGAGCAGATGCAAAAGTTGCAAGACCGCAATGAGTCGGCGGATATGTGCTCATCACCGCCACACTTGGCAGGTCACCTAATGAAGGATGCAAAGCAGACCAAGGCATCAACCGCATTGGCGCATCAGAGGAAAACAGTGTTCTCATGAGCGACCTCCGTTCTTGCGCTGACGGCGGTTAGATGACAGAGTCATCGCACCTACTCCAAGCAGCAGAATCAGAGCAGCTATCAAGGTGATCCCGCCGACTCGCCAGCCCGCAGCAGGAAGCACTTCTGGGATCAAGACATCTAAGACGTCTTCCGTACCCGTGGGATTATCCGGGTTCACGACTTGCGGTTCCACTGGTGTTGTCGTGGTCGGTGTTGTCACAGTCGTTGCAACTGGCACTGTTGTTGTCGCGATAGGCACTGTGGTTGTCGCAATCGGCACCGTAGTTGTTGCTATTGGCAGAGTCGTTGTCGCAACTGGCAACGTCGTCGTCGTTGCTGGTGGAATGTAAATGATCGTCACTTGACGATTTGGTGTTACAAGCTGACCCACTAAGCCGAAAGCCGTATTGGTGATTGACGCATTCTCGATGTCGCCGCTCGTGACTGTATAGACGGCTGTACAGGAGACGGTTTCACCGACCAACAGTGTTGTCTCAGCAGGTCCACAATCGAATGGGGCACCCCCATTGATCTTGTCATCGTCAATACTGAACTGTGTTGGCCCCAAAATCGTGTTACCGGTGTTTGTCAAAACGTAGGTGTATGTAATTTGGTTGCCGACGGCTGAATAACTTTCCGCATTCGCGGTCTTTTGTAAATTCATCGCTGGCGCGGGCAATGGAGAGTTATAGAACGTGCATGTCACGTCCTCACCTTCGGCCAATGTGATGTATGCAGTAGAGCCATCGACCGATGCGGTGCCCGTTGTCTGGTTAGCAACGCTGCAAGAGGCTCTGTCAAGACCCCAACCTGCCAGTGATGTTTCAGAGACCGTGTAACTGCCGAAAGTTGTAATTCCTGAGAACACTTTTGTATTGGCGATTGTTCCATCGTCCACCAGGTTGAAACTTGTCAATGGTGCAGGCGCGCCTACGAATGAGAATGATGTATCGCCATTTGTTGTAGCTTGCTTCACAATGGTGATGGAACCAGGCAGTGTCACTGCAGCAGCACTCAGTGAACGGTCCATATTTCCTGAAGAACAGTTGTCGACGTTTGAACAATTGAAGTCAATCACACGCATGTGATACGGGGAACCAGCCATCGCAGATGCCGACTTACCTGCCCCCCAATCAACACGACTGGCAATGTGCCCACCCCATGCAAGAACTGCCGTGCTATTCGTCGCCGTGAAGTACACGGCCGCACTCGCGGTTGATGTTCCTGCATAGGTGCCTGTCACTGAGTAAGCGGAAGGATTGGAAGCAAGTGTGCACGTTGCAGTGCCACAGAGATTTCCACCTGTGTTGCTCACCACTACACCATTGGCCGGGAACGTTGCTCCAAAGACAGTGAAGTTTTGACCAGAGAGTTGGGTGACTCCAGCTGAGGTGACGTTCGGATCAATTGGAATCGTCAAGAAATTCGCACTACCCGAACAGGTAACACCAGCACACGGATCAGCAGTTGTTTCAGTTCGGCTGTACGACGTGGGATAGTCAATTGCGTGGTGTGCAGTCTGAGTCGTGTCCCATTCGATAAGCAATCGATACGTTTGTCCAACCGTAAGATTCGTCGCAATTGATCGATAAGCGACGCTGTCGCCTTCCGCATAGTCAGAGTTACTGGTACCCAGATTTCCTGTTTGCCAATTTGAAGAATGTGTTGTGTCACACGTTGTAGTCAGGTTTGCACACTGTTCCAGCGTCACTGAAGGCTTCACAGCAGCCTGTAGAGGCGAATCCCATCTCGCCACCAAGACAACCGACACCGCCAAGATGGCTGCGAGAGCTGCTTTCATGCTCCGACCATGCTGCCTCAGTGTTCGCCCAAAATGAGTGGAACGAGAATCAAAATCCGAATTCATGTTGATCTTCCTTGTTGTTACGGAAGCCCAACCGAATGTCCGGGGTTGCGCAGCGCTGTGTGTACAGACTCTGGTCCTGAGTCATGTGTGGATCATCAAATGATGCACGTCTGCAAAGTACAAAGACAAGGCGCGCAACTCAATGAACAGAGATACTCACACCGAAGTCAGAAGTACCTGCCTACACCACATTGCAGTAATTTTTACTTGCGTTGCGTAAGTTCAAAATATGAAGAAGTTCTGGCATGTCGCAGTTACTGCAATTATCGCAACAACAGTCTTTTCATCATCGACAACTGCGCACACACAACCGAGAACTGTCGAGGCACAGCGACCCTTGGTTCTAGAACCCACAAAGCTTGTCACCATTCGGCCGCCTTACGGATTTTATGTAGCCCCCATTCGCACGAGACTTGCAAAATCTGAAGTGGATATTGTTCGCCGCCTGCAAGATTTGGCAATCAATTGGGACTCAGCCTCGCCACCTCCCATCAACCTCATTCGCTGGCGGATCGAACCTTCTGCTGCAAATTCCCCCACCATCGCTTTGGGAATTGAAGCTTTCCACGCTGCTCGAGCATTTCTCTCCGTTCCAATTAATGACGCAACAAAATCCATTGTCGTGATTATTGGTAGAACTCAAGAGTTTCTTCGAACCCAAGTTAATGCACTTGGCTGTCAGCCAAATCTTGCACTGTATGAAGGCGCATACATCATGGGCGCCACAATCTGCAATCGCAGTGTCATAGTGATCAATCTCACGGGCTATCTCTTTGTCCGATCAATTTCCCAAACAATTACTAGTGCCATGGAGCAAAAACCAGAGCCGCCCATTTCTGCAACGTCCTATATTCTCGTTGATAGAAATCTTTCTGGCCTTGCTCACGAGTGGACGCACGTCGCACGAAATCGACTGACAGATGGTTTTATTCCGGACAATGAGCCAGCTTGGTTCAGAGAAGGTCTAGCTGAGATTGTTAGTGGTCTCTCTCGCGTCAAGGCCTCCAAGGGACGAATGACCTATATGCATTTCCATGTCATTCGGTTGCGCAAATTTTCTAATTGGCAAAGTACTTGTAGCGCGAGACTCACTACCTTTCGTGGCAACAGTGAACTCCCCGGGGGATGTGAATATCTACGCGGAGCTGCTGCGCTGGAACTTCTGATTGCAAATTACGGAGGTCTCACAAAAATCATTTCTCTCTACTCCCATATGCGCGAATCTGGTGATTTCCTCGAGTCATTTAAATTCACCTACGGCATGACTCTTAGCCGTTTCGAGGCTCGCGCCGACAACTACGCGCGCTATATCTCACAGGCAGATAACTATCGCAAGTGATCTTCATACGGAATATTTCGCACAAGTACGAAGGTTCATTCAATTCAGTATTTACGACATGTCGTTCATGATCAATTTTCAGGTGTGATGTAGATCAATTGGGAGGCAACCATGAATTTGAATAACGACACACGAGAAATCGCCGAGATGTTTGCAGATATGACAGACATATTTTGTGAATCTGTTGATTCGGATGGACTTCACATGTTGTTGACGTATTGCTTGGAAGCAACAGGGCTGGAAACCGGCGAGATTGCGATGCTGCCCATAGGCAACGAGCGGGCCATCACCGTCCGCAGCAACCGACAGTCAAACACCATTGATGAGGTGCTCCCATATCTCTCGCAACGGGCAATTAACACCTTGCAACCGGAATTCTCCGTCATTGGAAATGGTGGAGATCTCATTTGTGAATACTCATTTCCGCTGCGAGTTCGAGGCGCAGTTCTCGGCGTTATCCATCTCTCCAGTACTGGCATGAGTGCACTGGGTGAACATTCCATCGCCGTGCTACAGAGCATCGCTGATATTGCTGCAACGACAATTGATCAGACCCATCGCATTCATCAGGCACATTCACTTGTCACCCAGCTACAGGGCGCTCTCGATAGTCGCGTCATCATTGAGCAGGCCAAAGGAATTCTTGCTGAACGAAACAAGATGGATTTCCCATCGGCCTTTCACGAGATGCGCTGTATCGCGCGTCGCGAACAGCGCCCGGTGCGAACTGTTGCGGCAGACATTGTTGCGGGGCTTCTTCAAGCCTCGTAATCAACAAGGGGGAACCTCTTCTCTCCCTAGACTTGCGCAATGACAGTCTCAGGCATTACAACATTTCTCTGGTTTGACCGCGAAGCAGAACAGGCTGCGAATTTCTACGTCTCTCTTTTCCCTCAATCAAAACTGGGAAATATCTCGTACTACCCCGAAGGTAGCCAACTGCCCGCAGGCACGGTGCTGACGGCGGAGTTTGAGATATTTGGTCAGCCATTTGTATGCCTCAACGGTGGACCACAATTCCCTCATACCGAGGCAATCTCGTTCCAGGTTGCATGTGACACACAAGAAGAAGTGGACCATCTTTGGAATTCGTTGACTGTAAACGGTGGAGCGGAAAGCCAGTGCGGCTGGTGTAAAGACAAGTTCGGCGTCAGCTGGCAAATCATTCCCAGGGCGTTACCGCAAGCACTTTCATCAAGCGATCCTCAAGTCTCCAGCTATGCAATGCAAGCAATGATGCAGATGCGCAAGATCATCATCGCCGACCTCACCAAACCTGCCTAACGTTTCCTTATGCCTGCAAACGACGGAGACCGGACCAAATTCTTCCCACTCATCGAGAAGAAGCACGGTGGACCAATCAGTATCTGGATAGACCGTCTTCGAGATCTTGGTGATGCAAAGTACCCCGAACAGATTGCCTACCTGCGCGAAGAGCATGGCTTCAGTCAAGCTCACGCCAATGCATTGGTGATGTACGTGCGTGGCTCCACCACATCAAAGAAATTCACTAATCCCGCCGATTTCTTCAAGACGCTCGACCCTGCTGTAGCGAAGAAAATCAAAGAAATCTTTGCAAGCATCACCACCACATATTCGGACCTTGAGTTAGTGATGGCGTGGAATCAGCCGATGCTCAAGATTGACGACCAATACATTCTGGGAATCTCGGTTTCAAAAAACCATCTCACTATTGGTCCTTTCAATAAGGACTTCGTGAAGACTTTTGCTAAGAAACTCGAGAAGTACGAATCCAATAAAAAGACTTTTAAGGTGCCGTTTGACTGGAAAGTTGATGGACCTTTCATGCGTGCGATTGTCAAAGATCGATTGAGCGAATTGTCCTAATCTCTCTCTGCGCCAAGCGAACAAAGCATTCACTCTGCAATTCATGAAAGGATGTAGAAATGGACATCCAATTCAAGAACTTGCGAAAACTGAATATGACTGCAGGGTTTCTTCACCTGTTTTCCCTTCTTGCGATTCTTTTCCTCTCCACAGATGCATCGTTGCCAGTTATCGCGACCTACATGTCGGATGCGCCTGGCACCGGAAGCTTTGCTGCTCCTATTGAGCTCTTCAGTCTGAACATCAGCTACACCGTTGCGGCCTTTATGGCGCTCTCGGCGTTCTTCCATTTCTTCGTCAGCTCTGGCCCCATCTTTCCCAAGTACGTCGACGGATTGAAGCGACACATCAACATCTACCGATGGATTGAATATTCGCTCTCATCGTCCATCATGATTGTCATCATTCTTCAACTGAATGGCGTCACTGACTACATCGCGCTCATCGCAATCTTCGGCGTGAATGTCAGCATGATTCTCTTCGGCTGGTTGCAAGAGCGTTACGTTGAGCCAGGTAGTGGCGATATGCGTCCGTTCTGGTTCGGTTGCATCGCTGGCGCAGTCCCCTGGGTCGCCATTTTCATCAACATGCTGTCCCCCAGTGGTCCACCAGAAACCACTGTTCCTGGCTTCGTCATCGGCATTGTGATTTCGCTGTTCATCTTCTTCAACTGCTTTGCTCTCGTGCAATGGAAGCAGTACAAGGCGGAAGGAAAATGGGCTGACTATCTCTATGGAGAGCGTTGGTACATCATCCTGAGTTTTGTAGCGAAGTCACTGCTTGCGTGGCAGGTCTTCACCGGCGCACTCGTTTAACGCCGAGGAGCATGAATATCGTGACCGGGCAGTGTCGAAATTGACGGAGGAATCGGACCAATCGCATCCTCATTCGGCACCGGTTCACCAAAGACTGTCGTCAGAGGAATATGGCCCGCCCAGTACGGAGCATCCGCATCTTCTGGATCATTAATTGCGCCCCCTCTCCGAATCTTGGCAGACATCTCCGTTAACGGAAGTGCAATGACGCGGGTTGCGCGAATCTCTGAATCATTCAATGGCCGTGTCACATCCCAGGTCGGAACAACATGGTCCGTCATCAGCTGCAACGCGCGAAGAGTCTCTTGCGCCTCGGACACGACCCGAGCCTGTCCACGAACCACCACACTTCGATAATTCATTGAGTGGCTAAATGGACTCTTTGCGAAAACAAGTCCATCAAGAATCGTGATTGTTGCACAAATCTGATGATCCGCACCTGCCTTCAAAAGCGAGTTTGCCAAAGCCCCGTGCAAGTACAACGTGTCTTCACTGATTCCGTAAACCATTGGAAGAACAAGTGGACCCTCATCGGTATTGACCGCAACATGCGCGACGGTTCCTGCCTTGAGAATCTCCCGCATCTGCGAGACGCCATATTCGGCCCGCTTTGCACCACGTCGCACGGTGGTGCGATCACTCAGCGGAGAAGGTTGTGAGATGTCATCTGGCATCCAGCAAATATAGATAAATCAGTTACCAAACAATGTCTATGAAGTGCTCCACCACTGGAAAGGGCTCGTAGAAATGATGGAGAAGTTCTTTCCATCGCAGATATTCGGCCGAGCGACGAAATCCCTCAGTGTGGTCTTCCAACGCGTTCCACTCAACTAGTAACAAGTAATTGCTAGATGATTCAATTCCGCGAGCCAAACGCAGGCTGATGAATCCGGGCATCTTCTCGATGATCTGTTGCGCCTCTGAGAAAGCTTCCTGAAATTCAAGCTCTCTGCCGGGGACGACACACAACAGTGCCTGTTCAAGAATCATGACTGCCTTCCGAAGCTGATCTACAAGCCGTTTTCAGCTCGGTAATGAGCCACAATTGCATTCGCGTGACCATGACCCATCTCATGTTCGGTTTTCAATATGGCGACCATCTCCGAGTGCTTCGCACCCTTCATTTTCTTCAACAAAGATTTCCAATGCGAGATTGGCTTCCCATACTTCTTTTCAATTGATGGGAAGTAGGACGCTGGGCCCTTCACTTTCTCTTCAGCCATAAATCAATGATGCCACATGCCCCACATGTGAGGACCGCCGGCTGCAACATCCCATTCGGTACGCACCTCAAATCCAAGGTGTCGGTAGTACGCAACGTTCTCAATTGTCTCTGTTTCCAGATACACACCCACTCCATCGCGTTCGGCCCATGAAAGTCCTTCGCGAATCAAAGTCGACCCGATGCCACGGCGCTGCCAATCTGGATGTGTTCCCACCATCTGTAAATACCAGTGATGCTCTTCGGGCGTGTTTACAACAAGAGCTTCACCTAGTGCAATGAACTTCGTCAGCATCTCTTCTGTGGGCGGTTCGCTGGGACCTGTGTCAATATCGATCTCGGGCCTTGTTGGAGGAATCCACATAGAAAATGCTGCGACATCTGGGGTCACCAACGTGCAGTCATGCGCCATCACTCGCTGAAAGAAGCCTTGCATCACGGAGCCGTCGCGAAAGACGTCATCGCTGGGAAAGAGCCACCGCATGACTGGGTCATCCCAGAATGATCGGGCAAATGTGCTGCAGATCAGCGACAGATCCGCATGAGCGCTCTTGCGAAATTCAATACCCATACTGCGCTTCCACATCTATTGAAATAACAATGACCACATTAGATAGCCGCCACACATTGACCCACCCCCGAGCTACTTTGACAACGACATCAAGAGAGGTCTCCCCCATGGAGATCCAGCAACCGAGCCACCTGGCCACGGTGCTACCCGCAAGGGGATGAGGCGCATCGCGTAAACATCCGGGCCTTTGATGTCCTCAACAAGAGGAGCCAGCAATGAGTACGAACCCATCGGAGTTCAAGGCCCGATCTGATGATGACAGCCAACGATTGTTCGTCGAGGAGCGACACTGGATGCACATCTGGAAGGTTGGATACACACCATGCGTTTCATGCCGCGCGGATAGTCGGTTCGTTGCAACGCGCCTTGATGATGCGGGAAATGTCATCACGCAGGAGATGTATTGCGCCCATCACGCACCACTAGCTACTGAAACGTACGAGCGCACGGGCGGCGCCGGTGACGTTGAGACAGATCTCATCTTCCGTCTTGGCGGCAGCTACCCCGTCACCATCGAAAATTCAGAGGACGACTAAGTCCAGTCACTAAATGGATTGAACGCCACTTCCCAAAGGTGGCCATCAGGGTCAGCAACGTAACCGGAGTAACCGCCCCACGCCGTCGGGGCTGGGTGCTTCACTTCCGTTGCACCAGCTGCGATGAACTCTGCAAATGCTCGATCAACTTCTGCTTCTGAAGTTTCATTATGAGCCAGAGTGAAAGCAGAGTTTTTTACTGGCGCTTCAAACGCTCGTCCGATATCTGCTGCTAGGTCCTCGCGGCCAAACAAAGAAAGATGGACTCCACCCATCTCAAAAAAAGCGACATCTGCATCAGGGGCCCGATGAAGAGACGTCCATCCCAAAGATTCATAAAACTGAACAGAACGTTCAAGGTCCGCGACACCCAGCGTGACAAGAGACAGTTTTTGTTTCATAGGAAGACCTTAGGTGCTCTCAGTACCGAGGAACTTCTGAGCCGACATCCCACAAGTGGTGAATCGGATCATGCATCAGATATTGAGCTATTGATGCAACAGTAAATGCCGAGCCATCGCTGCGGAATCCGCGACGTGACCATTGATCTGAACGCACTGCATCAAAGCGACGCGCAAGCAATTGAGCCGAATCCTTCAACTCGGCGGAAACGACTGAAGGATTCTGATGTTCATAATCATCTTCAATAGCCGTCTTGTCTTGATCCCAGTTTTCAAATCGAGGATCAAGTTCCTCAATCATCAGTTGCAATCGTTCGTCAAACTTTCGGAATACATCCCGAACATGACATCCGTATTCCGTTGGTGACCACACGTTTGGCTTTGGCCTGACCGTTGCCCCACTTTGTTGAAGAACTATCTCCCATCGAGACGCCAGATCACGAAGCGCTTTGCCAGTTTTCAATACATCAAACTCTGATGCTCTGAAACCGCAGTCATCGCAAGGCTTCTCAAGGACCCACGTCCAGTTCTTATCGTCCGGAATTATCTCATCGCCCATAAACAACAATGTACGCACCATTTGGCACGAACTAGTGGAGTACTAACAGCGGTTACGGAGCAATCACGAGACGAGCAATGAGACCATCGAGAAGGTCAAACTCGTACGACAGATCCACTTGTCCACCGGGAAAGTTTCCTTCAAGACGGTTCGTCACTCGCCAACGTTCAGCAGTCATCTCTTGCGCAGAAATCAATGTGCGGGTGTAGGTGTATTCCGAACCTGCTTTACGCAGAAACGTTTCCACTCCGCTGATTCCCTCGTATGTCTTGCCATCGTCAATAACGCACGCATTATTTGCGAACTGAGCAAGTGCAGTCATCGCATCTCGCTGATCATGTGCGGCTAGGTACATCGTGATGCAAGTCGGGACGTCCACCGTGTTCATTGGTTGTGCTCGATAGACAATGTGCTTCGCACCCCACCATCCCGGTGTATTCGGATGATCAAAGTCAAGATCAGGTCGACGAGTCATTCCAATCCGCCTCATCACCGCTTCACTCGGTGCGTTTGTTTCAGTGGTGAATGAATACACCTCCGTGAGTCCGAGGCTCCCGAAAGCCTCAGCAAGAACGTACCTTGCCGCCTCGCTTGCATATCCCTGACCCCATGCCCATGTTGCGAGACGCCACCCAATCTCCACGTGGGGCCCCATTGGCGTTTCAAACGTGGTGCGATTCAGTCCAGTGAAACCAGCAAATCGTCCTTCAATCTCAATAGCCCAGAGTCCGAATCCATTCTCTTCAAAGCCAAGTTCGATGCGATCAACCATGGCATCGGATTGATCCCTAGTCATTGTCTGCGGGAAGTACCGCATCACTTCAGGGTCAGCGTTCAACTCGGCAAATGGTGCGCGATCGTCATCAATCCATCGACGAAGCACCAATCGATCTGTTGTCAACCTGTCCCTTGCGCTCATCGACTTCACTCTAAGTCAAGCCGTTACCGGCTCTACCAATAGTCCTTCATCAACTCGCTAGACCAAGACGGCTGCTCCACTTCGCCACGAGGACCGAACTCAACCATCCATGGCTTGATATCTACAACTGGTGTTCCATCGATCGCATCAAGACCGCTCAATCGAACAGTGGAGCCATCTACTCCCAAGATCTGACACACCGTGACACCGAGGCGGTTTGGACGGTCTTTTGCTCGTTGAGCAAAGATGCCCACTTCTGGCCAATCTTTATTGCCTCTGGGATGACGCGCGATACGGGATTCGTCCCACGATGCGCGGTCAAACACATACACAACGATGCAGTGACTGAAATCTGCAAGTCCTTGAAGTGCACGTTCGCCAAAGGGCGACAGCATCTCGATAGTTGAGCTTTCAGAATCCCATTGGTCATCTTCTGCTTCGGTGCGCGTACTACGCACAACTCCGACAGGTGTAACGGTGAACTCCATTGGCTCGGCCTTATGCCAGCTCGGTCACCATTGCAGCACGAGACTTACGAACCTTCGGCATTGGCAACAACCAGTCACCTTCTATATCGCGGTAACCCAATGGCAGTAAAACTACTGAGCGCAATCCGCGTTCTCTCAGTCCGAGGATGGCATCCACTGCTTCTGAGTTGAAGCCTTCCATGGGTGTGCAGTCGACCTCTTGCTCAGCTGCTGCAATCATTGCAAATCCGAGAGCAATGTACGCCTGGCGAGCTGCATGTGCGTAGTTCACCTCTGGATCGCGCTTCAGATAGTTGGCCTTCAAGAAGTCGAAGTACCCACGCAACGTTGGGATATCGCCACGAGCCTCAACTGTGAGGTCAACAACTTCGTCGATTCGCTCAGCGGAGTAGTTATCCCATGCAGCAAATACAAGAAGATGAGAACCATCGGTGACTTGCGCCTGACCATTTGCAGCCTTTGCGATCTCTGCACGGAGTTCATTATTTGTAATAACGAAGAGTTCAAACGGCTGCAGACCACTTGAGGTAGGAGCCATGCGAACTGCCTCGATAATCGCGTCAACTTTTTCCTGAGGAACAGGAGTTGATGCCTTCATCTTCTTTGTGGCGTAGCGCCATCCCATGATGTCGGTCAAAGTCTTCGTTGCCATTTTCGTACTCCTACTTGAATTTCAACTCCCATCGCTGGTGTGTTGAACGCGATGTAAGGACGATACTCGGTGTGGCATTAACAACCGCCAAGAGACCAACTTCCAACGTGAATATCGGCGAGAATTGAGCACATGAATAGGCGTTTCGTTCAGGTCGATGTCTTTGGAGAGAATCCCTATCGGGGGAATCCACTCGCGGTGGTGGTCGATGCCGATGGCTTGACGGCGAACGACATGCAGACATTCGCTAAGTGGACGAACCTTTCTGAAACAACCTTTCTCCTTCCTCCCACACACGACTCTGCTGATTACAGAGTCCGAATTTTCACGCCCACAGGAGAACTCCCCTTTGCAGGTCATCCCACTCTTGGCTCGGCACATGCATGGCTATCGAATGGAGGTATGCCGAAAAATGAAAACGTCATCGTGCAGGAATGCGGAGTTGGGCACGTCACTGTGCGCCGCGTTGACAAGTCACTTTTCTTCGCAGCGCCGCCGTTGCTGAAGAGCGGAGCGGTCGACGATGCTTTGATACGAGAAGCGGCTGAGTCTCTCGGTATTAATCGCGATGCCATCATTGACGCAGCGTGGATTGACAATGGGCCAGGCTGGCTGGGCATTCTTCTCGCCTCTGCCGAGGAGGTGTTGGCTCTGGAACCCAAAGCGATGCGCCTGACATTAGGTGTCGCTGGAGCACACTCGTCCGAATCACGATTCGCGTATGAGGTACGGGCCTTCTATTCATCGAATGGCATCACTCTTGAGGATCCAGTAACGGGAAGCCTCAACGCATCACTTGCTCAATGGTTGATCGGCTCAGGTCGATTCTCTGCCCCGTACCTTGCTTCTCAAGGAAACGCGATTGGGCACGCCGGTGTTGTCCACATCGAAGTCGATGATTCGAATGCCGTGTGGGTTGGCGGTAACGTCGTCACTTGCATTTCCGGCGAAGTTGATATTTGAAAATCTGATCACAATTTCCTCTCCCACATGGCACTATTGACATGTGAGCGACGATTTACAAGATGACCCAGTCATCATTTCTGTTGCGGCATACAGTCTCGAACCAGACGCATACGAAAGAAAATACGCAACCCATCTACTCGACCGTCCGAGTCGATTTGCATCACTGATTTCCCCAGGATCCAAAGTTCTTGACCTCGGTTGCGGACCCGGACGCGACATTCGAATCTTTACCGAGGCGGGCCATCACCCGATTGGTGTCGAACTAAATCCTGCCTTTATCGAAATGGCGCAACAGCACGGTGAAGTCATCGCAGGAGACATTCGAGAAATCTGTTCCCTCTTCAGTCCGCTCACTTTTGATGCCATGTGGGCACAAGCATCTCTTGTTCATCTGCAGGAATCAGAGGTGGAGAACCTTCTACGAGACGTGAAAGTCTTATTGAAACCGAATGGTCTCATGTATGCATGCGTGCCGGCAACAGGTGAATCAGGATGGCTCGAAGAGAGCGACGGTCGGCGTTGGTACACAACATGGCCAGAGGATTCATTCCAAACAGCAATCGCCTCCGCAGGCTTTCGCATCTTTGACGTCACTCATGGACCATACGTCGAAGTGTGGGCGACAAATTCCTGATTATTCGGACCGCTTCAGGTCGGTGACTACGCCGCCAGCAACGCGCACGATGTCATTCGGGTTCGCACCGAAGTTGTCGTTCCACGTTCCAGCTGCAGCCCACACTTCGTCGTACTGCAACAAGTCCGGATCAACAAACACACGCAGTTGAGTTGTGTGACCAAAAGGTGGAACGCCACCAATCGGGAAGCTTGTCGCCTCACGCACAGCATCAGCATCAACGCGCGTGCATTTCGCACCGCCGGCAGCCGCTGCAAGTTTCTTCTCATCCAAATGGTTCGATCCGCTGACGAGTGCCATCACGATTTCGTCATCCACGCCAAAGACGAGACTCTTCACGATCTGCCCCACCGTGACCCCGATGGCCGTGGCCGCGTCCTGCGCCGTCTTTGTGCCTTCGGGGAACTTCTTCACCGTGATCTCAAGACCAGCCGCACGCGCAGCATCTGTCACTTTTGCCACATTGGGGTGAATTTTCTCGTCTGACATGCCTGTGAGATTAGGAGATGGGCCTATAATTTCAATCACGAAGGGGAGTATCCCTACCAATTCCAGTGTCGTCAGTACGGTTAAAAAAGCCCGGCACGGAAACCCGAAAGGGTTGGGAGAGACCTTCGGCCAAGCCCCGTTGCTAGCCGAAGGAAAACCAATGTTCCCTGCCCCCGCAGTACATGCAAATCTCACAGAGTCTCCGCTGGTAGCTCACGCTCTTTCTGCTGAAGAAGTCCTGCAACAGATCAAAGCCGACACCAATGGCTTGAACACTGACGAGGTTTCAGCCCGTTTGATGTTGTTCGGTCCCAACCGCTTGGCAGAAAAAGAAGCAGTTCCTGCGTGGAAGCGATTCGCGGGTCAGTTCACCAACATGCTGACAGTCATCTTGATTGTTGCCGCGGTGGTCAGCCTTGTTGTCGCCAAGGAAGTCAAAACACCCATCGTTGTGATGACGGTTGTTCTCATCAACGCAATCATTGGCTTTGTTCAGGAGAACAAGGCCGAGGCGTCACTGAATGCCTTGAAGAAAATGCTCGCGTCATCAGCACGTGTACGACGTAATGGCGAACTCGAGAATGTGCCAACAGAACAAATAGTGCCCGGCGACATCGTGCTCATCGAAGCTGGCGACCGCGTCCCTGGCGACGGACGACTTCTCACTGCCGTCAACCTTGAAGTGGAAGAGGCATCGCTAACAGGTGAAAGCCTCGCGTCAACAAAATCGCTCGATCCAGTCGCCGCAGATGCTTCCATCGGTGATCGCAAGTGTGGGGTGTTCATGAATACCACCGTGACCAGAGGCCGCGCTGAATTCGTCGTCACCGCCACTGGCATGAACACCGAGATGGGTCACATTGCAGGTCTTCTCCAGGACACTGAAACCGACAAGACCCCTCTACAAAAGCAACTCGACACACTCGCCCACTCGCTTGCAAAACTTGCGGGCGTCATTGTTGGCGTTGTCTTCATCATCGGCCTCATCTCCGGTGATGAATTTCAAGACTTGATGCTCACCGCCGTTGCACTCGCAGCCGCCGCAATTCCTGAAGGGCTTCCTGCGGTCACGGCCGTGACTCTTGCTATCGGCACTTCGCGAATGGCAAAAAAGAACGCCATCGTGAAGCGTCTCGCGAGCGTTGAGACACTTGGATGCACCAGCGTCATCTGTTCCGACAAGACCGGCACGCTCACTTTGAATCAAATGACTGCACGTGAACTTGTCTTCATGAACAAGTCGCACCACATCTCCGGCGAGGGTTACTCCCCCGACGGGAAGATTGAAACCGCGCAAGGCGATGACCCCATTGCACTTCTCACAGCCTTGTATCCAATGGCTCTTTGCAATGACTCCATTGTTCGCAACGATGAAGGCAACGAGTGGGAACTTGTGGGCGACCCCACAGAAGGCGCCATGGTCGTGCTTGCCATGAAGGGTGGCATTGACGTTTCCGACATGCGCACTCAACGTCCGCGCTTGGCTGAAGTGCCATTTGATAGCGCACATAAGTTCATGGCCACGTTCCATCAAATCACCACTGATGAAGGACATGACATCGTGCGCGTGTTCGTCAAGGGTGCACCAGACGTTCTCATGCAACGCTCCGTTCGCGCTATCGATGCCACCGGTTCGGCAGCCCCCATCGGAGACCTCCACGCAGACCTTGTTGCCCACAACGAACGTCTCGCATCACAAGGCTTGCGCGTACTCGCTGTTGCCCACCGCGACTTTGACCTTGAAGCCTGGAATGAAATCTCCGCCGAAGATCCCATCTCCTTGGTGCATGAGTTGACATTCCTGGCACTCATCGGAATCATCGACCCACCTCGTCCCGAAGCACGCGATGCCATCGCGATCGCACACCGAGCCGGTATCTCCGTGAAGATGATTACGGGCGACCATGCAATTACCGCTGCAGCTATCGGCCGCGACCTCGGCCTCACTGGCGGTTCCGTCACTGGCGCAGAACTTGAGTTGATGTCGGAAGAAGAACTCGAACGCATCATCGATCACACTTCAGTCTTTGCACGAGTTTCCCCTACTCACAAAATTCGTCTTGTCACTGCACTGCAACGCAAGGGCAATGTTGTAGCGATGACCGGTGACGGCGTCAACGACGCACCTGCACTCAAGAAAGCCGACATTGGTGTTGCCATGGGCATCACCGGCACCGAAGTCACCAAAGAAGCAGCCACCATGGTGCTGACGGACGACAACTTCGCGACCATCGTTGGTGCGGTCGAACGTGGTCGAGTCATTTACGACAACATCGTGAAGTTTGTTCGCTTCCAGCTCAGCACCACACTTGGTTTTGCCATGGTGTTCCTCGCAAGTTCGATCACCGGAATCATGGAGCGCAAGCCGTTCACTGCTATCGCAATTCTCTGGGTCAACATCATCATGGATGGCCCTCCAGCAATGGCATTGGGAGTCGACCAAGGCGGAACATCCGTCATGTCACGTACACCACGTCCGAAAAATGAACCGATTCTCACTCGTCAACGGTGGTTCACAGTCGGACTCAGCGCGCTTGTCATGGCCATTGCGACAACACTTCTCTTCGAATTCGCCCCTGGCGATCATGTTGCAGCAACCACAGCTTCCGTTGCAGGAACGATGGGTCTCAATACATTCGTGTTGTTCCAGTTCTTCAACATTTTGAATGTTCGCAGCGATTCTAGAAGTGTGTTCAACAAATTGACCTTCACCAACAAGGCACTGTGGATCTCACTTGCATCTGTTCTTGCACTTCAGGTTGCAGTCACACACGTTTGGTTCATGCAAAACCTTTTCGACACAAGGGACATCACCCCACAGCAATGGTTGATCTGCATTGCAACAGCATCATCTGTGCTGTGGGCGGAAGAGATTCGCAAAGTCATTGTTCGTCGTCGTCAGAAATAACCAGAACAGCAACTAAGGAGAACACCATGTTTAAGAACACAGCAAAGACAACAATTCTTCTCGCCGCTCTGGGCGGTCTCATCGTTGGCATCGCCTCGCTACTCGGTGGCGGCAGCAGCAGTTCTGTCATGCTCGGCCTCGTCATCGCATTCGCCATGGTGGGTTGGTCCTACTGGTCAAGCGACAAATTGGCATTGCGTTCTGCAAAAGCTCAAGTCATCACCGAAGCTGACCACCCCGAGTTCTACGGAATGATTCGCGACCTCTCCCAACGCGCCGGTTTGCCTATGCCACGCGTGGCTGTCTCCCCTAGCGATCAACCAAATGCTTTCGCTACCGGTCGCAACCCTCAACATGCAGTGGTGTGCGCAACGACAGGCCTTCTGCAGTCACTCACTCGTGAAGAAGTCGAAGGTGTGATGGCGCATGAGTTGATGCACGTGCGCAACCGTGACATCCTCATCGGCTCTGTTGCCGCCGCTGTCGCTACAGCCATCTCCGCTATCGCACAGATGGCCATGTTCGCCAGCATGTTTAGCGGTGGTCGCGACGATGAAGATCGCGGCAATCCATTCGCCGTATTGCTCGTCGCCATGTTCGCGCCAATGGCAGCCGGACTGATTCAAATGGCCATCAGTCGTAGCCGTGAATTCGAAGCCGACCGAGGTGCTGCTGAATTGCTGGGCAAGGGCGAACCACTCGCTAGCGCATTAGAGAAGATCGAAGTTCTTGCATCACGTAACCCAATGCAAGTAGCCCCTGCACAAGCACAGGCATACATTCACAATCCACTCAATGAGATGCATAAGAAGGGTGGACTTGACGTCTCGCGCTTGTTCTCTACACACCCTGCTACAGCAGAGCGCATTCGCCTTTTGCGCGCAATGACTTTCTAGTCTTCTACTTCGGCTGGTCCACTTGTTGTAAACAACAGTGCGCCCACCAGGGAGATACAGCCGGCAACTAGGTACGGCACTGTGTAGTTGCCCGAAGTGTCACGAATACTGCCAATCAGAATTGGCCCGATTGCGGTGCCTGTAAGACTCACTAGTCCTGAACGCGCCGAGATTCGCGCATAATCTTTAACGCCGAATCGCTGTGCAATCAGCAACGATTGCATCATGAGCACGTTCCCCACCATGGCACCGAAGAGTCCGATAGCAATAAACAACAGAATCGTGTTTTCCATCTGACCAATCAAAATGATGGCTGAGCCCTGCACAGCGGCAATGAAGACCATGAACTTCGCTAGCGGGAATTTCGGAATGATGCGTCCACCCACAAGTCGGAACACCACACTTGCGCCCGACAAAACAGAGGTTGCAAGAGCAGCTGTTCCTGGTGTTGTGCGCTCTTCCACCAATTTCACGATCTGCTGGATAGCACCCACTTGTGCACCCATCACCAACACGTAGCCAATCGTGACAACCCAAAAGAATTTTGTACGGATGGCATCTGCCATTGACGTGCCTGGCAAATCAGAAACGTGATTTTCTGGCTTTGGTTGACCATCTGGCATCCAGTTCAGGGCCAATGGATCCGGACGAATCAGAAGGAAGGCGGGAATCGACATTCCGAAGAGCCAAATGAGAGCAAGATAGATACTTGCTCCGCTCATCTGTTGCGCATCGATCAACTTCTTTACGAATGGCGTCAACAAAATGCCGCCCACAGAAAGTCCCGATGATGCCGCCGCAATCGCCGAAGCGCGCTTCACATGGAACCATCTCGTCACGACAGTTGTTGCAGCAGTGAGCCCACTCGACGACCATGCAATTGCAAAGATTGCATACACAACAAACAGATGCCACTTCTCGGTGACATGGCCCAACATGTACAGCGATCCGGCGCCGACAACTGCGCCGCCATACATCAAGTAGCGAACATCAAACTTTGCGATCAGTCGCGCAACGACCACATTCCACAAACCGCCGATCAGAAAGAAGAACGTCGTCGCGATGGACAGCGAAGAAATCTTCCAACCAAACTCTTTCGAGAATGCATTGAGGTAGACGCCCATTCCGTAAAAGCCCAAAGACGAGCCAAAGAACAGAACAGCGAAACATCCGCCAACGACCCACCAGCCCGGAAATTTGCCCTCGCGAGCGAGATACACACGGTTAGTTGACGTTGTCATGGGAGCCCCCTTCCCAAAGGGCACCCTAGACCTACGGCAGGTCTATTGAATGACTGAACGAGTCAGAGTCAAACGAAGGCGGCGTAGCCGTCGCGCTCGAGAATGTCGGCAAGCTCTGGGCCGCCTGTCTTCACGATGCGACCTGCAGCGAGAATATGTACGACGTCGGGCTTGAGTTCTTCCAACAAGCGTACGTAGTGCGTAATGGCAAGAACACCCAAGTTGTTCTCGTGCGTTGCAGCTTCAACGCGGCGTGCGCAGTCACGCAATGCGTCAATATCGAGACCAGAATCCAATTCGTCGAGAATCGCGAACTTCGGCTCCAGCATTCCCAACTGCAATGTTTCATTGCGCTTCTTCTCTCCACCAGAGAGGTCAACATTCATCGCACGCGAAACAAGGTTGGCGTCAAAGTTGATGCGGCCCGCTTCAACAGCGATGCGAGCAGCCATGTCCTTCGTATCACGACCACGTGCGGTGAGAGCTTCTGCCAGCACCTGATCAACATGCACGCCAGGAACTTCTGTGGGGTACTGCATCACGAGATGCAATCCAGCCGCAGCACGCTGCCATGTTGGCAACGCAAGCATGTCAACACCATCGAGTGTGACGCTGCCACCAGTGACGGTGTATCCGGGCTTGCCCATGATGACCGCGGACAATGTGCTCTTACCGGCGCCGTTGGGCCCCATGATGGCATGCACTTCACCTGAGTTCACTTCAAGGTCGATGCCATTGAGAATTTGCTTATCGGCGACTTCTGCAGTCAAGCCTGTGATTTTCAGTGTGCTCACTTCGCACCATCCTTTGTTTCAACAACGACATTTCCGTCAACGACTGATGCAGAGAAAACTGCAACAGGCTTTGTGGCAGGCAATGCATCTGGAATGCCGGTTTCCAAACTGAAAGCACTTCCGTGCTTGAAGCACTCGATGTGCTTGGTCTCGCACATGACAGTGCCTTCCGACAACGACACATTTGCGTGGCTGCACATGTCGGCAACAGCAAATACTTCGTCCTCGATACGAACGACAGCGACAGCGACGCCATCCACCATCACGCGCTGGGCTTCGCCAGACTTCAGTTCGTCGAACTTGGCAACAACGCTCACTGCGCTGCCTCTTCACGACGCAACTTTTCTGCAATCTCTGCTTCCAACGAAGTGGTGTCCACATTCGATGGCAAACGATCAAGAACATCCTTGAAGAAACCGAACACCACGAGACGTTCAGCTACTTCTGGCGAGATGCCACGGCTTTCCAAATAGAACCGCTGTTCCTGGTCAATCGAACCAACGGTGCTGGCATGGCTGCACTTCACTTCGTTGGTTTCAATCTCAAGGTTGGGCACGCTCTCTGCCCATGCACCTGCACCCAAGGTGAGGTTGCGGTTGGTCTGGAACGCTTCGGACTTGCCAGCGTTCTTCTCAATTCGAATGAGTCCGGTGTACACGCTGCGTGCGCTGCCGCCAACAGCACCCTTGAACAACAGGTCACTGTAGGTACGTGGTGCTTCGTGACGCTGCAGGGTGCGGAAGTCGTGCATCTGAGTGCCGCTTGCGAAGTACAACGCAAGTTGCTGTGCATTCGCACCAGACTCCACCAAACGCACTTCTGCACGCACTCGTGCGTAATCGCCGCCGAGAGCAATCGTGTTGAGGCGAGTGTTCGAATCGCGATGACCCACCGTCTGTTGGTGAGCAATCATCCAAGTACGAAGACCCAATTGGTTGACACCGACGTAGTTCACGTTGGCACTGGCAGCAGAACGAATCTCGAGCACAGGAACAACAAGTGACTTCACATTGTCATTCGAAACGAAACGCTCGACGACAGTAACTTGACTCTCTGGCTCCGCATCAATGATCAAACGTGGATAGGCAACAATGCCATCGGCTTCGATGTGGTGAATGATTTCGATGACACCATCAACAGCAACACCCTTGGGGATGCGCAACGAGATCGTCTCTGCGTTTGCCGCGTTGAGTTCTGCAAACACATCGGGCGTGCCATTCATTGCGATGCCGGCGAGAGATTCCTTCACACGCACTGCATCAAGACCGACTGTCTCTGTGCGTGCGGTGCCTGCGGCGAACGCAGACAGATCAAGTTCACCGATACGGCTGTAACGCCAGATCTCTTCTTCGGTGCTGGGGAGTGTGGGGGTTGTATTCATGAATCTGCTACTTCTTCTTGCGCCACCAACGACGCTTCTTCGACTGTTCTGCTACGACTTCTTCAATAGTTTGCGCACTGATGGAGTTGATGATTTCGCTTGCTGCATCAAGTACTGCAGCTGCGGAGCCATCATCTAAACCAGGCACTTCTGGTGGTGTGGGCGGTGCAATCGCACTGCCGTGCACCCAGGCCACATCTGCCAAACGGCGTGCGTACCCTTCGCATGGGTCTGGACAACGCCACGGCGCTTCGGGGGCAAGATCGAGATTGCACTTACGCACCGCATCACCATTTGCATAGGTGCGGCTCTCATAGTTCTTGCATTCCGTTCGCATTGGCATAACGAAGACCCATTGGCTCAATCAGCCGATGGAACCTTCCATCTGCAACTCAATGAGACGGCTCCACTCAACTGCGTATTCCATGGGCAATGTGCGCGTCACGGGCTCAATGAATCCGTTCACCACCATGCTCATGGCAGCTTCCTGAGTAAGGCCACGGCTCATGAGATAGAACAACTGCTCATCGGCAATCTTCGAAACGGTTGCTTCGTGTCCGATCTCTGCGTCCTTCTCGCCCACTTCCATGTAGGGGAATGTGCGGCTTTCGCTCTCGCCATCAAGGATGAGTGCGTCGCACTGCACGTGGCTCTTGCATCCGTAGGCACCCTCTTCCACGCGAACAAGTCCGCGATAAGCGGTGATGCCGCCGTCCTTGCTGATGGACTTCGAAACGATCTTTGACGATGTCTCTGGTGCTGCGTGCACCATCTTTGCGCCTGCGTCCTGATGCTGACCTGCGCCTGCATATGCAACGGACAACACTTCGCCTGTTGCCTTTGGACCCACGAGGTACACGCTTGGGTACTTCATGGTGAGCTTGGAACCAATGTTGCCATCGATCCATTCCATGTGGCCTTCTGCTTCAACACGGGCACGCTTTGTTACCAAGTTGTACACGTTTGGCGACCAGTTCTGAATCGTTGTGTATGTCACGTGAGCCGATGGCTTCACAACAATTTCCACAACAGCAGAGTGCAACGAGTCGCTGGTGTACACCGGTGCAGAGCAACCTTCGATGTAGTGAACCTTTGAGCCTTCGTCGGCGATGATGAGCGTGCGCTCGAACTGTCCAGCGTTTTCCGAGTTAATACGGAAGTACGCCTGCAATGGCATTTCGCATTCAACGCCTGGTGGTACGTAGATGAATGATCCACCGGACCACACTGCAGTGTTGAGTGCGGAGAACTTGTTGTCAGCAGGTGGAATCACACTGCCGAAGTACTGCTTAACAAGGTCGGGGTATTCGCGCAATGCGGTATCCATGTCGCAGAACAAAATGCCCTGCGCTTCAAGGTCTTCACGGTTGCGGTGGAACACCACTTCTGATTCGTACTGAGCGGTGACGCCAGCGAGGTACTTGCGCTCTGCTTCGGGAATGCCCAACTTCTCGTAGGTGAGCTTCATCTGCTCGGGCAGGTCGTCCCATTCATCCACCTGAGCCGTTGCTGGCTTCAAGTAATAGAAGATGTCTTGGAAGTCGAGATCTGGCATGTTGTCGCCAAACCATGGGGCCATTGGCTTGCGATCAAAGATGCCAAGGCTGCGCAGACGGTATTCGGTCATCCACTTCGGCTCGCCCTTCCACCATGAAATCTGCTCGACCACGCGGTCGGAGAGGCCTTTCTCAGGAGCGAAGGCGTATTCGACTTCGTCGCTCCATCCGAGGCTGTACTTACTGAGGTCAAGATCGAACGAAGTCACGGGGAGTGTCCTTTTGTCGTACTAGTCCGGCGGGTGAGCCGGGGCTATTTGCACTACGGCCATAGTAACAATTACCCCCGCCATAACCCACACGGGCAAGGGAACAACCGACACAGGTAGCCTCCTACCCCTCATGGAATGTTTCGGTCTCGTCGGTCTCCCCAATGCAGGTAAGTCCTCGCTCTACAACGCCCTCACCGGCGGTGGAGCCCTGGCTGCCCCCTATGCCTTCGCCACGAAGGACCCCAACATCGGCGTCGCCAAGGTGCCCGACAACCGTCTCCTCCAGCTCTCCGAGATGTCGAAGACCAAGAGCATCGTCCACGCTGCCGTCCAGGTGGTCGACATCGGCGGTCTTGTGGAAGGCGCGTCCAAGGGTGAAGGTTTGGGAAACAAGTTCCTCGCCAACATCCGCGAGGTCGATGCCATTGTTTATGTGCTCCGTGCGTTCAAGGACGACGACGTCCCTGGCCCCGACGATCCGCTGGAACACCTTCGAGTTGTAGAGCTTGAACTCGCACTCGCCGACCTCGAAACGGTCGAGACCCGCCTCAACCGCGTAAAGAAAACTGCACGCGTTGATAAGGGCAACCAAGAAGAAGCCGCATTGTTGCAGCGTGCATACGACGTGCTCGCCGAAGGAACTCCTATCTATCGCTCTGCATTGTCTGCTGCAGATCGTGAAGAACTTGCTCCTCACTTCTTGCTCACCAACCGTCGCGTATTGGCCGTTGTCAACGTGGGCGAGAACGAACTCGACACAATTCCCGCAATGGAAGAGCGTGTTCGCTCTGAACTTTGCCCTCCCGGCTCACGTCAAGAACACGAAATTGAAGTGCTCGGCATGAGCGTGCAGATCGAAGCAGAAGCTGCTCAATTGTCTGACGAAGACCGTGCCGAGATGCTCGAAGCACTTGGCCTGGGCGAAGGTGCACTCACCAAGATGGTGCGTTCCGCGTATCACGTGCTTGGTTTGCGTACCTACTTCACTACTGGCGAAAAGGAAACTCGTGCATGGACTTTCCATGCTGGTGACAAAGCTCCTGTCTGCGCCGGAAAGATTCACTCCGACATTCAGCGTGGTTTCATTCGCGCCGAAGTCATTCACTGGGATGAACTCATTGAGTTGGGCTCCTGGAACGCCGCAAAGGACGCGGGCAAGCTGCGCTCCGAAGGCAAGGAATACGAATTCATCGACGGAGACGTCACCGAATTCCGCTTTAACGTGTAACCATGACAGCCATGGAACCCGTCTGGCTCGTGAGCGAAGGTCGGGTGCTCGCCGCAGCACTACTCGCCACTTCACGTACCGATCGCCGACGCGGACTCATTGGCGTTACCTCTGTTGAACAACCTCTTGTATTGCAGCCGTGTTCATGGGTGCACACCATCGGTATGAAAGTGCCCATTGACGTTGCATACATCTCATCGGAAGGCATCGTTCTCGATGTTGAAACCTTGAAGCCCTGGCGCGTTGGCCCCAACAAGCGTCAATCGCAATTTGTTGTTGAAGCAGCAGCAGGCTCGTTTGAACGCTGGAACTTGTGCGCAGGAATTCCATTAGAGGTGCGTCATGTCGAACATTGACGATGTCTCCTCCATCGTGCATGCAGGTCTTTGGCTTGTCGCAACGCCTATTGGGAATCTTGATGACATATCTCCCCGCGCTGTTTCTGTGTTGCGCACTGCAAAAGTGATCTGCTGCGAAGACACACGGCACAGCGGTTCATTGCTGAAGCGCATCAATGCAACACCCGAGCGTCTCATCGTGACAAACGATCACACCGAGCACGATGCCATTGAAGAAGTGTTGATGTTGCTCTCAGCGAATGAAGTCGTCGCAGTGATCAGCGATGCAGGCACACCAGCAATTAGCGATCCGGGTGAACGTTTGGTGCGTGCTGCTGTCGCAGCCGGATACCCCGTTCACGCAACACCTGGTCCTGCAGCCTTTGTTGTCGCGGCGACAATCAGTGGGCTCCCCACCGACCGCATCGCGTTTGATGGTTTCTTGCCTCGCAGTGGTGCCGAACGTCGTGAACGCCTCACCGAGGTTGCACGTGAGCGTCGCACCACGGTGTTGTATGAGGCTCCGCATCGTTTGGAGAAGACCTTGGTTGACCTCTCAGCAGCATGCGGAGATGATCGTCGCGTTGCACTGACTCGCGAACTCACCAAGATGCACGAAGAAGTGTGGCGCGGAAGTCTTGCCGAGGCAGTGGCGCATTCCCGTGCGGTCGCACCCCGCGGCGAGTACGCAATCGTCATTGCGCCAGCGGTCAATACCGAGGTAGAAGTAACAGATGAGGAAATTGTTCGTGAACTTGCTGCACGCACCGCAAATGGGCTCAGCAAGCGCGATGCAATTGATGAAGTGACGGCAGCATTCGGAGTCGCACGGAAGCGCGTATATGCAATCGCGGTGGGATCATGACGAACACAGAAACAACGGCAGCATTCTTCGACCTTGACCGCACGCTGATCGCCGGCTCTTCCGCATTTGTCTTCGCACGTGCCGCTCGTGATGCCGGTTACATCCGCATTCAAGATTTTCTCCCCGATGTTGTCCGTGCACTGAAGTTCCAGTTCTTTGGTTCCAGTGATGAATCCAGCCACAGCGTGCGCGATCGCATTCTTTCTCGTGTCGGCGGAATGAATCAGGCAGATCTCGTTGGCCTAAATGAACTTGTTCTTCCGGAACTTCTTGGTCTTATTCGCCCTGAAGCTCGTGCGTTGCTTGATCAACACCATGCCGCTGGTCGCGAAACCTGGATTGTCTCGGCCTCCCCTATTGAGTTAGTGGAACCACTTGCAATTGCTCTCGGCATGACAGGCGGCATCGGCACAAAGGGCGAAGTTGACAATGGCGTATATACAGGGCGCCTTGATGGGCCGTTCTGTTACGGCGAAGGAAAAGCCGAAGCAATCACCACGCTCGCAACACAACGCGGCATCAACCTTGCACACTCTTGGTCGTACTCCGATTCCATGAGCGATCTTCCCATGATGGAGATTGTGGGCAACGCAGTGGCGGTCAATCCCGACGCAGAACTTGCAACGCTCTCGCGTTCACGCGGATGGCCAGTTGTCATTTTCGCTCAGCGATCAAAGATGCTGATTCGCCGATCGTCCACCATCACCGCCGCAGTTGTCGCGATGTTATTGACGTATTCGCTAGGCCTGCGGCAAGGGCGAAAGCGCTAACTGACGGCTCATCGCCACCAAACGACCGGTGGAGTCCCACATCTCGCCGTTCTCTTCAAAGAATCCGCCCTGCACCACATTGCTGTAGAACCTGCATGCAATCGGACCAGGTGCTGGCACAGCGCGCACATGAACTGTGAGTTCCAATGTGGGTGCCCAACCAATGAGTCCGTACAAGTTGAAGATGACTGGCGGACCAGCATCAGCTGCTAGCAGCAACGCAAGTGTGTCCACCTCGCGACCATCAGCGAATGCGAAGTACGTACGCACGAGCGGGTAACCAGTTGGTTTTGCATCGGGCAAACCCGACATCACAACTGCATCTTCTGGATGCATGCGTGAATCAAGTCGCGAATGCAATCCAGGCGGCATGTCGGGATTCGGTTTCCGCTTTACAAGATCTTCATAGGCAGGAAAATCTGGAGGCGTGAGATCGTTGTATTGCGCACCTTCATTCGCATCAAGATCACCAAAAGAGCCGAGCAATCGAATGACTTCTTTGCCGCCACTTGTGAGTGACCCCGTCATCGTTGCAACACGGCGACCAGCCTTGACTACCGATGTTTGTGTCTGCGCTGGACCAGGTGAGCCAGGCGAAAGGTAATGCGCCGTCAAAGTCAATGGGTGGGCGCGTCCGCATTCTTCGCGCATGGCATTGGCTGCCAGTGCCATCAGGTATCCGCCATTCGCGATACCAGGGCCAATATTCCAACGTTCTTGAATGGGAGTGTCGTATAGCCCGTCACCGAGAGAGGTGGCTGCAGTCGCGATATCGAACTCAAAAGGCATTAGAAGAGCGTACGAAAGTTGTCGTATTGAAAACGAACCGACGACCAGCACCCGCTGTCCCGTAGCCTGAACGAGTGGGCACGTACTACCTCACCACTCCTATCTATTACGTCAACGCACGGCCTCACCTTGGTCATGCGTACAGCACCATCGTTGCCGACGCCCTTGCGCGCTGGCATCGCTTGCTGGGTGACGACGTGCACTTCCTCACCGGCACCGACGAACATGGCCTGAAGATCCAGCAGGCTGCGGATGCCGCTGGCACCACACCTCAGGAATTCACTGACTCCATTGCTCCTCTCTTCCAGGAAGCTTGGCAGCGCCTCAACATCTCAAATGATGACTTCATTCGCACCACCGAACCGCGTCACCGTGCTGGTGTCGAGAAGTTGTTGCAGGCATGTTTTGATGCCGGCGATATCGAACTCGACAAGTACAGCGGTTTGTATTGCGTGGCGTGCGAGGCGTACTTCACCGAAGACGAACTTGATAACAACAACTGCCCGATTCACAAGCGCCCAGTCGAACACGTCGAAGAAGAGAACTACTTCTTCCGTCTCTCTCGCTTCGAGCAGCGTCTCATTGACTTCTATTCATCTCACCCAGGTGCCGTTGTGCCTGATCACCGCGTAAATGAAGTTCTCGGGTTCATCAAGCAGGGACTGCAAGATTTCTCCGTCAGTCGCAAGACACTCACGTGGGGTATCCCACTTCCCTTCGACCCGTCACATGTTGCGTACGTGTGGTTCGATGCGCTTGCTAACTACATCACCGCAATTGGCTACGGAACAGATGACGAAATGTTCAAGAAGTGGTGGCCCGTGAACCATCACGTCATAGGCAAAGACATCATCCGATTCCACAACGTGTACTGGCCCGCAATGCTCATGTCCGCTGGCATTGAGCCACCGAAAGGTTGGGCTGTTGGTGGATGGCTGCTTGTTGGTGGCGAAAAGATGTCGAAGACATCGGGCAACGTTGTCAACCCACTTGAGCTCGTTGACGAAATCGGTGTTGACGGATTCCGTTATTACGTGCTGTCCGACACCGGATACGGCAACGACGGAGACTTCACATACGAAGGACTCATCAGCCGTTACAACTCTGATCTTGCAAACAACCTCGGCAACCTTGCTGCTCGCGTTGCAACAGTGGTGGGTAAAAAGTGTGACGGACTTGGAACCACACCAAATCTCGACAGCCCTCTTGCCTCCATCGCTGAACAGGCAGTGAGAGAAACGATTGAGCATTGGGAAGTTGTCCAGCCATCGCGTGCCTTGGAAGCAACGTGGCAACTCATCCGCGCAACAAACGCTCACCTTGAGAACAACGAGCCATGGAAAGTCGCAGCGGGTCCACTTGTTGACTCCGTCATGGGTGACGCACTCGAGGCATTGCGCATCGTCACCATCCTCGCTTTCCCTGCCATCCCCGATACCGCTCGCGAAATCTGGCGTCGTATCGGAATGACCTCCGACATCGAGTCATGCCGCATTGGTACGGACACCTCATGGGGTCAGTACGTCGCTGGACATCCAGTGGAAAAGGGCGATCCGCTCTTCCCTCGTCGCACCATCTCATGAGCCACGCCACGGGGTGGACAGATACGCACTGCCACATTCATGACGACAAGATGGCGTTCGGCTCCGATGAGTCGTTGAATCGCGCCCGCGAAGCTGGAGTGGAACGTTTTGTTGTGATTGGCTGCGACGCAGAGACGTGCGCGGCTGCATTAGACATTGCATCTCGTCACGACGATGTGTGGGCAACCATTGGTCTTCACCCGCATGATGCAACACAAGGCGTTGCATCAATCGTTCCTTTTATTACACAGCCACGCGTTGTCGGAATCGGTGAATGTGGTCTCGACTATTACTACGAACACTCACCACGTGAAATTCAGATGCCTGCGTTTGCAGAACAGATCGCATTAGCCAAACAACACGACCTCACTCTTGTCATCCATACACGTGATGCATGGCAAGACACCTTCGACGTTCTTGATGCCGAAGGCATGCCAGAGAACACCATCATCCATTGCTTCACAGGTGGCCCCGACGAAGCACGTGCATGTCTTGACCGTGGTGCCTATCTCAGCTTCAGCGGCATCGTTACTTTCAAGAATGCTGTGGAACTTCGTGAAGCCGCCGAGTTGTGCCCTATTGACCGCATCCTTGTCGAGACTGACAGCCCGTTTCTTACACCTGTTCCACACCGGGGACGCCCGAATGAACCAGCGCACGTGGGAATTGTGGGCACTGCCATCGCTGATCTTCGCGGTCACGATGCTGCAGATTTCGCTGTTCGCACCACTGCGAACGCTCTTCGTGCGTTTCCCCGCATACATTCATAGGTAGATGGATTTCACTCGCTTCGACAAGAACCGCATGACGGTGGCTGTCATCGCTACGGCGGTGTTGATTCCCCTCCTCTTCATGGCCGGCGGACGTTCGTCTGATTCCGCTGCAAAGCCCATCAAAGCCACGACCACCACGTACGACCTTGGCTTGTCCTCTGACGGCACTGCTGATGCACCTGCAAACCTCGATGGCCCTGTCAGCCAGGACCCAAATGGCTCGGGCGAAATTGCTTACCCCGCAGATAACGATGGCCAAATGGCACGGGTCATCGCTTCGTACAAGAGATTCCCGAACTCTGCAAAGAATGGTTGCTCCACCACTTCTGCACCACTCGGTGCAACCGTCACGATTCTGAATCTGAACAACGGCCACAAGACCACGTGTCTCAACATCAACATCGGCCCCACTTCTGGCACCTTTGGCATCATCATGAATACTTCAATCTTTGAATCCATCGCAGAACTCGTTGATGCTCCTCTTCCTGTTGAGTTGACCTGGTGACACTTTCTCGTTCTGACGCTTCACGCCAACTTGAGGGCGCTGGCTTACGTGCGAAGCGTGCGCTGGGTCAGAATTTTGTGGTTGACGCGAACACAGTGCGCAAAATTGCACGTTTGGCCAACATCGACAACCACGGTCATGTTCTTGAAATCGGAGCCGGCCTTGGGTCGCTCACTCTCGCTCTCGCCGAAACTGGCGCGCATGTCACCGCAGTAGAAGTTGACGACCAACTCATTCCGCTCCTGCACGAAAATGTTGATCCCATCGACAACATCACCGTGGTGCATGCCGATGCAATGAAGCTCAATTGGAATGAACTTCTTCTCGGCGGCGATCAGTGGGCTCTCGTTGCGAACCTTCCGTACAACGTTGCGACACCACTTGTTGCAGATGTTCTTGACTTTGTTCCGCAAGTCCAACGCATGTTGGTCATGGTGCAAAAGGAAGTCGGCGAACGCTTTTGTGCTTCACCTTCCACCGAGGCATACGGTGCTCTCAGCGTGAAGGTTGCATTCCACGCAACTGCGCGCATCGCAGGAATTGTCCCGCCAACAGTCTTTCTTCCAAAGCCAAATGTTGATTCGGCGCTCGTTGAAATCGTTCGACATAAAGAACCTATCGATGCCCACATCAACCAAAAAGAACTGTTTTCATTGGTTCGAATGGGTTTCGCCAAGCGTCGCAAAATGCTGCGCGGTTCACTCGCCGGTCGTGTGTCTCCCGAACAATTCGAAGAAGCAGACATTGCGCCCACCGCGCGCGCCGAAGAGCTGTCTGTGCATGACTGGATGCGACTTGCGCGCATTGTGAATGGTTCTGGCCAGTGATTCAACTTGAGGCGCCAGCGAAACTCACGTTGACACTCACTGTCACCGGCGTACGTGCGGATGGTTACCACCTCATCGATGCCGAAATGGTTGCTCTTGATATTGCCGATGCAATCACCATCGAAGATGCAGCCAACACTCTCATCACAATTGATGGACCTTTTGCAGAAGGCATTCCGACTGATGAGTCGAACTTGGTATCCAAAGCACTCGCCCTCACGGGTCGCACAGCGCATGTTCACATCACCAAAAACATTCCGCATGGTGGCGGTCTCGGTGGCGGCTCCACTGATGCTGCAGCAGTTCTTCGATGGGCAAAGTTCTCCGATGCCACCGCTGCCGCCAATGTCGGAGCAGATATTCCGTTTTCACTCGTTGGTGGTCGCGCTCGGGTCACTGGCATCGGCGAAGTAGTTCAGCCACTTCCCTACGAAGCGCGAAACATCACTTTGTTGATTCCACCCCTACACGTGTCCACGCCATTGGTGTACAAAACCTGGGATGCCATGGGCGGCCCACGGGGTGACCATGGAAACGATCTTGAGCCAGCGGCATTGGCTGCGGTTCCCGAGTTATCTCTGTGGCATGACCGCATCGCCGACGCATTAGGCCAGAAGCCGTTCCTGGCAGGCTCGGGAGCAACGTGGTTCGTCTACGGACACGCCCCTGACATCACTGGTCAGGTGCCCGGACTTGGGGTGGTACACACGACAACGCGCCCCGATCCGGGACGCGTTGCATGATTTTGTACGTGTAGTTGTAGTGCTACTTGCGACGCTGGTGGCGTGTGCGGCGAAGCATCTTCTTGTGCTTCTTTTTGCGCATGCGCTTGCGACGCTTCTTGATAAGAGAACCCATAAGGCATATGAACCTATCGGGACAATGGAGAAAAAAGAAAATCCGCTACCGTTATTACTTCCTTCCGGGATCGTTCAATTGGCAGGACAGCGGGTTTTGGTCCCGTTAATAGGGGTTCGAGTCCTCTTCCCGGAACTAACAGGCTCTTTGTAGCCCTCCACATCTGGCCAAGCGGCAGTCCTCGCACGGTGGCCAATGGGCTCAGCGCCCCCGCGTTCTACACTTGACCTTCATGAGCAACCGTTCCATGGAGAAGGTCACCACCAAGCGCTTGTCGCTTTTCACCGGACGGACGCACCCCACGCTCGCCGACGAAGTCGCAGGACATCTCAACATTGCGTTGGGTGATGCAAACGTTGTGCAGTTTGCAAACGGCGAAATTCGTCCACGCTTCTCCGACAGCATTCGCGGTGGCGATGTGTTCATCATGCAATCACACTTCGGCACTGATGCAGGTTCCATCAACGACAGCATCATGGAACAACTAATCATGATCGATGCAGCACAACGCGCCTCTGCAAAGCGAATTACTGCGGTGTGCCCTTTCTACGGATACGCACGTCAAGACCGCAAAGCTGAAGGTCGCGAGCCAATTACTGCACGTCTTGTTGCAGATATGTTCAAGGCAGCAGGCGCTTCACGCATGGTTTCAATTGACTTGCACAGCAGCCAGATCCAAGGCTTTTTCTCTGGTCCTGTGGATCACCTCACTGCTATGCCAGTACTCGAGCAGTATGTGCGTCAGCACGCAGAGCAAGATCTCGTCATTGTGTCGCCCGATGCTGGCCGCGTGAAAGTTGCAGAACGTTTTGCGCAGCACTTGTCCGACAAGAACGCAGACGTTGCATTCATTAACAAGCGCCGCCCAAAGGGCACGCAGAATGTTGCGATCGCAAAGGAAGTCATTGGTGACATCGATGGCCGTCTCTGCATCCTCACGGACGACATGATCGACACTGGTGGCACCATCTGCTCAGCAGCTGAGCTTCTCCTCGACCGTGGAGCAAAAGAAGTGTGGGCCATGGCTACACACGGCGTTTTGTCCGACCCCGCCGTCGAGCGCCTCTCGAACTCACCCATCACCCGGGTCGTTCTCACCAACACCTTGCCCCTTGCTGCGGACAAAATGTTCGACAAGGTCGAGGTGCTCTCGGTGGCCAAGATCATCGCCGATGCCCTTTCGGCCGTTTTCGACGAGACCAGCGTCTCGGAACTCTTCAACGGCGAAAACCAGTCCTGACCCCAGCCTCAGGGGTCTTTCACCCCTGATTTCGAGCACATTTGCCGTCTCGTGTGGCAGTTGGCGTTAGCGGGCATAGACTCGCTCACCGTGTCGAATACAGCAATTCTCTCCGCCGAAGTAGGTCGCGAAACAGGTAGCGCAGCTTCCCGTCGTCTCCGCGCCGCCGATCGCATTCCAGCAGTCCTCTACGGACATGGCATGGAGCCCATCTCTCTCACCGTCGTTCGTCGCGACCTTCGCGTGGCCATCTCTGGTCCTGCAGGTCAAAACACCATCCTCACCCTCAACGTTGATGGCAAGAACTACAGCGCAGTCATCAAGGAATTGCAGCGTCACCCAGTGCGCCGCAACGTTGCCCACATCGACTTCATCCAGATCGACCTCTCAGAGCAGATCACGATGAGCGTTCCTGTGGTGCTCGTCGGAACCGCAAAGGCTGTTCTTTCTGCTGGTGGTCTTGTTGACCCAGCGGTCGACACCATCGAAGTTCGTACCACTCCTGCAAACGTTCCTAACGAAATTGCAATCGACATCTCCGAGATGACAACCGACAGCGTGATTCGCTTGGGCGACATCAAGTTCCCTGCAGGCGTTGTCGCCACAGGTGATGCCGACATGCCAGTGGCAACAGTTCTTATCTCACGCGCTGCAACCGAAGCTGCACAGGCTGCTGCCGCAGCTGAAGCTGCACCCGAAGCAACCGCCTGATGCCGCGACCCACGGGTCGTCATCACATCTAACTAGCTATGTTGCGCCGCTCTGAACCTCGTTCGGGCGACATGCAACGCACGCTCATCGTTGGACTCGGTAATCCAGGCAAGAAGTACGCCCGCACTCGACACAATGTGGGCACTGACGCGATTGAGTTGCTTGCCCAACGTCTTCATGTTTCTCTGAAAGTGGGCCGCGATCGCGCGCAAGTTGCTGAGACCCGCATTGGCGATCAAGCAGTTGTCCTCGCCATTCCCACCACCTGGATGAATGAATCCGGTGAAGCAGTAGGGCCCATTGCGCGCCGCTACAAAATTCCTGCAGCCAACATCATCATCATTCACGACGAATTAGATCTTGAACCTGGTGCAGTGAAGTTGAAGATGGGTGGCGGTCTCGCAGGACACAACGGACTGAAATCTGTGTCTCAGCACATCGGCACCAACGATTACGCCCGCGTGCGTATTGGTGTGGGCAAGCCAACGTCGAAAGAACAAGGCGCAGACCATGTGTTGTCTTCGATTCCCCCTGCGGAACGCAAGATTCTTGATGTCGCAGTAGAGACTGCCTGTGATGCCGTGGAACGCATCATGAAAGAAGGCCTCGACGCCGCTATGCGGGAGTACAACGCACGGTGAGCGAGAACACCGAAACAGTTATCCCATTTGAATCACTCGCCGCCGTCGTATCTCACGAACCTGGCATTGATGCGATTGCTGGTTCACGCAACTCTGTCATTGCAGTTCCCGAAGCAGCACGCGCCGCAGTTCTTGCTGGCATTACTCGTGCCAATGGTCGCCGCCCGATTGTGATTGCAACGCCAACGGGCACGATGGCGCAAGAAGTTGCCGATGACCTTGCAGCTTTCCTTGGCGAGTCATCCGTTGAACTCTTCCCTGCATGGGAGACATTGCCGTTCGAACGCGTCAGCCCCGCAGTGCACACCATGGGCGCACGTATGCGCACCATGTGGCGTTTGCGCAACGAGGACGAATGTCCCACCGTGATAGTTGCGGGCACCCGCGCATTGCTGCAGAAGCTTGCACCCGGCACCACAACAACTGATCCGATTCGCATCACCGTGGGAACAACAGTTGACATCGATCAACTGTGTGAACAACTCGTGCACTTTGGTTATCGACGCGAAACAGTGGTGGAACACCGGGGTGAATTTGCTCGTCGCGGCGCAATTGTCGACATCTTCCCCGCCACCGACGCAGAGCCCGTCCGTGTCGACATGTGGGGCGACGAAATTGATCGCCTGACACGATTCACGATTTCTGATCAGCGCAGTACTGACGACCTTGCAACAACTCTTATCTTCCCCGCTCGAGAACTTCTCTACGTCGAAGGCGTCAAAGAGAAGGCAGCAACACTTGTTGCATCCGAACCATGGGGCCGCGAACAGTGGGAGCGATTGTCCGAAGGGCAAATCTTCGACGGCATGGAAAGTTGGCTTCCGTGGCTGACAGAGCAGGATGAACTGCTCACCGATCACATCGGAGACGATGCACTCATCATCATGATCGAGCCTCGTCGCATGAGTGATCGCGCAAATGATCTACTCGCTGAAGAAGACGACCTTGCACGAGCTCTTGCAACATCATGGGCGCGTGATGCAGAAGTCACGTTCCCACGCCTACATGTCAACACTGATCGCTTGCTCTCTGGTGATCAACGAGTGCCCACCATCGCATTTGTACCAAGCGCCGAGAGCGTCGATGGACCTGCAATCCCCGCGTCAACGTGGGGCACCATCGTTCACGACCCCACATCAGTTGTGCGCCGTCTCAACGAGATGCTCACTGAGAAGTGGCGCATCATCGTTGCCGCCGAAACAGCCGAATCCGTCACCCGCCTTGTAGAACTCATGCGTACGCATGGCATTGACTTCACCGCAACGAATGACGCCGACACCCTTGCGACACCAGGAGCATGGGTCACCTGTGCACCGCAATCGCATGGCGTGTCGTTGCCGAACTCCAAAGTTGCGATCATCACTGAGTCAGATCTCAGTGGACGCCGTCGCACTCGACGCACCAAACCATCGCGTGGTCGCTCGTCCACCACAGTCTTCGAAGACTTACAGCCCGGCGGATATGTCGTGCACGCACATCATGGTGTTGGCAAGTACGAGGGAATGGTCAAGCGCACGATCGGTGGCGTTGAACGCGACTACTTGCTGATCGCATACAAGGGCGGCGACAAGCTCTATGTGCCAACCGAGCAAATTGGAGTCATTCGCCAATACGTCGGTGGCGAAGCCCCATCACTGCACCGTATGGGTGGCAGCGACTTCGCACGAGCAAAATCAAAAGTGCGTTCTGCAGTTCGCGAGGTAGCGCAAGAACTTGTGTTGTTGTATCAACGTCGTGTTAGCGCAAAGGGCCATGCATTCCCAGAGGACACTCCCTGGCAAGCCGAGATGGAATCCGCATTCCCCTTCGTGGAAACACCCGACCAGTTGTCCGCAATTGCCTCCATCAAAGAAGACATGGAACGCGACGTTCCGATGGACCGATTGGTGTGCGGTGACGTTGGTTTCGGTAAAACCGAAGTTGCAGTTCGTGCAGCATTCAAGGCCATCCAAGACGGCATGCAGGTCGCTGTTCTTGTGCCCACAACTTTGCTTGCCACTCAGCACGGCAACACTTTCGCGGAGCGTTTCGCTGGCTATCCCATCAAAGTTGAAGTTCTCTCACGATTCCTCACCGCAGGCGAAGCAAAGAAAGTCATCGCCGGACTGAAGACCGGCGAGATTGATTGCGTCATCGGAACACATCGCTTGCTGCAAGAAAGCGTTGAGTTCAAAAATCTTGGCCTCCTCGTTGTTGACGAAGAACAACGCTTTGGTGTGCAACACAAAGAAGCAATGAAGCGCATGAAGACAAACGTCGACGTGTTGTCAATGTCAGCTACGCCTATTCCGCGAACACTCGAGATGAGTCTTGTGGGCATTCGCGATTTGTCTCTACTGCAGACGCCACCAGCGGAACGTCAGCCGATCCTCACGTATGTCGGCGAACAGAGCGAGCAGGTCGCTATTGAAGCAATTCGCCGCGAGCTGTTGCGCGAAGGTCAAGTGTTCTGGGTGCACAACCGTGTTCAATCCATCGAAGAGCGCGCAGCAGAGTTGCGCGAATGGGTTCCTGAAGCGCGCGTCGCTGTTGCTCATGGACAGATGGACGAGACACAACTTGAACAGATTGTCTTGGACTTTTGGGAAGGTTTGTACGACGTTCTCGTTTGCACCACCATCATCGAGAGCGGCATTGACATGCCCACGGTGAACACCTTGGTTGTTGAACGTGCAGACCTATTAGGACTTGGACAAATGCATCAGTTGCGCGGACGTGTTGGTCGTAGCGGTCAACGCGCATATGCATATCTTTTCCATCCACGAGACAAAGTGCTCTCCGAAGATGCGTACGAACGCTTGCGCACCATTGGTGAAACAACCGAACTTGGCAGTGGCTTCAAGATTGCAATGCGTGACCTTGAAATTCGTGGCGCAGGAAACTTGTTAGGCGAGGCACAGAGCGGACACATTGCCGCTGTTGGCTACGACCTCTATTGCCAGATGGTGACAGAGGCAGTGTCCGAGATGAAGGGCGAACGCACGGAGGAAGTCGCGGAGATAAAGGTGGACATCTCCGTTGACGCCCACCTTCCCGACGACTATGTGCCAAGCGAAGACTTGCGCCTTGAGGCCTATCGCAAACTTGCAACGGTGCGCACCGAACAAGAACTGGCTGACATCGAGAATGAATGGCGCGACCGTTTCGGCCCTCTTCCTTCTCCCGCACAGGCCCTCATTGCCGTCGGCGCATTACGTGTGGAATGTATTCGTATTGGAATCACTGAGATCATGACAAACGGCAACGAAGCGCGAATCAGCCCTGTTCAGTTGCGCGCCAGCCAGACAATGACGTTGCGCAGACTCGCCTCCGGCGCAACCTTCAAGGAACAATCGGGGCTTCTCACCGTGCCCATAAAGCGGGGCGCCAACCCCACAGCGGTCTTGACTGATCTACTGCGAGAGCTCTTCGAGCCTGCCGACCACTAAGGTCTAAGGGTGACCAAGACATCCCTCACCCGCCGCATTCTCCCCCTTCTCGCAGTCAGCGTTCTCGGTCTGACCGCATGCGGATCTTCTTCCGTCGTCTCCTCCCCCTCTGATGCATTCACTGTGAATGGCGAGGGCTACTCCAAAGAAGACCTCAACGCATTGGTTGATGTGTTGGTCGAGGCAGGTCAGCTCACCAAGCAGAACGGCACCATCGCCAAGGAAGACATGACCCCCATCATCCAGGTCATGGTCAAGTACGAGGCTTACAAGCAGTTCATCAAGAAGTACGACCTCACTGAGACTGCTGCCAACCGCGCAAAGGTCGCAGAGCAGGCGTCTGCGGATGAGAACTTCCCGAACTATCCAAAGCCTCTCCAGGATCTGCTCATCAATCTCAACCTTGCATCTCTCACCACGTCGGGTATGAAAGTGCCGTCGGCGAGCGACCTCGAAAAGATGTACAACAAGATTCCTGCATCCACTGGCGTGTTGTGCCTCAGTCACATCCTTGTGAAGACCAAGGCTGAAGCCGACAAGGTGCTGAAGGAAATCAGCGGCGGTGCAAAGTTTGCAGATGTTGCGAAAGCAAAGTCCATCGAACCTGCAGCCAAGACATCTGGCGGCTCGCTCGCAAATGGCGAAGAAGCATGTAACCCACTTGCATCGCTACAGGAAAGCTTTGATGGCGACTTCATGGTGGGTGCAGTTGCTGCAAAGGCCGGTGTTGCATCGGGTCCCGTCAAGAGCTCCTTTGGGTGGCACATCATTCTCAGCCACCCTTATGACGAAGTGAAGGGCTCCATCGCAAATGTGTTGAAGGAAGGCACCGGCGATTCATTGCTCGCTGGCTACATGGCCTCCTCGGACATCAGCGTTAACTCCACGTATGGCACGTGGGTCGGCGCCACCGCAAAGATTTCCTAATGGCGAAGATCGTCATCGTTGGCCTCGGCCCCGGCGACGCTTCACTTGTCACGATTTCCACACTTGCTGTCATCGACAGCAGTGAGGTGCGATTTCTTCGCACCGAACAGCATCCATCGGCATACCTTGTCTCAAACGCATCAACGTTTGACCACGTGTACGAAGGAGCACCCTCTTTCGACGATGTGTACGCAACGATTGCCACAGAACTGGTTGCAGCCGCACAACAACATGGTGAAGTGTTGTACGCGGTCCCTGGCTCACCGCTCGTACTTGAACGAACCGTTGCTCACCTTCGGGCGCAGGAGGAAGTCGAGATTGAGATTCATCCCGCTATCTCGTTCTTAGACGACGTGTGGCGCGTCCTCAACATCGACCCCATCGAAGAAGGCGTTCGCCTCATCGATGGCCATGTCTTTACCGAAGCTGCTGCGGGCGTCACTGGTCCCATGTTGGTGGCACATACACATGCCAACTGGGTGCTCTCCGATATCAAGCTCAGTATCGACGACCCTGATCCAACAACTCCCGTCATCTTGTTGCATCACGTGGGTTTGCACGACGAACGAATTGAACACACGACGTGGTCGGAGATGGATCGTGTTCTTGAAGCGGACCATCTCACATCGCTCTATATCCCTTCGCTTTCTACTCCCGTCGCTGCAGAGATGGTGCGCTTTCACCAATTGGCTCGCACCTTGCGCGATCAGTGCCCGTGGGACATGGAACAAACACATCATTCATTGGTTCGCTACCTCATTGAAGAGACATATGAAGTTGTCGACGCCATTGAGAAACTGAACGAGGACGATCCATCAACTGACGATGACCTCATCGAAGAACTCGGCGACTTGTTGTATCAGGTGGAATTTCACGCAGCCATCGCAGAAGAACAAGGTCGCTTCACGATGGCCGATGTTGCACGCACAGTGCACGACAAATTGGTATCTCGACACCCTCATGTCTTCGGTGATGTTGAAGTGAGTTCCTCTAGCGACGTTGAATCAAATTGGGATGCCATCAAGCGTGCTGAAAAACCAGATCGCACTGGCATCTTCGATGGTGTCGTCCTCGGCGCACCGTCGCTCCAGTTAGCAAGCAAGATGCAAAGCCGCGCCGCCAAGGTCGGTTTTGACTGGCCAAACGTGGACGGACCTCTTGCCAAGATCAGCGAAGAAGCTGGCGAGATTCGCGAGGCGCTCACATCAGGGGATCCCGAAGCCACGATGGCCGAAGTGGGCGACCTGCTGTTTGCCGTGGTCAATGTGGCACGTCACCTCGACGTCGACCCAGAGAGCGCCTTGCGTTCCGCTGTGAATAAGTTCCGCTCTCGCGTGGAATCAATGGAGAAACTGGCTGCAAACAAGGGTCTCACCATGAAGGAAATGACTCTGGAGCAGTTGGACGAGCTCTGGGAAGTGGTCAAGACGCACCCGACTCACTAGCGTTCATTACATGAGCGAAATCGTTGAAGTCATTGGTCGCGAAGTATTGGACTCCCGTGGCAACCCCACGGTCGAAGTGGAGGTCGTTCTCGACAGCGGCGCAACAGGTCGTGCCATCGTTCCTTCTGGTGCATCCACCGGCGAACACGAAGCAGTAGAGCTTCGCGATGGCGGCGCTCGTTACCTCGGCAAGGGTGTTAGCCGCGCCGTCGAGAATGTGAACACACACATCGCTTCCGCAGTGACTGGCATGGACGCAACTGACCAGCGTGCATTCGACTCTGCTCTCATCGATCTTGACGGAACAGAGAACAAGTCGAAGCTCGGCGCGAATGCAATGCTCGGCGCAAGCCTTGCCGTTGCACACGCAGCAGCAAACGAGCTTGAGCTTCCACTCTTCCGCGCCGTTGGCGGCCCACACGCACATGTTCTTCCTGTGCCAATGATGAACGTCATCAACGGTGGCGCGCATGCCGACAACAATGTCGACCTTCAAGAATTCATGATCATGCCTGTTGGCGCACCAAGCTTCCGCGAAGCATTGCGCTGGGGTGTCGAGACGTATCACACATTGAAGAAGGTCCTTCACGATCGCGGCCTTTCCACAGCAGTTGGCGACGAAGGTGGATTCGCACCCAACCTCGCCAGCAACGAAGAAGCAGTTGTAGTTCTCGTCGAAGCAATTGAGAAGGCTGGCTATGCGCCAGGCACAGACATCGCAATCGCACTTGACCCTGCAATGAGCGAGCTCTACCGCGACGGCAAATACCACCTTGCCGGTGAAGGCAAAGTGTTCTCGGCCGGAGAGATGGTCCAATGGTGGACATCACTTGTTGACCGCTACCCCATCGTCAGCATCGAAGACGGCATGGCCGAAGACGACTGGGACGGCTGGGCACAGATGACTGCATCATTGGGCGGACGTATTCAGTTGGTGGGAGACGATCTCTTCGTGACCAATGCACGTCGTCTTCGCATGGGCATCGATCGCAATGTTGCAAACAGCGTTCTCGTCAAGGTGAACCAAATCGGAACACTCAGCGAAACACTCGACACCGTGGAGATGGCAACACGTCATTCGTACACAAGCGTGATGAGCCATCGCAGTGGAGAGACCGAAGATGCCACCATCGCAGACCTTGCTGTGGCGACAAATTGTGGTCAGATCAAAACTGGCGCACCTGCTCGCAGCGACCGTGTTGCGAAGTACAACCAACTTCTTCGCATCGAAGAAATGCTTGGTGACTCGGCTCGCTTCCGCGGTCGTTCTGCTCTCGCACCATTGCGCTAAACCGAACTAATGTTCGCGTGCCACGATTGCACGCCTCATTCACGGCACAATGGATAGGTGGCCCCACGCACCAAGACAACAGTGACCCGCGCCAAAGAGCGCACCAGGGACATCACTCGTTCTGTCGTGCGCCCCACGCCGGAAGACGCCAAGTTCAAGAATGTCGCCATTAAGTGGAGCATTCGTCTCGTCGGCACAGCCTTCGGAATCGCTGCATTGTTGACGTTCATTGTCATTCCAGTGCGCGACTATCGCTCGCAAAGCAAGGCTCTTGCTGCCAAAACATCTGAATTTGAAGCGTTAGCTGACGCAAATGAGCAGCTGCAGTCAGAAGTGAACGCGTTGTCTACTCCCGAGGGAATACGTAACGCGGCCCGCACCCTGTTGGGATACGTGCTCCCTGGCGAGAGGCGTTTGGCTCTCACGAAGATGCCATCGCTGCCAACGGATCTTCCACCGACATGGCCGTACACCTTGGTGTCTGACATTGTTCGAGTTCGAGCAGAAGTTGCTCAGGCCTCCGACAACGCCTTGTCGCCACTTGCACCGTAGATAAGTCCTGCGCCTCCCCTTTCAGCCCGGGCCTTTGCCTGAGTAGTGTCGGTGCTACATCAACGGCCACAAGCCAGGGGGAATCTGATGGGCGGAAGCATTCTTGGTAACCGGGTCCTTCGTAAGGAAGACCCAAAGTTCCTCACCACTGGCGGCAAATACGTCGACGATCTTCTTGACGAACCGTTGCTGCAGAACGCAGTACATGTCACGTATGCACGTAGCAGCGTCGCGCACGGTCGCATCCTTTCCATTGACGCCTCCGATGCCGCATCAATGCCTGGCGTCATCGCCGTCTTCACAGGCGCAGACCTTGACCTGCAGCCGATGCCGTCCGCTTTCAACCCTGCAGCGACTCGCACCCTTCTCGCTATGGACAAAGTTCGTTTCGTCGGAGAACCACTTGCCATCATCGTGAGCGAAACTCGCGAACAGGGTGAGGACGCATCCGAAGCAATCATTGTTGACTATGACGTCTTGGAAGCATTCGTTGATGTGGAACAAGCAATGGCAAGTTCCACACTTCTGTATGACGCATGCGGAAGCAACGTTGTATTCGACACCACTGCACTTGGCATGCCGGACAACACAGGCGATGATTTCTTCGCGGGTTGTGAAGTTGTTGTCAAGGGTCGCTACATAAACCAGCGCGTTGCACCTTGCCCGCTTGAAGTGCGTGGTGCTGCAGCAGCATGGGGACCAGATGGTCGTCTCACACAGTGGCTCTCTACACAGCATGCTCAGGGCGCACCCGGCCCGATTGCCACAGCAAACGGTGTCGATGTTTCGCAAGTTCGAGTGAAGACTCCCGACGTTGGCGGTGGTTTTGGCGCAAAGATTGGCACGTACCCCGAAGATCTTCTTCTTGGTGTTGTCGCAAAGCGTGTTGGTCGCCCGGTTCGCTGGCGTGAAACACGCAGTGAATCAATGGTGGGCCTCGGTCATGGTCGCGCCCAGTTGCAGTACATCACCATTGGTGGTTCACGAGACGGAAAAGTGACGCACTACCAATTCCATGCCATCCAGGACTCAGGTGCATGGGTTGACATGGGCACCATCCTTGCTCCGTTCATGACACGTCCGATGTCCTCAGGTGTCTATGACATTCCGAATATCGAATGTCGCACCACTTCAGTTGTCACCAACACAACGCCCACCGTTGCGTATCGCGGTGCCGGTCGCCCTGAAGCGACTGCAGCAATTGAACGTGCGATGGACATGTTCGCTGCAGAGATTGGAATGGATGCTGCGGAAGTTCGTCGCATCAACTTGATTCCAAAGTTCATGGAGCCACACACCACTGCAATCGGTGGCAAGTACGACGTGGGCGATTACGAAGAATCACTGAACCGCGCACTCGAAGCTTCTGACTACGCCGGTTGGCGTAAGAAGCAAGCAGAGCGTCGTGCAAATAATGATCCAAAGCAAATTGGTATCGGCGTAAGCGTGTACGTAGAAATCACCGGTGGTGTCGGCACAGGCGAATCCGCAAAGGTGGAAGTTCTGGAAGACGGCAGTGCTCGCGTGTACACCGGCACTTCACCACACGGCCAAGGCCACGACACCTCTTGGTCAATGCTTGCCAGCGAACAAACCGGAATTCCGATGGACAAGATTGAACTTGTCTGGGGCGATACCGATCTTGTTCCCGTTGGTAGCGGCACCATGGGCTCTCGCTCTTTGCAGCAGGGCGGCAATGCGGTCTACTCCGTTGCCGGAACTCTTGCCGAGAAGGCAAAGTCCGTCGCCGCACGACTTCTTGAGGCAAACGAAGCAGACATCGTTCTCGACAAGGACAAGGGTGTCTTCCATGTGGCGGGTACTCCTGCAGTGTCCAAGACGTGGGCTGAACTCGCCATCGCTGAAAAGGCGACGGGCGGACTTGTTCACTCCGACATCATTGGAGTCGTCGGTCCGACATTCCCATTCGGCGCGCATGTCGGCATCGTGGAAGTTGATACCGAAACCGGAAAAGTCGTTCACATCGCGCACTACGCATGTGACGATGCCGGAACGGTGTTGAACCCCATGTTGCTCGAAGGTCAGATTCATGGCGGCGTTGCACAAGGTGCAGCTCAAGCGTTGATGGAAGAAGTTCGTTACGACGAAGATGGCAACCCCATCACGTCCAACCTTGCGGACTACGCATTCATCTCCGCAGCAGAATTGCCAAGCGTTCATGTCATCCACATGGAAACTCCGACGCCAAACAACTTGATTGGAGCCAAGGGCATCGGTGAATCTGGAACGATTGGTTCCACACCTGCTCTTCAATCCGCCGTCATCGACGCAGTGTCACATCTTGGTGTGCGCCACATCGATATGCCCACAACCGCCGAACGCGTCTGGTCTGCAATTCAGCAGACCCGCTAATCACTCACATACAGAACGACACAAGTAGAAGGAACCCAACATGAAGGTCACCATCACCGTCAACGGACAGACACACGAGAGCGATATCGAGCCACGCACACTGTTGGTGCAGTACGTGCGCGACACCCTCGGTCTCACCGGCACCAACATTGGTTGCGACACATCGAGCTGCGGCGCATGTTCATTGCATGTCAACGGCGAATCTGTGAAGAGCTGCACCATGTTGGCTGCACAAGCAGATGGCTGTGAAGTCACCACGATCGAAGGCCTTGCCAAGGACGGCGTGATGCACCCAATGCAGACCGCATTCATGGAGAACCACGGCTTGCAGTGCGGTTATTGCACGCCAGGCATGGTCATGGCGTCCATCAGCTTGCTGAAGGAAAACCCCAACCCCACTGAAGAAGAAGTGCGCATCGGACTTGAAGGCAACCTTTGCCGTTGCACCGGTTACCACAACATCGTGAAGTCAGTGCTCGCAGCAGCACAGGCAAAGTAAGGAGCCCACCGATGATTCCCGCACCTTTTGATTACAAGCGCGCTTCTTCAGCCGAAGAGGCAATTGCACTCGTTGGCGAATACGGCGACGAGGCAAAGTTCCTTGCCGGCGGACACAGCCTGTTGCCATTGATGAAGCTTCGCCTTGCTCAGCCAGCAGTTCTTGTTGACATCGCTCGCATCACCGACCTCTCCTACATTCGCGACGCGGGTGACCACATTGCAATCGGCGCACTCACACGCCACATGGATGTTGAGAAGTCCCCCATCGTTTTGCAGCATGCTCCGTTGCTTGCCAACGCAGCGAGCCATGTGGGTGACCCACAGGTTCGTCACCGTGGCACCATCGGCGGATCAATTGCTCACGCCGACTCGGCATCTGACCTTCCTGCAACAACGCTTGCGCTCGGCGCAACCTACGTTGTGCAGGGCCCGAACGGTGTTCGTGAAATTCCTGCTAATGAGTTCTACGTTGGCTTCCTTGAATCCGCTCTTGCACCCGATGAAATGCTCACAGAGATTCGCGTTCCCAAGATGAACGGTGCAACCTGGGGCTTCCAGAAGTTCAACCGTCGCGCACAAGACTGGGCCATCGTTGGCGTTGCTGCCTGGAAGCGTGGAACCGAATCCGGCGTTGCACTCGTGAACATGGGATCAGTTCCTGTTCTTGCAACCAGTGTCGCGCAAGCAATTGCAAGTGGGGCCAGCATCTCAGAAGCTGCGGAACTTGCAGCTGCAGAGGCTGAACCACAATCAGATCTCAACGCCAGCGCCGAGTACCGAGTTCACCTCGCAAAAGTACTTGTGCGTCGCGCGCTTGAATCCACCAACGCCTAGAACGTTCCCATGACCGGGGCGACGGACACCATCTTGGTTGTTCGCCGCGTCTTACTCGGAATATTTTTTGCTGTCTTTTTTGCCAGCATCATCATTAAGGGCATCCCCGTTGACCGCATTGCAGTTCTGCTGTGGATGCTCGCCGCATTCATGGTGTCTTCTGTCGGGCGCAGCAAAAACGACATCTCATTGATGGTGCGCGACTGGCTCATCCTCGTTCTCATCTATATGGCCTATGACTACAGCCGCGGAACAGCCGACCAATGGGGCATCGGGGTCAACTACACACTCCCCCGCGACCTTGATCGACTTCTGTTCTTTGGCAATGACCCTGTCTTATGGATGCAGAAACACTTCTACATTCCAAATGACGTGCGTTGGTACGACGTTGGTGGCGCCATCATTTACATGTGCCACTTCGTGTTGCCTGTTGTGCCGCTTGCTACCTTGCGAGTTCGCAACAGATTGGAATGGATCCGTTACGTCCGTCGCTTTGCAACAACCCTGAGCATTGCAGTCACCACATTCATTGTGTTTCCAGCAGCACCGCCTTGGATGGTGTCAGACCACGGGAAGATGGGTGTAGTACACCGCATCACTGGCCGAGGTTGGTGGGAGCTGCACCTCAAGACCGTGTCTCGAACAATTGATCGTGGTGCTGCCGTACTGAACTCCGTTGCAGCAATGCCTTCGCTACACGCAGGGCTGTCACTGCTTGCGGCACTGTGGTTTGCACGCAATTCTCCCCGATGGGTTCGTATTGCAGCATTGCTGTATCCGTTATCGATGATGGCAACGCTGGTGTACTTCGGTGAACACTTTGTGAGCGATTGCCTCATGGGATTCGCTGCAACCTCTGTCGCATGGGTCGCGTCTGCGAAATGGGAAAAGCGCAAAGATGCGCTCTCAACTCAGACGTTGAACTGAATCACTTTGCGTTCGCCCACGTATGGGCCAAAGACTTCTCGACGAATGCGATTGTGCTCATCGGCAGTGTCATATGCATGCCAGTCCTCGACGCTTTCAAAGATGGCACTGACCGCGAAGTCAGCGGCACCCTGTGTATGACCAGCATCGGGCCCACAGTGATACGACACCAAGCCATTCAATGTCGCGGCGTATGCCATGAGTTCTTTCTGAGCGAACTCGGCATGGCCTGCAGGAACTGACTCGTTCCATGTGAAAAGAACAATGTGATGAAGCATGATGCGAACTTACTGCAGGCCGGCGTATGCGCCACCGTCGACGTGCAACTGAACGCCGGTCATGAACTTTGCGTACTCGCTGCACATTGATGCTGCGATTTTCCCAAAGTCTCCGGCATCACCCACGGTGCCCGTCGGAATGCCCGACGACATCGCGTCGAGGTTGGTTCCGTACAACTGCGTGATGCGATCCGTTGCATGCGTGCCTGGCTGAATGCTGTTCACCGTGACGCCATCGCTTGCTACCTCACGAGCAAGCGTCTTGAGAAACCCCGTCACACCTGCACGCGCCGTGTTCGACAGAATCAAATTGGCGATGGGCTGACGAACCGACACTGAAGTAATCGCAAGCACCCGACCCCAACCACGCTGACGCATTGGCGGAACAGCCACTTGACACATCGCAACAACAGACAACAAGTTCTTTTGCAATGCATCGAGATACGCATCTTCAGGCGTGTGTTCAAATCCACCCGGAGGTGGACCGCCACCGTTGGCAACCAAAATGTCCACACTTCCCAAGGCCTCGATCGCACGTTCGGCAAATTCACGACCACCCACATCGGTGGAAACGTCACAGAGGAATCCCTCGGCGTTATGGCCGATGACATGCAGTGCATTATTCAGACGTGCTTCGTCACGCCCACACACCACAACACGAACACCCTCGCCTGCCAGTGCCACTGCTGTTGCCAGCCCCAACCCAGCAGTTCCTGCAGCGATTGCGGCCGTTCTTCCCTGTAATCCCAAGTCCATAGCGCCACCCTACTGAGCCTCGTGTGGTGCTCTCGTTGCCTCCCGCCCTACGCTCTAGGGGTGCCTATCCAGCCTTCCTCCACGCAAGAAGTGTCCGATGCTCTTGCTGCCAACGGATACTTGGCCGACGAGGGTCTGGCAACAGCCGTCTTCTTGTCTTTGTCGCTCGGACGTCCACTTTTTCTTGAGGGCGAAGCCGGTGTGGGCAAGACAGAACTTGCAAAGACCATTGCTCGCTGGCAAGACGCGGAATTGATTCGCCTGCAGTGTTACGAAGGTATTGATGCATCGCAAGCGGTGTACGACTGGGACTACTCACGTCAGTTATTGCACCTGCGCGCAGCGGAAGCAAGCGGTGAAGCAAGCCGTTCAAATACCGAAGCACTTGAAGGTCAGCTCTATGACGAGCGCTTCTTGTTGAAGCGTGCAATTCTGCGCGCTATCGATCAAGCCGACGGCAAGCGTCCTGTGCTGTTGATTGACGAGATTGACCGCGCCGACGATGAGTTCGAGGCATACCTCTTGGAAGTCTTGTCTGACTTCCAAGTCACCGTTCCAGAGATCGGCACATTCCGTGCGCAGACTCCGCCGATTGTGATTCTCACTTCAAACCGCACACGTGACGTTCACGATGCGCTGAAGCGTCGCTGTTTGTATCACTGGGTCGAGCACCCCTCTTTTGAACGCGAAGTATCCATCGTGCAGATGCGCGTACCTGAAGCCGGCGACATTCTTGCTCGCCAAGTAGCGGGCGCCGTTGAAGCATTACGCGGAATCAATCTCTACAAGCCACCCGGAGTTGCAGAAACAATCGACTGGGCAACTGCACTGGGACGTCTCGGCGTCACACAGATCGACGAAACCGTTCTTGAACAAACTCTCGGCACCGTCTTGAAGTACCGCGAGGATCAAAGCCGCGTTCGCGATCACGGCATCGGAGCGATTGTGCAACAAGCCTTCGACCGCGGCCTTTTGCACGGGTAATCATGTCCAACACGGTCGAATCTTCTGCCGACCAACTCGCTGTTGGATTCGCTCGCGTCTTGCGGTCGCTTGAGATTCCCGCACCACTTGATTCTGTTCTCACATTCATGAACGCACTCGCACTGGTGGGTGTCGATGATCGATCGGCTGTGTATTGGGCCGGACGTTCCACATTGGTGCGCCGTCCAGAAGACATCGCAACATTCGACAAAGCATTTGCTGTCTTTTGGGAACATCGCGAATCAGTTGAAACTCCGCAAGAAGAAACCCAGAGCATCACTGTCGCACTCGACACCGAGGAAGAAGGCTCTGCTGATGGTGATGCAGAAGCTTCGGATGAACCCACCATCACCGTGCGATTCTCTGGAGTTGAGACTTTGCGCGATAAAGACTTCGCTGATTACAACGACGATGAGATGCGCCAGGCCCAAAAGTTCATGGAGTCTCTGCGCGTTGCCGGAACACCACGACCGTCACTGCGCACTACACCCACACGCTTTCGAGGTCGTCGACCCGATATGCGTCGCACAGTGCGCGCATCCTTAGCTGCAGCCGGCGAGCCAATGCGGCGTCGATGGACAACGCACGGCACGAAACCACGTCGCATTGTTTTCTTACTTGACGTCAGTGGCTCGATGGAGCCCTACGCACGCGCACTCGTTCGCTTTGTGCACGCAGGAGTCGCAGGCCGTCAACGCGTCGAAGCATTCACACTGGGCACGCGCCTCACCCGTGTGACACGAGAACTTTCCAGCAAAGACCCTGACCGTGCATTACGTGCAACGGGCGAACAGGTACGTGACTGGAGTGGCGGCACACGTCTTGGTGAGACCATGCGCCTCTTCAACGACCAATGGGGAGTCCGTGGCATGGCCCGCGGTTCCATCGTGGTCATCTTGTCCGACGGCTGGGATCGTGGAGACCCACTTGTCCTCGCAGAACAGATGTCTCGCCTCCAACGGGTGGCATTCCGAGTGGTGTGGGTGAATCCGCTGAAAGTGACACCTGGATACGCGCCATTGGCACGAGGCATGGCAGCAGCACTGCCCTATGTGGACGAATTCGTCGAGGGCCACTCTCTTGATGCGCTCGAACATCTCACTAGGGTTATTAACCATGCGTGATCTTCTTGACGACATCGACCGCTGGCGCACAGCGGGCAAGCGAATCGCACTCGCCCGTGTTGTTGACATCCAAGGTTCTGGTCCGCGTGGAGCTGGCGCTGCAATGGCAGTAAATGAAGACGGTGAAGTCATTGGCTCTGTCAGTGGTGGTTGCGTCGAAAGCGCTGTTGTCACCGAAGCCCTTGCGATTCTCAGCGGCGAACAGCCAAGCCGTGTTGTCACTTTCGGATATTCCGATGACGATGCGTTTGCAGTGGGTCTCACATGCGGCGGCATCATCCATCTCTTCATTCAGCCTCTTGAGTGGTGAAATGAACGCCTACGCAACTTTCTCTGCGCTCGTACGCGACAACTCCCCTGTTGCGCTCGCCACCATCGTCGAAGGTCCCAACGTGGGCGCCATTCTTGTTGTCACGCCTGAAGGTGTTGTCGGCGGAACATTGGGGAATGAAGACATTGACCGTGTTGTCTCGCGCGACACGATGGGCGAATTAGAAGCAGGCCGCACCATTGTTCGTCACTACGGTCCTGAAGGTCAATCAACGCCAGAAGATCTCATTGATACCGACACGGTTCGTGTGTTTATCGAAAGCTTCTCGCCGCCACCATTGATGTGGATCTTCGGAGCCGTTGATTTCACCGCAGCCCTTGCGCGCGTGGCAAAGATTCTCGGCTATCACGTCACTGTGTGCGATGCACGAGAAATCTTTGCAACACGACGTCGATTTCCGATGGCAGATGAAGTGCGCGTGACATGGCCATCACCTATGTTTGAAGAACGTGGCGCACGCCTCACGTCTCGAGATGCAGTGTGCATCCTCACGCATGATCCAAAATTCGATGTGCCCGCCATTGAAGGCGCACTTGCCACCAAGGTGGGATACATCGGCGTGATGGGCAGCCGAAAGACCCACGCAAAGCGCCTGGAACGACTTGCTGAAGTCGGCATCACTGCACCTGAACAATTAGCCCGCGTTCATTCACCCATCGGACTTGATCTTGGTGGACGTACACCCGAGGAAACAGCGATTTCCATCGTGGGTGAAATCATCTCGGCACGCACAGGACGTGAAGCACGTTCCTTGGGCGCCACCGATGGCCCAATTCACTAGACGCAGTTTTTACAAGCGATACGTAGCGATACGACTGGGGTTTGTCCAGATCACTCGCTCGGCTTGTTCTTCCGACATCATCTTCAGACGAACGGACTTTCCATCGAACGGTGCATGCACCATTGCATTTCCCACACCGAGATAAATGTGCACGTGAGTACCTTCGCCAGAAATATCTCCAGCGATTGCATCTTTACGTTCAACGCGCATGTGCGGATCTAATTGCGAAACGGCTTGACGTGGAAGGTCGACTCCGGCGGTGCGCCACGAGTACCACATGAGTCCGGAGCAATCCATGTACACGTAAGGCGACTCTTTGCCTTCGACATACCGCACACCTAGTTGTGTGAGTGCAGCAAGCACAGCGATTTGATGATCACGAGGTGCACGCGACCATGCTTTGTCGAGGGCAGCAGCATCAATACTCATTTTTGCGGCGACGGCATCAGAGACGACTTTGCGAGCAGCTAGATAAAGAGGGTCATTGATGTTCTCGGTGCGCTGAATGAAATGAAGTGCAGCAACCGACTTCACCGAAACCTCGTTGCGTT
>JBEDFA010000022.1:0-4897 GCA_041175365.1 Actinomycetota bacterium | reverse complement strand
ATAGTGCAGAAGGATTCATTCGTCAGATCATTGGTTGGCGCGAATACATCTGGAATTGCTACTGGCGTTGGATGCCTGAATATGCGGAAATGAACTCATTGGATGCACAGGTGGAGATTCCGCCAATGTTCATGGATTCTGCATCCACCCAGATGGCTTGCATGAAATCTGTAGTCGGTCATGTGGAGGAACGTGCATACGCACATCACATTGAGCGCTTGATGGTGCTGGGCAACTTTGCACTGATCGCCGGCATTAATCCGCAGCAACTCACGCAATGGATGTGGCACAGCTTCATTGATGCGGCGGAGTGGGTGATGGTTCCCAATGTGATTGGGATGTCGCAATATGCCGACGGGGGAATGCTGGCAACCAAGCCATATGCAAGCGGTGGGGCGTATATCGATCGCATGAGCGACCATTGCAAGGGCTGTGCGTATGACCGCAAGAAGCGTGTGGGGGATGACGCGTGTCCGTTCACGGTTTTGTACTGGGATTTCTTCTTGCGCCACCAAGACCGCTTTGTGAAGAACCCACGAGTCGCTCGTCAGGTTCGTGCCGCGCAACAATTGGCGGATAAGAATGAGTTGCAGGCAACGGCAGTCACCATCATGTCCCGAATGAAAGCAGGAACTTTGTGAATCCCTCATTGTGGAAGAATTCTGATGTTGTTGCAGACGAATCTTGGAAAGTCGCCCTGACCGACGTACAACGCAATGAATTAATCCGAGTTACTCGTGCTGCAATTTCAGCTGGCGCAACGATTGAGACCCTTACGCAGGAGCAGTTTCCACTTCCATCCTTGTCAAATGTTGTTGACAAGATCAATACAGATTTGTCATCAGGACGAGGGTTCTTGCTTCTTCGTGATTTTCCAGTGGATCTAATGACCGAAGAAGAAGCTTCCATTGCTTATTTCGGGTTAGGAACACATCTTGGTATTCCCGTACGTCAGAACAGTAACTCCGAACTTTTGTCTCACATTCGTGACGACCGTACAGAACAAGATGGTCAAATCAAGCGTCTGTATCGAACCCGTGAGCGTCAGGATTTTCACACTGATGCAGCAGACATCATCGGATTATTGTGCATGCATAAAGCCAAGACCGGTGGTGAAAGCAAGATTGCAAGTTCGCCTGCCATTTATGCAGAAATGATGCGACGTCGTCCTGATCTGGTGGATGAGTTACGTGCCCCGATGTACTGGGATAAGCAGGACGAACACAAAGATGGCGAACAACCATGGTTCACACTTCCGCCTGTTTTCGATTTGAACGGCGAACCTCGAATCTTCTTTGTTGGTTGGTATATCCGCAATGCACAACGATGGTCGGAAGTTCCGCGTTTGACGACTCGCCAGATTGAGGCCCTTGAGTTGTTGGAAGGAATTGCGAATGATCCTGCGTTTCATCTAGCGATGGATTTTGAACCAGGTGATATTCAATTCCTCAATAATGGACGAATCCTTCATGCTCGCGAGGCGTATGATGACTGGGAAGATCCCGACAAGCGTCGTCATTTATTGCGTCTGTGGCTTGCCGCACACAAGTTCACCAGCTTGGAAGAAAACCTTCGAGTCGGTGTCCAAGCGAAGAACTAGCTGAAGAGAGTCCATTCGTCAGACTTCTTGCCACGTAATTCGTCGTAGTTCACTTCGACGCACACGATGCCACGGGACTCTGCAAGAGTGCGTGCTTGTGGCTTAATGCTTTGTGCAACGAACATGCCGCGCAAGGTGCCGAGGGATAAGTCGTTGGCAAGATCTGCGAGATAGCGAGTGAGTTGTTCAACGCCATCAATCTCTCCGCGACGTTTTACTTCGATGACCACGGTGTTGCCTTCAGTGTCCTTGCACAGCAAGTCCACTGGCCCGAGTGCGGTGTAGTGCTCACGACGAATCAGAACTAGTCCTGGTTCCATCACTTCTGGCGAGGCAGCAAGTAGTTCCTGTAATTGCTTCTCCACGCCATCTTTTTCAAGACCGGGGTCTTCGCCCAGTTCATGTGCGCTGTCATGAAAAATCTCATGGAACGTAATGGTCATGGCTTCGCCCTTGGGGTTGCGCACAATCCAATGATCCTCGTTGTCTTCGATGACGTTCGGAGAGTTCATCCAGTTGAGCGGCTTGTATGCGCCACCGTCAGAATGAATCGCAACGCATCCATCGGCCTTCACCATCACAAGGCGCAACGCTTCGGGTAGGCGAGTCTCGAGACGGCCGGCATATTCAACAGTGCAACGCGCTACGAGAAGTCTCACCTCTCTATTCTCGCCGATGAGGTGCTCGGCAACGAAAGCGTCAGTTGACGATGTGGTCTTTCATACGCTTTTGAATCAACTCACGCCGTTGCTGCAACTGGCGATATGTCATGGACTCTGTGCTTTCATCCACACCAAGGCCCGCCTTGAGGCTTCCCATGTCAATTTCGATGGTGCTCGTATCGACGCCGAGCTCCTGAGCCAAACGGGCGCCATGGCGTTGCATGAACGTCATGGAGATGTGTGTGAGTTCGCCGATGATGTCAAGGTCGGGGGCAAGACGCGCAATAGCGCCATCGAGGAACACCATGTTCTTGACATAAAGCATCAACTCTTTTGGCAGCTTTGCCCCGTATGCCAAGAGGGCCTTCACAATGCGCTGCACCTCTGCAACGAGTTCTTCGCCATTCAGCGAAGTGGGGTCAATGGTTGGCTGATCCAGTCCAAGATCGCGAATCACTGCGTCGATGTCGGTGTCCATCGGCAGTGCACCAAGGTCGCGTAGAGCAGCAACTTGGCCTTTGAGGTCGTTGGTTGTCGCACCCAGCATGAGTCGCATGAATGCCAAGCGACGCTTGTTGCTCAGGCGCCCGACAATGCCGAAGTCGAGGAGCGCCGTGCGGCCATCCTGCAGAACGAAGAGGTTTCCACCATGGAGGTCTCCATGGAAAATGCCATGGATGAGGGCACCTTCCATAAAGGAAATCATTCCCGTCTTGATGACGGCTTCAGTGTCGATGCCCGCGGCTTGCATTCCGTCAACATCATCAAAGTTGAAGCCCTGCAAACGTTCCATTACAAGAATGCGACGAGCTGCAAGTGAGGGATGCGGGCGAGGAACGATGTAGGCCTCTTGATTGAGGTCGTGCAACATGATGGAGACGTCGATCATGTTGGATGCCTCCATGCGAAAGTCGAGTTCTTCGACGATGGTTTCGGCAAAGAGCTCAACGAGTGCAGGTGGATTCGCCAGCGCTGCAACCTTGATGCGGCCGATCATGAAGGGAGCAATCCAGGACATGACTTGCAGGTCCTTCTTCACCATCTCGGAAACATTCGGGCGCTGCACTTTGACAACGACGTCTTCGCCGGTGAGCAACGTGGCGCGGTGAACTTGCGCAATCGAAGCTGCGGCTAACGCAGTCTTTTCGAAAGATGCAAAGACATCTTCAATGCGGGCTCCGAGATCTTGTTCCACTGTGGTGCGGACACTGTCCCATGGCTCGGCAGGTACTTGGTCGCGACAGCGCTTGAACTCATCAACGAGCTCGGTGGGGAAGAGGCCCTCTCCGCTCGAGATGATTTGGGCCAACTTGATGTAGGTGGCGCCCAACTTCTCAATGGCATGACGAAGACGGAGAGATACATATGCGCGCGACTCTTCAGGAGTGGAGAACTTCTTGAACTTCTTTTTGTAGAACCAAGGAAGAAGAGCCCAGCCGAGATGAGACACCACGGTGACGAGGCGACCAAGTGGCGGGATGCGGCGTGACTTAATGAGTGTGGGGACTTCCTTTTGTGCTGCTGCGCGAAGCACGACAGCGATGCGTGACCAAGTGATGGTGTCGCGATCAAGGACCCACGGCCCTTGTTCGGAGAAGTTGCCCCATTCAAGGTCTGGCGAAGTCATAGTCACCCCGTCATTCTGTCGGCGTGAGTTCTCCGCACACACGGTGAGTGGAGGAAATAGGACACAATGTGCAAGGGAATAAATGCGGGAGGTGGCTATGTCTGGACCATTGCAAGGTGTCAAGGTCATTGAGATGGGCGTGTGGGTCGCTGGACCGGCTGCCACTGGGTTGATGGCTGACTGGGGTGCTGATGTCATCAAAGTGGAACCGCCAACTGGAGACCCTCAACGTTTCGTCTTCGGGGCTCTAGGTGTTGCTGACCAGAAAGGCGTTCCTCCATTCGAGATCGATAACCGTGGAAAGCGGTCTGTAGTACTTGATCTTCGCCTAGAGGATGACCTGCAAAAGATGTTCGCTTTGCTTGAAGAGGCAGATGTGTTTGTGTCGAATGTGCGGCCAGCGGGTCTTGCGCGAATGGGACTTGACCCCGATTCTCTGACGAAGCGATTCCCTCGACTGATTTATGGCCAACTCACGGGTTACGGAACAACTGGTCCGGACGTTGACAAAGCTGGATATGACATTGGTGCGTTTTGGTCTCGTACAGGTCTTGCCCATACGACAGTTGCGCCTAATGAACTTCCTCCCGCTATTCGCAGCGGACAAGGTGATCACACCACAGGTCTGTCGATGGCTGCAGGAGTCATGGCCGCTCTGTTTGATCGCGAACGCACGGGAAAGGGTCGAGTTGTCTCGACCAGTTTGTTGCGCACGGGTATCTACACATTGGGCTGGGATGTCGGAGTATTTCTACGATTCGGCAAGCGTCAAAGTACGAAGTCGTCGCGAAAAAATCCTGCTCCACAGATGAACTGCTATCGATGTGCAGACGGCCGTGCATTCTGGTTGCTTGGCATGGAAGCCGATCGTCATTTTCCAGGTTTCTTGAAAGCGATCGGTCGTGAAGAACTTGCGCAAGTAGAAAACTTTAAGAATGCCCGAGCACGTTCAATCAATGCCGGTGAATTCACCGCAGTGCTTGATGAGCATTTCGCTACAAAGGACTA
>JBEDFA010000021.1:0-14627 GCA_041175365.1 Actinomycetota bacterium | reverse complement strand
CCTTTTGGCCAGCAAGGGCGCAGATGTGGTCGCCCCCACCCATGACGAATATGACCTCACCATCCCCGGAGTCGCCGATGCGATGCTGGCCAAGCACAAGCCCAGCCACATCATTCACCTCGCCGCTCGCGTCGGCGGTATTGGCTACAACCTGATTGACCCAGCTCGCTTGTACCTCGACAACCTCATGATGGGCACCCACATCATCGAAGCCGCTCGTGCCGCTGGCACCGAGAAGACCGTGCTCCTCGGCACCGTGTGCTCGTATCCCAAGTTCACTCCAGTCCCCTTCAAGGAAGAGAGCTTCTGGGATGGCTATCCCGAAGAGACAAATGCTCCCTACGGCATTGCCAAGAAAGCTCACCTTGTGCACGCACAGGTGAATGCACAGCAATACGGACAGAAGTTTGCGTATCTCATCCCAACGAATCTCTACGGACCTGGCGACAAGTTCCATGAGTCGGTCTCGCATGTCATTCCAGCGCTGATCAAGAAGTGTGTGGAAGCAAAAGAAGCAGGAGCCGATCACATCGATGTGTGGGGCACTGGTTCTGCCAGCCGTGAATATCTCTACGTTGAAGACGCAGCTGCCGCAATTGTGTTGGCAGCAGAAATTCATGAAGGCGTTGAACCCATCAACTTGGGTTCCGACCGTGAGATCACCATTCGTGAAACTGCAGAGACCATTGCACAGGTCACTGGCTTCACCGGAACGCTCGTGTGGGATGCAACAAAGCCAGATGGTCAGCCACGTCGCCGCATTGACCCTGCACGTGCTGCAGAAATGTTGGGCTGGACAGCCGGCATGGATTTCTCTGAAGGTCTTCGTCGCACAGTGGATTGGTACTTGGCAAACCGCGCGAGCGCCGAAGCAGCACCTCGCTGATATTCATCACGTCACCACACCTACACTTCATTCGTGACGAACATTCCGCCACCACTTGAGTTCTGCACTCGTCATCCGGATGTTGCAACTGGTCGCCACTGCACTCGATGTGAACGCCCTGCGTGTAATAACTGCCTGACACCGGCCCCCGTTGGTTCTCACTGTATTGACTGCGTGCGTAGTGCACGACCGAGCACCGCGACTCGTGCGAAGTATTGGAACGCATCGCAAAACGTTTTAGTAACGCGCACCATCATTGCCATCAACATCGTTGTCTATTTCTGGACAGTTGCTGGCAATCACGAATTTGATCTTGGACTTTCAAAGCTCTACATCGACAACGGTGAGTACTACCGAATCATCACATCTGGCTTCTTGCACTTCGGTTTCTTGCACGTAGGCATGAACATGTTCTTGCTGTGGCAGTTGGGTCAATTGCTGGAATCAGCAATGGGACGCATTCGTTTTACATCGCTGTATTTCCTGTGCATGATTGGCGGTGCAATCGGCGCATTGATACTTGAGCCCAATGCGCTGACGGGCGGTGCCTCTGGTGCCGTGTTCGGATTAATGGCAGCCGCAGCAGTGGGACTTCATCAACGCGGCATCAATCCATTCCAAACTGGAATTGGCACAACCTTGATTTTGAACCTTCTCATCACTTTTGCGATTCCAGGTATCTCAATTGGCGGACATTTAGGTGGTGCACTGACCGGAGCTGCACTTGGCTACGTGATGCTGAAACCGCGTTGGCGTTAGCCGACACACCTCGCTCGTACAGTCGTCGCTACTCCCTCGTATTGCGTCTTCCGTTTTCGGAATAGTTGCCACCCACCTTGCAACCGTGCGGAGATCACCTTGCTGAATGCATCACTTATTGACGTCCCCCGTCCATTCATTGACCCGATCAATACGTTCGTGGAAGCACTGGGCGTCGCGAGTATGGCGATGCAGCGACCGCGCGTAGATTCGACCATCGCATTACTGCTTGACGATCATCGCAGAGGGCTCGCGATGTTTCGTATCCCACCGTTGTCTTCTCGCACTATTCATTCTGTTGTCGCGCATTGTTCCGACATGCCTTCCACGACTTCGGTGGTGCTTGTTAGTAGCCGGCGCGGTATCCCTGTGGTGCCCGCCGATATTGCACTGCTTCACATCTGCACCGGCACCTTGGCGGCGGCGGGCATTCGCCTCTTCGACTGGGCTGTCATCGGCCGTGGCGGTTTGTATTGCCCGCGCACATTGGCCGGGGTCCCCGACCCATGGCCTGAAGCAACGCCATGTCTATGAGCACTAAATAGAAATTATTCAGATTTCCTCAAATGTTGACGCTGATAACATTTCGGCTTCAGGGGCTTGCTCCTTCCACATTTCATACTTTCCGAAGGACAATTAATGAAACTCCGTATCGCTCGATCCGCTCTTCGCACTGCACTGGTTGGGCTCACCATTGTCGGCGTTGCCGCAACGACTTCTCTGCAAGCATCAGCTGCTCCTGGTGACGGCATTGTCGTCACTTCTCCCACACAAGCCAACACCTCTCCATGGCGTGGCGTCACATACGGCAATGGCATCTTCGTTGCTGTCGCCCAGTCAGGCACCAACAGCGTGATGACAAGTCCAGACGGAGTCACGTGGACTGCACGTGCAGCTGCCGAAGTAAGTGACTGGACTGCAGTGGCGTTTGGCGGTGGAAAATTTGTTGCAGTCTCCACCACTGGCTCACGCCGCATTATGTACAGCGCGGATGGAACAACATGGACCACAGTCACTGCGCCAGAACTTCTCGATTGGAAGAGCATCACGTATGGCGGTGGAAAATTTGTTGCACTCGCCTACACCGGCAATCGCGCAATGACCAGCACCGATGGCATCAACTGGACTGCCGGAGCACTTCCTGCTTCGAATGACTGGTACGGCTTGGCTTACGGCAATGGCACCTTTGTGGCGGTAGCCCAAACTGGCACCAACCGAGTAATGACCAGTACTGATGGCACCACATGGACCCTTCGCACGGCGGCAGAAGCAAACCCCTGGAACAGCATCGCGTTCGGAAATGGCAAGTTTGTTGCAGTTGCATCTTCTGGCACCAACCGAGTGATGACCAGTGCCGACGGCATCACATGGACTGCATCGCCAGCAGCGAGCCAGAGCTACTGGAAGGCCACCGCAGCGGGTGGCGGTTATTACATGGCGCTTGCATTCTCAGCCGGGCTCATGGTCAGCACTGACGGAACAACTTGGGCTGCACTCCCCGGAGCAGATTCTGCTTCTAACTGGGAAGCCCTGACTTATGGAAACGGTGTCTTCGTTGGCGTGGCAAATACTGGAACCTTGATGGTGGTTCGTGCTGCTGTGCCAGTGACCACGACATCAACTGTTGCGCCTACGACAACTGCCAAGTCCAACACAACATCCGCCTCTGGCCTTCCCAGCACCGGCTCCAACAACAGTGGTCTTGCTGTTGTCGGTTCCTTGTTGTTAATCGCTGGTCTTGTTATCTCACTACGTCGCCGTGCTTATACGCACGACGCTGCGTAGCCGTTAATCGCAACCCCGCGGTGCCGAGTCGTCGAACCAGTTCTTTACTGGTGACCGGCTCGGCACCCAGTTGCACAGCCTTGTCTCGCACATACTGAGGCAAGTCGTAATGATCGCCATGGAATGCACGTGGCGGAATACCCAATTGGTCTGCAAAGTCGTGCAGTTCTTGCAATGACTCATCGCTCACCATGTGGCACCACACATGGTCTTTGTGTGCCCATCGGCATTCATCAACAAGAATTGTCATGCGTCAGACACTGTACGACAGTGCTTTTGGGTGCTTGACTGTTGGACATGGCAACGCCGCTCAAGAATCGTCCCGTCGAAGTACGCCCCGACACCGAAGAGGTGACGGAGACTGGCGAACCGATCGTTGCTCACATTGTGAAAACCGAACCTGGCGAAAACGCAGCTGCAAAAGTGCTGGAAGCTCGCATCAACGGCACGCCCATCGAAGCATTGTGCGGACATGTGTGGGTTCCGTCGCGTGATCCAAAGCAAGTACCGATGTGTGGCAAGTGCAAAGAGATCTACGAGATGTATCGCGTCTTCAATGACGGTCTCGGCGATACGCCGAACGAATGAGTTCTCTGCACCTTCGCCCAGCTGTCCGCGGGTTAGTTATGGACCCCGACAATCACGTCCTGATGGTGCGCTTAGTTTTTGAGCACGGAGCTTTCTGGGTGCTCCCTGGTGGCGGCATCGACGACGGTGAAGACCACATTGACGCATTGCATCGTGAACTGTTGGAAGAAACTGGTTTAGTCGGCGCGACCATTGGTGCTCCTGTGTGGATTCGCACGCATCATTTTCAACTCATCGATAGCAACGGCACAGAATGGCGCGGCCAAACAGAGACCGTGTACCTCGTGCGTACAGAACGCTTTGAGCCCAACCCTTCATTCACCGAAGAAGAACTGCGTGCAGAGAACTTGCACGAACATCGTTGGTGGAGCATCTCGGACATGCTCGCCTATGACGGCGATGATAAGTTCACTCCTCGCGACATTGCTTCGTTCCTGCATGTCATTGTGAACGACGGTGTTCCTGCTGTGCCCTTCGAAATCGAGCACAGCAGTTAGAACTGTTGCGACTAGCGAAAGTCCCGACTAGGTACTGCAGCAGGCGTGAACAGTGGCGCGATGTGCTCGGCCACCACGTTGATGACACCGTTGGCAGATTCCACTCGACCACGCACCAATAACGCCGATGCATCGCGTGCCACGGCGCGATAACGCGCCCAGCAGCCCTTGGAACACACCACGTTGATCAGACCTGTCTCGTCTTCCAAACTGATGAAGGTGGCACCACGCGCACTCATCGGGCGTTGACGATGCGTGACAATGCCCGCCACCATCGCACGATCTTTGTGCGGCACTTGAGCCAATGCTTCTGCGGTCCGCACACCCTTTGCATCAAGTTGTTCACGCAAGAACACCGTGGGGTGACCATCAGGAGAAATACCAGTTGCCCACAAATCAGCAATCGCTTCTTCCACTGGTTCCATACCCGGCAACGTAGGACGCGAGTTCAAGCCCAACATGCCCTGCAAGTGTTCACCACTGTTGCCGTGGGCGCCGGCTTCCCACAATGTGTGTCGGCGGTCGTCACCGAAACTGTGCGTGAATGCGCCAGCGGTCGCCATTGCTTCCATTTGTTTACGCGACAACTGCGGCACACGACGCGCAAGATCTTCTAATGATTCATACGGGCGACCCTCTGCAACAAGACGCGCCACCTCGGAGCCCAGGCCACGCACCGACCCAATACCCAATCGCACGGCAAGACCACCAACAGAGTCTGCGCACTCTTCCAACGTGGCGATATCAGCCGATGCATTGATGTCGGGCGTATGCACCACCACGCCATGACGCCGCGCATCACGCACCAATGTGTGTGGCGACCAGAAACCCATGGGCTGAGCATTCAACAACGCCGCACAGAACACCGCAGGCTCATGCAACTTGATGTACGACGATGAATACACCAGATAGGCGAAGCTCACGGAGTGGCTTTCGGGAAAGCCATAGCTAGCAAATGCCGCCATCTTGTCGAAGATCTCGTCTGCAATCGGACCCGCGATGCCACGCGCTGCCATGCCGGCATACAAACGTTCTTTCAGTCTCTGCATGCGCATCATGGACCGCTTGGAACCCATTGCTTGTCGCAGTTGATCTGCTTCGTTAGCGGTGAAACCTGCAACATCAATCGCCATCTGCATGAGCTGTTCTTGAAACAACGGCACGCCTAATGTTTTGGCTAACGCGTTTTCTAATAACGGATGCAGATACGTAATGGGTTCTTCACCGTTACGTCGCCGAATGTACGGATGCACCGACCCACCTTGAATGGGACCGGGACGAATGAGCGCAATCTCCACGACAAGGTCGTAGAACCGTCGCGGCTTCAGGCGCGGCAACGTAGACATTTGCGCACGCGATTCCACCTGGAACACACCGACCGTGTCAGCGCGACACAACATGGTGTACACATCATCTTCTTGCGGGATAGTTGCGAGATCTAACTCGTATCCGCGATGTTGCTTGATGAGCGCCACCGCATTCGACAACGCCGACAACATGCCAAGGCCGAGCAAATCAAACTTCACGAGACCAATGGCAGCACAGTCGTCTTTGTCCCACTGCAACACACTGCGGTTTTCCATACGTGCCCACTCCACTGGACACACTTCAACAATCGGTCTGTCACACATCACCATGCCGCCCGAGTGAATACCAAGGTGGCGCGGCATGTTTTCCACTTCGGCCGCCATCTCTAACACCATGGGTTCAATGTCGTGCTCGCGCTGCGTAGCGGTGACAGCCACACTGCCCCACGCATCGACTTGCTTGCTCCACGAGTCTTGTTGTGCAGGGGCATGACCTAACGCGCGCGCCATATCGCGTACGGCAGACCGAGACCTGTACGTAATCACGTTGGCCACCTGCGCTGCATGCAAGCGACCATGGCGTTGATACACATACTGAATCACTTCTTCACGACGACCACTTTCGATGTCAATGTCAATGTCGGGTGGTCCATCACGTTCGGGCGACAAGAAACGTTCAAACAACAAACCCAGCGACACTGCATCTGCCTTTGTGATGCCCAACGAATAACACACTGCACTGTTTGCAGCACTGCCTCTGCCCTGACACAAAATTCCTTGTTCTTCGCAGAAGCGCACGATGTCCCACACCACGAGGAAATAGCCAGCAAAACCAAGCGTTTCGATAATGGCGAGTTCATGTTCAATGGTGCGCCACGCACGCGCACGTAACGATAAATCTTCGCTGCTATCTACTGGCTGTGCGCCATAACGGTGTTCTGCTCCGCGCGTGACGAGTCGCCGAAGAAACTCCATTTCGTTCAGCCCGTCAGGACACGGGAATGGTGGAAGTTTTGGCGCCACTAACGCAAGGTCGAAAGCAATCTCTTTTGCGATCTCTGCCGCGCGTTGCACCACACCGGGGTATCGCGCAAAACGACGTTCCATCTCTGCGCCGGAACGCAAGTACGCCGTGGCAGCAGGAGGAAGCAAGTGATCAATGTCGTCGAGATCACACCTGTTGCGCACAGCTGCCATTGCGGTGGCCAACCGATGCTGCGACGGCACGGCATACGCCACGTTATTGGTGGCAACACATTCCAAATCAAGTCGTGCAGCAAGTTGTACCAACTGATCGTTTCGTACGGCATCAATCGGGTCACCGTGATCCCACAGTTCCACTAATACGTTGTGCGCGCCGAAACCATCGGACAACTGACGCAACACATGTTCTGCTGCAGTGGGGCCATGTTGCACCAACGCACGCACCACAGCACCGTTACTGCCACCCGATAACACCATGCACTGTTGCTGCACCGCTTCGGCAACACCATGCATGGTGAACACTGGCGCACCTTTACTGCCAGCCATTTGCCCCTCACTGATGGCACGTGCCATGCGTGCGTATCCACCAGCACCACGCGACAACAACACAATTTCTCCGGCGTTGCCACAATCGAGTTCCACACCAAACACCGTGGGCAAATTCACTGCGCGCGCTGCTTCTGCAAAGCGCACGATGCCGTACAAACCATTGCGATCGGTGATGGCTAATGCGCCCAGACCCAGAGACGAGGCAACCTCGGCCAGCTCTTCAGGATGGGTCGCACCTTCGAGAAATGAAAAGTTCGACCTGCAATGCAGTTCTGCGTATGGCGCCGCCAGGTCTTCCGTAATCACCCGACCAGCGTACCGAACATATGTTCGTATGAAAAGGGGTGATTACAGGCCCAGCAAGGCTTTCGTGGCAAGCAATCCGCCGAAAAGACCCACATCGGCAATCTCGAGAGCTTCATCCCAGGTGAACCAACGCGCATCGGGGCTCTCCCCTTCGCCGGGGTTCATGGCAACTTCTGGTGCACGAATCACGTAACGAAGATCGTGATGCGTATGTCCCTTCGGACCTGCGTGCACATCAACATGCACAAACAATCCACCGTCCACTTCGTGACGCACCGGCAAACCTGTTTCTTCTTCTGCCTCACGTAATGCACCTTGTGCCGGAGTTTCTCCTGCATCAATGTGTCCGCCTGGCTGCAACCACATGCCTAAACGCTTGTGTAAGTGCAGTGCGACTTTGTCACCCGCGTCAGTCACCACAATCGCAGACGCAGTGACATGTACAAGACCTAACTCTTCGTCGTATGGCTCTGCAAGATGCGGAACATCAGCGAGAAACTTCTCGATGGATTCACGTTCACGCTCGTCAACAGGCGTACGAGTACTGAGCACTTCAAGAATCTCAGCGATGTCGACGTTGTTATGCACGTATCAACTGTGCCACAACTACGCGGCCCATCCATCTTTGCCAATGTGTTGCGAGATGAACTCTGCAACCTCACAACTGCATCCGTGTGATGCGCATTCATCGACATGACCACCAAGAGCGACCGTTGCACCTACATAGTTTGTGTCGACACGTTGCTGCACAAGATCTGATGCAATGGGGAAACTTGATCCTTCAAACACTGTGGCAACAATGGGTACACGCGCAAGACGTGTGGGATCAACGTCATAGGGGTCACCATCTAGCACCGTGAAGTTTGCAATCTTGCCGGCTTCAATGCTTCCGAGTTCATGTTCTCTCCGCCATGAATACGCCGCCTCAATCGTGACAGCACGCAATGCATCATGAATCGAGATGCGCTGTTCAGGACCTGCGACTCGACCCGATGTCGTCACTCTGTTCACTGCGTACGACGCCATCATCATCGGGTCCGACGGACACATAGGAAGGTCAGAATGAAACGACAGTGGAATATTGTTCTTCACTGCTGAAGCCGCGCGCACCATGACATCTGCGCGAGCAGGACCAAGCCCCCACTCAGAATATTTGTCAGCAAAACCCACGGGGTAATACGGATTTGCAGAAACAATGGCACCAAGTTCCGCGATGCGCTTCACTTGCTCTTCCGTCGAATTCGCAAAGTGCACAATCACTGTGCGGTGATCTGCACGAGGGAATCGCTTCTGTGCATCAGCCAAAATGTCGAGCACCACTTCTAACCCAAGGTCGCCGTTGACATGGATGTGAGGTTGCCATTCGGCATCCCAATACGCATCGAAGACAGTTCGTAAGTCATCGGGCTCCATCATCCACTCACCATGGTGATGTGGGTCTGGCTGACCATTGCGGTCGAGATACGGGCTCTTCATTTGCATCAGCTGCGAGATGATGGCTCCATCAGCAAAAAGTTTCACTTGCTTGTCAACCACATACACCTTGTCACCCGCACCACGCTTCACTTGTTCTTGTGCATCAGGAACAAATTCGTGTGATTGCAGTTTGCGCGTTGGCTGCGTGCGACCTTCCACCAAGAACGTGCTCTGGAATGGCGTTTCTGGCGCACCAAGAATTTCTTGATACAAGTCCCATGGCTCATTGCGCCAATAGATACCAGGCTCGTTGATTGCCGTCACACCATTCATGTGCAGGTACTCCACCATTTGCGTGAGACCTACTTGGAACCGTTCACGTGTCATGAAGATGGGCAAGAGATACCGAGCAAGAACCAACATCCAACCGTTTTCCCAGAAGTGGCCTTCTTCAAAATTGATCTGCGTGCTCGCAAGCCCATGACCTTCACACGTCTCGGCAGTGACACCTAAACGCTCCAGTGCTGCTGTGTTGAGGAACCACTCATGACATGAGCGTTGCCACAACGCCACCGGGCGATGCGGAACCAACGCATCCAAACGTTGGCGATTCATTTCTCCGTGCCATAACGAGTGGTACCCCCATGAGTACAACCATTCACCTTCGGCAAGGCGTGTATCAGCTTCCAACAATCGCTGGTCGTACTCATCTGCGTTGTGTGCAGCGCGATGAACATTACGAGGCATTGACCAATCTTCAGGGGCAATGATTTCTGTCGTCAGAGTTGTTGCACCCAACATTGGATGCAAATGCTGATCAATGAGGCCCGGAATGATGACTTTGCCGGCGAATTCATCGTTGACTTCATACGGTTCTGTCAGCGATGCAACAACGGAGTCAAAGTCGCCAACCGCAACAATGCGAGCGTCTTTCACGGCAACGGCGGTGGCACGCGGTGCATCATCATTCATCGTGATGACAGAGTGTGCGCGATAGATGACGACTTGCGAAGCAACCATTCGCTAACAGTATGCGATTGCTAGTCGTAGCGTGCAAGGAGACGCCACTGGTGATTCTCTAAGCCCATCAGAAACACCCGCAATGATCCGCGTTTATTGCGCACCAATAACTGCAACCGCACGTGACGACGTTTGCGACGTGCATCCCACCACCGCTCTTCCACCGGCCACGGACCCGCCGTGCGCATCACTACATATGAATGCCCCGCTACTTCAACACGTGCGGGCAATGCGTCTAACTCGTGTCTGCCTGTGACGCCCACGGGCGCACCTGCCGCATTGAGCACCTGCGCTTCGGGCGGAACAACAGCAATAGATGACGGAGAAGGTCGCGGCACTGCCCCGCTCCAGTCTCGTGCCACACCTGTGCCCGTGTGCACGCGTTGTTCTGATGCGTACTGATCTGCGATATCTACCAACGCAATCGGCATCTGCGAATACACCGTGGCGACATCGCGACCGCCTTCCCATCGCGGCACGGTGACCTGCACGTGCTCACCTACTGCAGATGCCATTGCCGCAGCACGCGCGGCACGCTCGGTGTTTTCTTCGTTGCCACCCCATAACAACGGCTGCACCACCAACACTTCGCGTGTTTCTAACGGTGTGAACTCCACGCGCACCACACCGCTGGTAGGCGCATCGGGGTCTGCTTCATCAGTCACCAACCAACCATCGAGCTGATACAGCAAACGTTGTGCAAGAGCTGCTGCACCAAAACCGCGAGGTTCACCCCAAATACGTGAAGTGGATTCTGCGTGGTCGGTTTCGCATGTGACCAACAAACGCACGCATTGTTGTCCGTGACCGGCGATGGCATTCACTAACGCATCAATTGCGGGGCGCGTTGCTGCCACCACATGGTCTGCCGATGCCAACGGTGATTCAAACTCGATGTGTTGTGCGAAATCTGATGGCGGTGCACCAGGCGCCAGGTAACGCACCTCTGCGCCCGACACCAGCTGCCACACATGCTTACCTTCCGTACCGAAGCGATCAATGAGTGCAGACTCACCCACACCATGCACTGCTTCGCATGTGCGCAAACCCAAACGACCCAATAGGTCAACAGTGTCGGCACTAATGCCACCCACGTGCGCCAACGACGCAACGGGCAATGCAAACAGAAACTGCTGGCCAATAGATGTGTCGACAACACACGGCGTGCCGCGCGAGACCGCCAAGTGTGCTGCAGCTGTTGCCACAAAACGAGAATCAGCAACGCCCACGCCATATGGCGAATCAACAACATTGCAAATGTCGTGCAACATGCGCGCTACGGCAATATCGCCACCGAAGTATCGCGATGGTCCACGCGCGGCCATCACCACCGTGCCCACTTCCTCTACTTCGACAAGCGGCGAGATAGCAGTGATGCTGCGCACCACATGTTCAAACATGGTGAAGGCATGCTGTTCACCCAGCGCGCCGTATTGCTGCTGCCATTGTGGAAACACCACCGCGATAGAACGCGTCATAACGACACTGCACCATTTGCTGCGGGCAACTGCAGTGTGAGTGCACGCTGGTTGTACACACGGCGACCATGCGCCTGCACTAACACGGTGCGTGATGCTGCATGTGTATTGAAATGCCATTCCGAAGTCGACGATGACAACACCACATCGGGCGAAAACTGGCCTGGCTTACCCAAGATGATGAGCACTGCGCCTGATGCTTTGGCGCGCGCAACAATGCGTCGCACTTCACCCGCAGAGCACACCGGCGATGACACCACCACAAGATCAAGGCCATCGACCAACGCACCCACAACATGTGACCACGACTGTGTATGACCACCCGTGCTGACGCACATGACACGCTGTAATGCCACGCCATATTCATGCGCAGCCATGAGACCCACGCGCGGCAGATCAACAAACGCCAACCACGAACCCTGCGCTGTTGCCGCAGCAACAAGAGAAAACAACAACGACATTGGTGCATCGCCAGCGCATGCATACACACCGCCGCGCTCGAGACCTGATGACGGAAGAAGACTGGCCAATGCAGGAACAACAGGCACCGGACCAAAACCTGCTTCGGCACGTGCAGAAACGCGCTGCGCAAACTGCGCGCCTGTTTCAACGCCAGAGAGATGTGTGCCCGTTAATTGGGGAAGGAGAAGATGACCCACGCGGTCACCATAGCGAACAGGTGTTCGTATGTTCCAAAGACCCTATTCCCCGCCATGGAAGACCCCATCAGTACGGTCAGACACGGAAGACACACCAAAGCCGACAAGTGGCCAACCTCATGATCAGAACAAAACAAATACTCACCGAACAAGAAATTGCTTTGCTAGCGAGCATTAAAGGATGCCGATGGCTGGACATTTCCGGAGAAGATTTTGATAGCGAAGATTTCGCATGGATGGAAGTCCGTATAGAGACAGATGGTCCATCCATCCGAGTGTTCTTCGAGATGGAAGTTCTCGACATCAATGGAGAACTAGATGATTATCCCGTGCTGCACATTTCAGATTCTCCAGAAAAGGCGCCTGGCGCACTTCGACGAAGAAACATCTACTACCACGAGAAAGATCAGCCGATTTCAGAAATTTGGATACTTCGAGAAACCGTTATCTGCGAGAAGAACAACGAGCCATTTTTTGAAAATGTTGCCGACACCACCATCGCGTTCAAGTTGGAAAACAGATGGATTGCATTCATCAGATCCGACCATTGGTCAGACGCATTCAAAATTCAGCGAGTGGCAGAGAAAGAAGAAATCGAACTTCCCGATTCACTCAACGAATGGGAATCTGATTTGAGCCACCATTACGGCCTCAGCCGAGAATGGATTCGGGTGACCTAAACCCCCAAAGAGGGCTTAGCCCTGCTTGGCGACCCAACGCTCGCGACCCAAACGGCTGCGCTCCCACAAGTGGGCAGGCACGCGAGGATCAAGACCAGAGGCGCCATCACCCGCAGGTGCAGCGGCTGCAGCAGGTGCTGCTTCGGTAGGCATGTTGGCCAACAACTCTTCAAGCGTTGGCGGGGTCATGCCTGGCTTCCAGTACTGGTACATATCGCGAACAATGGCGTCGAGGCCCGACTGTGAAGCACCCGAGGCAAGGCCGGCGGTCACGATGTTGCCGTAGACGTGCACCCAGGAGACCTGGCCAGACTCAAAAAGACGGCGAGACAACATGGCTGCAGGACGTGTGCCCTTGGCCTCGGCAGCGCTGGAAAAGCGCTCGTGACCCATGCCCGTCAAGGACCGGTTGGTCTCGAATCGCACGATGGCGGCGGTGCCACCTGACTTTTGCTGCACTGCTACTGGCTGACCCATAAATGTCACGCTAGTCAATGGCGGGTCGGCTTCGCCTACTAATCGGTTGGCGGGTACCGTAGCGATAGCAGTTGCCGTCCCCCCGAGGGCTGGCCAGTGCTTCATCCACATCTCAACCAGGAGAAACCACATGGCTGACATCACACTCGCAGAATTTGAAAAGGAAGCGCTTGCCTTCCTTGAAGCAAACGTTGAGCGTCGTCCCGTCGAGAAGGCATTTGTCTGGGGCGAAGGCTCTGACAACTTCTACCGCGAGAAGGACCGTCAGCAGGAAGCCGACAATGCTGCAGAAGCAAAGCTCTGGCGCCAGAAGAAGTTCGATGCGGGCTTCGGTTGGATCACTGGTCCAAAGGAATACGGCGGCCGTGAATTGCCACCATCATTTGACCGCGCATACAGCCAACTTGAATCGCAGTTCCGCGTCCCCGACCAGAGCGCATTCGCCATCAGCCTCGGCATGGTGACACCCACCATTTATGACCACGGTTCAGAGCGCGCAAAAGAGCTCTATGTGAAGAAGCTCTGGCGCGGCGAGATGATTGCATCGCAGTTGTTCTCCGAGCCAGGTGCAGGATCCGACCTTGCATCACTCACCACAAAGGCTGTCAAGGACGGCGACGAGTGGGTCATCACCGGCCAGAAAGTGTGGACCACTGGTGCGCACTACTCCGACATCGGCGAAATCATGACCCGTACCGACTGGGACCTTCCGAAGCACAAGGGTCTCACCGCTTTCATCATCGACTTCAAGGATCCAAACGTTGAAGTGCGTCCTCTCAAGCAGATGACCGGTGGCGCAAGCTTCAACGAAATCTTCTTCAACGAAGTTCGCGTGAAGGACGACATGCGTCTCGGTGATGTCAACAACGGCTGGAACGTTGCTCTCACCACACTCATGAACGAGCGCGCATCGATTGGTACCAACAACTCGGGTGACTCCAACTTGCTCACACGCGTGATCGCAATGGTGAAGCATTACGGCCTTGAGTCTGATCCTTTGGTGCGCAACGAGCTTGCCAACATCGTGATCAACTACCGCATCGCAAACATGAACGCACAGCGCACCACTGCAAAGGCCAAGGCCGGACAGTTGCCTGGACCAGAAGGCTCCATCGGCAAGATGGTGTTGGTGAACAACCAGGCTCGCCTTGTGAAGTTCCTCTCGCACATCCTCGGACCAAAGCTCATCGCAGACAGCGGCGAGTGGGGCACCTACGCATGGGCAAACTTCGTTCT
>JBEDFA010000020.1:0-8078 GCA_041175365.1 Actinomycetota bacterium | reverse complement strand
TCGCGTCCATCGGCGGTTTGCTCTCTGTTGCACTGTCCGTCAGGTTTCCCCAACCTGGCTCTCGCCAGCACTCTGCCCTGTGAAGCCCCGACTTTCCTCAGCGTATTGCTACGCCGCGGTCACCCGGATGACTCACCGTCGTTAACGAGTGTACGGACGTGGCAATAGAAAGATAAGAAGAATTTCTACCGAAGGCGCAGGACAGATCAGTAAATGATGCTGTTAAGGCTTGGGGTGTCCATGAGGACGTTTGCACGAGGTGCGTCGACAACATCTGGTCCGAGAGTGACTTGCACTGCGTTCAGTGGACCGAATGCACCAGCAAATGTTGGCACGGATCCTTCAATCTGCGTGGTGCCGTCTTCTTCGTACTGCATACCAAATGCTTTGATGCCACTGCTGACCAGCTGCGCTGCAACTGCTGCGCGACGAGAAGCCTGTGCACCCAAGCGCATCATTTCTGCACGAAGCGCAGAGTTGGTCGTGAGCGCAACGAAGTACTGGTATGTCGCTGCAACGAGTGACTCGAGAGCATGTGTGAGTGGCAATACGTCGGATGCCTTCTTGCCTTCGCCCATGAGCTTGAGAACATTGTCGCCGTACGCGACCATGAGCTTTTCGTTCGGCTCGTTGTATGGCTGACCACCATTTGCGCTGACCAAAGCGGACAGAGCTGTGAGACGGGCTGTGTGTGCAGCGACATAGGACGCAACGATGGGCTTTGCTGCTGCATCGGCAACACCAGACACGCTGGAGTCGCTCAAGATGTTGGCAACCATTTTCTCCACTGACATCGCGGTGCGAAGGAGTGCAGCATCGCTGACTTCGGCTTCGGCAAGTGGATCAAGTTCTGGGGCCTCGCCAATGCGAGCAATGCCGGTGTCGACGGAACCTGCACATGCGGCAAGAACTGCGCTGCCTGCAACGAGGGCACCACTGGTGCGCAACATCGAGCGGCGGCTGATACGTGAAGTGTTTTCAGTAGTCATTGTGATGTTCCTTCGAATCAAGCGCCAGCGGCGGCGAGTGGTGAAGCGCCGCCGACAAGGGCGAGGGCTGCTGCGTGACGGGCTTCCATGGTGATGATGGATGCAACCAACGTTGCGGCATCATGTCCCACCAAAGTTGCCAAGCGGTCGGTGTGCAAAGTGGCTGTCTGGTCCTCAAGGGAAGCCATCTGCGTAGCGATCTGTGCGAAGGATCCTGCACCACCAGCGAGAGCTGCTTCTTTAGTGTTGATGGCATCGCTACCGAGGTAGCCCTTGATGGCATCTACGTATGCCTCGTGATGGTCATGAAGAAGGGTGAGTGCGATTTTCTCATCGCCCGATGCCTGCGCAACTGCTGCTGCGTATGTGGCGGTCATCTGGCGCTCACGCTTCAGTGCCTCGTTGAGTGAAGCGAAGTCCTTGGGGTCGCGAGCAAGTCCATCGGAGGCAGATGCGCGACCTGCAAGCAATGGTGCTGCGGCCACTGCGGCTGTGCCTGCAATGAGAGAAGCAAGAAGTCGGCGACGTGATGTCGCAGGTACTTCGGGGAGGTCAACTTGGTGATTTACCACTCGGGTCATCCTTTGTCGTGTCGGCGAAATGTCGCCCCCCAACACTAGAAGTCCAGTGCTGAAAGGTCGGGTATCCAAGCACGGGACCTGGAAATTGCCTCTGCCCATTGTTGTCGGGAAACCCCAGGGTCACCTAATGGGGCAACGGTGGCAGCCCATGTGAGGGTGCCGGCAGCCTCGGTGAGATGTGACCATTGTCCAGCTGCAGTTCCCGCGAGGAAGCCTGCGCCCAAAGTGGTGGCCTCGGTGATGGAGGACACCCGAACAGGGCGACCAGTGGCATCGGCCAGTGCTTGGACAAAGGTCGGATTACGGCTCATGCCGCCATCCACTCGAATTTCGGGGATGGAAAGACCTGAGTCGGCTTCCGCGGCGTCGACAAGGTCGGCACCACGATGAGCAACTCCTTCGAGTACGGCTCGCACCATGTGTGCACGGGTGGTGCCGCGAGTGATGCCGAAGAGCGCGCCGCGTGCGCCGTAATCCCAATGAGGTGTGCCGAGACCAAGGAGCGCAGGGACGTAGACAACGCCTTCAGTCGTCGCGACCGTCGAAGCGATGGTGTGCGAGTCGGCTGGACTACTGATGAGTCCCATGTCGTCACGCAGCCATTCAATATTTGTGCCTGCCGACAACATGATTGCTTCAGTGCCATACGCGATCTTTCCGTTCTGACTAAACGCGACGATCGGGAAGGTGCCGCCTTCACTGCGACGAGCTGCGGTGGGGGCGTCGTAACCCGTGAACATATTCAGCATGCCGCCGGTGCCAAAGGTGATCTTGGCCATTCCAGGCTCAATGCAACCCTGACCGACGAGGGAAGCCTGTTGGTCTCCCGCCATCGCCATGATGCGTGGTGCGCCAGGAAGATCAACTGCATCGCTGACGTATCCAGAACTGTCCACGATGCGCGGAAGATGGCGCACATCAATCTTGAAGGCGTCCAGAACTTTGGTGTTCCATTCCGTGCCGGACGCATTGGTCATACCTGTGACAGCAGCATTGGTGTGGTCGGTCACAAAAGAGACACCGCGTGTGAGGTTCCACACCAGCCATGTCTCGATGGTGCCGATGCGAAGATCGTCGCTGTTGCGAAGAGATTCGTCGGTCACGACATTGTTCAGAATCCATGCAGCCTTGGTGACTGATTGATTCGGTGCAATCTGAAAGCCGTGCTCGATGCGCGCCATGATGCACTCACCAATTGTGCGCAAGTCTTGCCAGCCGATGGCAGGTGCGACTGGTTGTCCAGTGCTCGCACGCCACACAATCGTTGATGCGCGCTGGTTTGTGATTCCGATGGCATCAGCGCCACCGGTGCCGATTGCTGCTGTGGCAACACGCTTGACAGCCGCGTACATCGCAGTGGCATCGAACTCCACCATGCCGTTGGCAGGTGTGGACGGTGCGAATTCTTCGTAGTGAAGATCTGTGACTGTGCCGTCATCGAGAATGATTGCGGCGCGCAGACCGCTGGTGCCGACATCGATGACGAGAGTTCTCATAGGCCCAGTTTGCCTGGGTTGAGAATGCCCTTCGGGTCAAGTGCATTTTTCACGCTACGAAGAACTTGCATTCCAGTGCCGAGTGCTTGCTCCATGTATTGCGAACGGCTGTAGCCAATTCCGTGGTGGTGCGAAAGGTTTGCTCCGGCTGCAAGTGCAGAACGCTGACCTGCATCCCACAACGCAAGGTAGGTGGATTCAAACTCTTCAGCGGATGGAGTCGCTGCGAAAGTGAAATAGATGCAAGCACCTTCGATGTAACTGTGTGAGAGGTGACAGGTTGCCGAACGTGCACCAGGCACTGCGAGCATTGCTGTCTCTACTGCTTCCACCACATTGTCGAGGTCTGCCCAATTGGCGGCGACTTCCATTGTGTCCACTACGTAACCCTTGCGAGTGAGTGCTTGCAGACCGCTGGTGTCGTTGCGGTGGTGTGTCCATGCTTCAACAAGTGCGACATCGCCCACGGTTGCACCCATCGACATGCACACGTCATGCACGATGGCCATTGTTGCGTCAATGAGTTGTTCATTGCCTTCGTCGAGAACGAGAAGTGTTGCATTGGTGCCGTTGCCACCGTGCGAGCGCTTGCTCTCCGCTCCGTCGTACAAACGGAGAACAGCAGGTGTTGCGCCATTGCGAATAATACGACGACATGCTTCGAAACCGTCAGACAATGTGTCAAACACGTATGCGCCACGACGTTCCACTTCGGGAAGTGGGTGAGCACGAAGCCATACGCGAGTAATGACTGCGAGTGTTCCTTCGCTTCCCAAAAGAAGTTGCGAAAGGTCTGGGCCTACTGCGCCAGCAGGTGCGCCGCCGGTGCGAATGATTGTTCCGTCGGCGAGCACTGCTTCAAGTGCGTGCACCATGTCTTCGATTTTTCCGTAACGAGTGGAGTATTGACCAGCACCTCGGCATGCAACCCATCCGCCAACAGTTGCGAGTGCGAATGATTGTGGGAAATGGCCGACCGTGAGGCCGTGTGTGCGTGCTGCGTCTTCCATGTCAGGGCCGAATGTTCCTGCAAGTACTTCGATGATGCCAGAGACTTCGTCAACTGATTCAACACTTTGCATGTTGGTCATGTCGAGCGCAACGCCTTCGCGCAATGGAATCGCTGAACCACATACGCCGCTGCGCCCACCTGATGCGGTGACTGCGATGCCGTGAGTGTTGCAATAGGCGAGAAGTTTCGACACTTCTTCGGTGCTGCGTGGCTTGCACACAAGACCAGGGATGCGCGGCACTTGGTTCTGCAATGACCACGACAACGACAATGGCCACCAGTCGCGACCGTGGTTCGCACGGTCTGCTGCATCATCAATCGTTTCGCAGATTGCTGCAATATCTTTTGCATTGTCGGCGGTGATCACTGTTGCAGGACCAGTGAGGCGTGATGTCGCCGCAGATGGATCGCCACCGAACTCGATGGGATCTGTAATTGCGGTGTTGAAAGTGTGAAGACTCACTAGTGGTCCGTTCCTGGAGTTGATGATGCGATGAATTCGGCTTCGGTGACGAGCCCTGCTGCATCTTCACGGGCGCATTCGTCCATGAACTGAGCAACATTTCTGTCGCGAGTAGCAGCGTCCCATTTGAGAAGGGGAGCGATGAGGTCGGCCACATCTCCGGCTGCGCGAGCGCAGGCCTTGCGGTCAAGCAAGCGTGCACGAGTACGACGAGTCATGATGTCATCAAGAGTTGTTGCCATCTCGTTGGTCACTGCGTACACAGCTTCTGCTTTGTAATAAGGCAGACCTGGCACGAGAGGTTCGCCCAACGTTGCATCGCCGGCAATGAGTGCCTTGATTGCGGAAGCGTCGGAACCGAAACGGCCGTCAAGATGACGATCAAGTTGTGTGGAGGATGAACGCTTGCCAGAGGCTCCGCGCAATTGCAGTGCCTTTGTCTTTGAGTGCTTCTTCACACCGAGCAATGAACATGCTTCGTCAACGGCATCTTCTGCCATCTCGCGGTACGTTGTGAGCTTGCCGCCGGTCACGGTGATGATGCCGTTCTCACTGGCAAAAACTTTGTGTCGACGGCTGAGGTCGGCTGTGCGTCCAGCCTTCGCAGCGGAGTCGTCCATCTTGACGAGTGGACGCAAGCCGCTCCACACGCCAGTGACATCGTCAACGGTGACGCCCGTGGTGACACTTGCATTCAATGCAGCAAGAACGTATTCAATGTCGTCTTTGGTGCACTGTGGGTCATTCACAGGACCCTTGTAGTCCGTATCGGTGGTGCCGATGTATGTGTATTGATAGGTGCCATCACCATTGGAGATCCAGGGAACGACAAACAAGCTGCGACGATCCTTGGGAACAGGAATTACAACGGCGATGTCGTTGCGCACCTTGTCCCAGGGCACGGTGAGGTGAACACCTTTTGCAGGGCGAATGGTGTCGGGGTGAGTTTTTTCATCGAGCGCACGAACATCGTCGGCCCACACGCCTGTCGCGCTGATAACGGACTTTGCTCGAATGCTGAACGATGATCCACCCAAAGTGTCGGTGACGCGAACAGTGTGTGAGGTGCGACTTGCGGAGTCAATGCCCTCGACTTTGCAACGGTTTGCAATTGCTGCGCCTTTATCCGATGCGGTGCGCAATACGGTGAGGCACAAGCGTGCGTCGTCTGCTTCTGCGTCGTAATAGAGGTATGCCGATGCCAACTTGCGCTGTTCCATTGTGGGCAAGTGTGCGAAGGCCTTTTTGGAGGAAAGACGACGATGAATCTTTCCGATGCGCCATCCACCGGTGAGGTCGTACATCCACATTGCGGAGCCAAGTGCTCGCGCAATCTTCTTCGAAACAACTCCATCTTTCGTGAGGATGGGAATCATGAAGGGGAGGACATGAACAAGGTGCGGTGCGTTGTGGCAGAGACGCTTGCGTTCGCGCAGTGCTTCGTACACCAAGCGCACGTCGCCTTGTTGTAGATAACGCAAACCGCCGTGAATCAACTTCGAGGACTTCGAGGATGTGCCAGAAGCAAAGTCATCTCGCTCTAGGAGGGCAACAGAGAGGCCACGTGATGCGGCATCAAGTGCCACGCCGGCGCCGGTGATTCCGCCTCCGATGACCACAACATCGAATTCTTCAGATTCGAGTCGTTGGAGGGAAGAAATGCGATCGAAATCTGGTTGTACTGACATCGTCGTTGAGCCTATGTGGTCACGGTCGGTCTTTCTAAGTCGGGTGACTTACTAAGTAGTCCGCTTATTTGCACGGTTTGTTAATTTTCAATAGTTGCAAATTAGAGCAATTTCTGCTTATGCTCTCAGAATGCGTTCACCAGAAGAGCTCACCGTCGCGTTTCGCGCCAGCGGTCTCAAGGTGACGCCACAGCGCCAGTTGTTGTTCCGTCTTATGCACAACAACTGCACGCACCCCACAGCAGATTCGCTGTTCAACGAGGCGTCCCAGGTCATGCCGGGAATCTCATTGCGCACGGTGTACCAAACACTGAACGACCTCACCGAAATGGGCGAGTTGCAAACAATCGATGTGGGTAGCGGCTCCGTACGTTTTGATTCCAATATCTCGGATCATCACCATGCGGTCTGCGATCAGTGCGGCGCTGTCCACGATGTCTACGTCAACCGTGCTCCTGAAATGCGCGGCCTTGATGGGTTTGCGGTAGCCGATGCTCACATCGTCTATCGCGGGCTCTGTGCCGCATGTTCAGACACGGTGAAGCGTTGATAAAAACCCACCACAACAAGGAAAGGACCCGATCATGCCAAGCTTGAAGGGAACCAAGACCCACGAAAACCTGCTGGAGGCGTTTGCTGGCGAAAGCCAGGCCAACCGTCGTTACCTCTGGTTCGCACAAAAGGCAGACGTTGAGGGTTACCCCGACGCAGCAATGCTTTTCCGTTCGGTTGCAGAAGGCGAGACCGGTCACGCACACGGTCACCTCGAGTACATCGCAGAAGTAGGCGACCCAGCATCTGGTGAGCCAATCGGCGAGACCGAAGCAAACTTCAAGGCTTCCATTGCTGGCGAGACATACGAGTACACACAGATGTACCCAGGTTTCGCAAAGACAGCACGCGAAGAAGGATTCGACGAAATCGCAGACTGGTTCGAGACGCTTGCACGCGCCGAGAAGAGCCACGCCGGCCGTTTCAGCGAAGGCCTCGCAGCCCTTTAAATCTGATGTGCACTTCGGTGCGCTTCACATTCGCAATGAACGGGTGGCTGCAATTTTGTGGCCACCCGTTTGTGTGCGGTGACTCTTTACGACAAGAACTTGACGATTCCGAAAGACAGCAACGATGACAATTACGTACGACCCCAAGCATCCGAAATATCTCGACGAAGCGGATGTGCGCGAAGAACTCACGCGCGTCTACGACCTCTGCCACGGTTGCCGTTTGTGCTTCAAGTTCTGTTCGTCGTTCCCCACGCTTTTTAGTTACGTTGACCAACACGAAGATCAGGACGCTGGGCGCCTGACTCCACAACAGCAAGATCAAGTTGCTGACGAATGTTTCCAATGCAAGCTCTGTTACGTCAACTGCCCATACATTCCTGAATTGCACGAATGGGCTCTCGACTTCCCACGCCTCATGTTGCGCCACGACGCCATGCGTCTTGCCAACGACCAGGTTCCACTACGTAAGCGCATCACCACTCAAGTGATGGGTCATACCGATGCTGCTGGCAAGTTGGCCACCAAGGTTTCCACCATCTCGAACCTTGTCATTAATGCCAAGCCCGGTTCTGCTGTTCGTAAGGCAGTAGAAAAGACCACAGGTGTTTCTTCCGTTCGCCTTCTTCCTCCATATGCAAAGCAGCGCTTCAGCACATGGTTCAAAAAGCGTGCCAAGCCAGTCCTTGCGAAGAAGCAGGGCAGTGTTGCGGTGTTCCCAACGTGCCTTGTCGAATATCAGCAGCCAGGCGTGGGTCATGACCTCGTCAAGGTGTACGAACGCAATGGCGTTGAATGTTCATTGGTCGACGGTGCTGGTTGTTGCGGTGCCCCGTACTTGCACAGCG
>JBEDFA010000019.1:0-6687 GCA_041175365.1 Actinomycetota bacterium | reverse complement strand
CGACCAGCGCTACTAATAGAAGGTGTCGCGTTGAGAAGGTCTTGCAGAAAGTTCAGACCACCGAGATCGTCGAGAAGATTTGCACGACGCAGTTCGTCAGACACCGTGACGGCATCAATTGCTTCACCGATGCCAGACAACGTTTTGATCGCCGCATAGACGTGACCATGCGCTGGCTTGTAGAAGTCGCCCGAATCAAGCTGCTGCTCAATGGCGAGTCCGACTGCTGATTCGTCCAACAACATCGCGCCCAAGAGAGACGCTTCCGCATCAAGGTTGTGCGGAGGCGTGCGACTATCAGTGCGTGGCGCAGGCCGGTTGTTGGACCGCTCTTGGCGATCGGAATAGTCCGTCATAGAAGACCCCTACCTTGCCAGCAAACTCTTGTGGATTGCTAGTGGATAACCCTGCGAAATCCTTGTGGATAGGGCTGGGGATGAGGTTCGGAATGTGTGGATAACGGTGTGCATCGCACGGCTAATTAGCCGGCGACCACCGAAATCTTGATGTTGCATTCAACGTCGGCGTGCAAGCGAACAAGTGCGCTGTGCGAACCCGTGGTACGGATTGGCTGAGCAACGATCTTCTTGCGGTCGAGCGTGACGCCAGCCTGAGCTGCGAGTGCTGCTGCAATATCTGCAGTGGTGACGGAGCCGAACAAACGACCCTCGTTACCCGACTTTGCCTTCACAGTGAATGCGCGAGCGGTGAGTGCTTCTGCAACGGTGCGAGCTGCCTCGCGGTCGTTGGCTTCACGAAGGTCACGTGCGCGACGCATTGCATTTGCCTGGTTGATTGCACCGTCGGTTGCAACAAGTGCAAGTCCGCGTGGCAAGAGGTAGTTGCGAGCATGGCCATCGGCCACGGTCACGATGTCGCCACGACGACCAACGCCGGCGATGTCTTCACGAAGAATTACGTTCATATCAGGCCTCTACTTCGGTCTCTACTGCCTCAGCAGCGGTGGTCTCGGTTGACTCTTCAGTTGCTTCGTCGTTCGTGTTTGCGAACTCAGAAGTAATTGGCTGCTCTGGCATCTCCAAAGTGCCCTCTTCCTCACGGCCTTCCTTGCCTGGGCGAGGAGCACGAGTAGAAACAGTGCGCTTGGTGTATGGCAACAATGCCATTTCGCGAGCGTTCTTGATTGCAGTTGCAAGTTCACGCTGCTGCTGAACGTTTGCACCGCTCATACGCATGCCGCGGATCTTGGAACGGTCGGTCATGAAGCGCTGAAGCAGGCTCACGTCCTTGTAGTCGATGAAGACAACCTTCTCTGCTGCGAGAGGGTTTGCCTTCTTCTTGAATTTACGGTTCGCCTCGCGGGCGTTACGGATTTTGTTCGTCTTGCTAGTCATTGTGCAGTCCTTGTTTCAGGGAAGAGTAAGAGGGAAGGAATAGATGTAGATCAGAAGGGTTCTTCGTCGGCTGGGAAGTAGTCGCCACCACCGGCGTTATTACCGCCAGAGTTGCCACCACTGAATCCGCCGCGATTTCCGCCGCCGCCGTTGCCACCTTCGGTACGTGGGTTGCGCTCGATAGAAGCGGTAGCCCAACGAAGGCTTGGTCCGATTTCGTCGGCGTTGATTTCAATTGCCGTGCGCTTTTCGCCTTCACGGTTCTGATATTCACGCTGTTCGAGACGGCCGGAGACAACAACGCGCATTCCCTTGGTGAGAGTGGCTGCGGAGTTTTCTCCGAGCTGACCCCAGGCAACGATGTTGAAGTAGGAGGTCTGCTCCTGCCATTCACCGTTGACTTGGTAACGACGGCTAACCGCGATACCGAAGGATGCAACGCCGCGTCCACCAGTGGTGAAACGGAGTTCTGGGTCGCGGGTCAAGTTGCCCACGAGGGTGATTGAGTTATCGGCCATGAAATGGAACCTTTCCGAAAGTGACGTGTATGGAGCAGATGGCTCTATAGGGACGGACTAAGCCGCCGAGACCATTCCACGACGAGCTGCCTCATCGTCAGGAAGACGGAGGAGCTTGTGGCGCAATACATCGTCGGAGAGGCGGAAGCTGCGTTCCACTTCATCCATGGCACCAGCTGGTGCAAGGAGGTTGAACACTGCGTAGTACCCATCGTCCTGCTTCTGGATTTGGTATGCCAAGCGACGCTTGCCCCACCAGTCAGGATTTCCGTGAACTTGTCCACCAACATTGTTGATGCCAGCTGTGATTGTCTTCAACCAACTGTGGGCGTTGCTCTCTTCGAGCTTGCCGCTGATTATGACCATTAGTTCGTAAGCACGCATAGCGTGTGACCTCCCTTCGGACCCGATTACGACTCGGGGCCCCTTGCGGGGCAGGGTGAATATGTGCCCCAAAAGCGTATCTGCTCTCAGGCACCATCCCACGGGGGTGTGCCAGACCAGTAAAACCCTTATCCATCAAGGGCATGTGGACATCTGGCCGCTAGGAACGGCAGGCCAATCTGGTGATTCTGGCTACCGGGCAGCGCGAGATCGAGTGGGTCCGCGACCCGAAATAGGGAGAACCCTCAGCAAATGGTGCCACCGGCAGCTGGGGCAGGCCTCCACTACATAGGCGGCGTACTCGTGGCCCGTGCGCTTCAGCTTGTCGATATCGCTGGCATCGGTGACGCATTTTCCGTGCTTGGGAAGACCGTGGCCAAAGACATAGGTGACCAGCACAACGTTGACTTCTTCGCAGATGGGGCAGATGGTCTTTGACGGCTCCCCCACATTGCGAGCTGCGCGAATGAGTTCAGGGTGTGCATCACAGACAGAGTCTTTGCTGATGCGACGTTTCTTCACTTCGTTGATGAGAGAACGTCGAGCAAGTTGATGATCGACAACGCCGACATCACCTCTCAACATGTCAACGGAGAAACCCATACAGCCACAAGATAGCCATAAGATTCGTCCATGTCAGACGCACGCTGGGCCGTAACCGATGGACGCGCCATTTCTTTCGGCTCTTCCGTAAGCAATGACGATGAATTGCGGGTCTGTGGTGACGTACGCAACAAGCGCGTTCTCGAACTTGGCCTCTTTGGCACTGTCCCCAACTGCGTCACGATGGCGCAACGTGGCGCACGCAGTATCGCCATTGATCCTTCACGTGAGGCAGTGCAACGTGCGCGTCAAGCTGCCACCAACGCTGAAGTCACCGTTGAATTTCACGAAGGGGAGCTTGCTGATCTTGGCTTCCTCATGAATGCAGTCATTGATGTGGCGATCTGTGTTCATCAAATCACACTCGACACCGACATCGCTCGTTTGTTCCGCCAGGTGCACCGCGTGTTGCGCCCAGAAGCCGGCTTTATCTTCGCCGTACCTCACCCCATGTCTACAGTGTTCGACGGAAACGATGCAACAGCACGTCGTCGATACGGAGACACAACACCAACTATTGGTGAACTGGCAATGGCACTGCAGCGTGCAAACTTCTCCATTGATGTCATGCACGAGTTAAAGCCAATACATCAACCCAATGCCGTTGCGCCCAGCACGCTTGTTGTTCGTGCACGCAAACTTGGTTCGTAATTAGCCGCGATTAATTCGTCGCGTTGGTCTGAGTTTCGAAGCGTTTGCTTCGTTCTCTTTCCACCACTGCATGAGGCGTGCTGTTGCTGCTTCGTCGCCCAACAAACCTTCTTCAAGACGAATGTCCATCAGGAATTCAAGTGCGGCACCCACGATGGGGCCAGCAGGAACACCCAGTAATTCCATGACTTTTTGGCCATCAATCTCTGGGCGAAGGCTTGCAAGTTCTTCGCTTGCCATCAGTTCAGCAATGCGCTCTTCCATCTCATCCATACGGCGAGCAAGAATGCGTGCTTTCTTTTCATTACGCGTAGTGCAGTCACAACGTGTGAGCACATTCAGTTCGGGCAAATAGTCACCGGCGTCACGCACGTAGCGGCGTACAGCACTATCTGTCCAACCCATTTGATACGTGTGGAAACGACCACTGATTGCAACAAGTTCTGACACTGCAGCAATGTCATCGTTTGGATACTTCATTGCTTTCATGCGCTCGCGTGTCATTCGTGCACCAACAACTTCATGGTGATGGAAAGTGACACCCTTGCCTTCTTTGAAACCACGCGTACGTGGTTTACCGATGTCGTGATACAACGCAGCAAGACGTGTAATACGGAAATCAAAATCATCACGTGCTTCGCGTTGCACGTTTTCCACCACGGCAAGCGTGTGTGTCAATACATCTTTGTGACGATGGATCGGATCTTGTTCAAGACGCATCAGTCGTAGCTCAGGCAAGAAATGATCAACAAGACCAGTGTCAATCAGGAACCACAAACCAAAGGATGGCTTCTTCGTCACCATCAACTTGTCAAACTCCACACGCACGCGTTCGGCGGAAACAATCGTGAGTCGATCCGCCATTGCAGTCACTGCAGCAGTGATCGAAGGATCAGGTGCAACTTCTAGCTGCGAAATAAAACGTGCTGCCCGCAACATACGCAATGGATCATCACTGAAAGATTCTTCGGCCGACAATGGTGTGCGCAAATTACGCGTCATGAGGTCTGCGGCTCCACCGAATGGATCAACAAGAGTTGGCGTATCGCTGGTGAGTTCTAATGCCATTGCATTAATCGTGAAGTCACGTCGAGAAAGGTCGACATTGATCTCGTCCGCGTACACCACCTCTGGCTTCCGCGAATCGGGTGAATATGCCTCGGCGCGATGAGTCGTGATCTCATAGACACGCTCACCAATCTTCAAACCAATGGTGCCGAAGCGCTCCCCTTGGGTCCACACAGCATCGGCAATGTCTGCGACGATGCGCTTGATTTCCTCCGGACGAGCCGTCGTCGTCGCATCAAAGTCCATCTCAGCTGGGTTCAAGGTGCCGTCGGTTGCCCCCATGAGAAGGTCCCGCACTGTTCCCCCCACGAGATACAGGCGATGACCGGCATCGCGAAAACGCGAGGCCAGAGGAGCCATTTCCTCAAGAATGGGGGCGAAACGTGGTGGGATCATGGTGGTAGCTCGTTGCCATATATACATAGGTACGAATGGCGACCGTCCAAGGCTAGGCATGGAAGACCCTGAACGGGTGTCCTTCCCACAGTCCGAACCCCCGATGGCATGCGGGGACTACCGTCTGAGGGGTGAATCTGGTGGAACACACCCCCAAGCGAGGGATTATTTGGTCGGGCGCAGCCCAGGCCGCAGTTCGTCCCTGGGCGGGTAACCCATCTCGGGCCTTCCTCATGATCTCGGGGTCCCACAGTCCAGAGACGGAACTGCCCGGACCAGAGGTTCTCAAGGACTGGCTTTCGACCATGACTCGATGGGGTTACGGCAGCGTTCGTACCTCTGCCATGTCACCCGAAGCAGCCGTCGCACTGGGTGACGTCGGTTTCCAACCGGCACAAGACCTTGTTCTTCTCCGCCTCAAACATTTGGTTCCCCCGCAATACAACATTCCCTCTGATATTGCCCCTCAACCAACACGCTTCCTTCGCCGCCGCACCGCCGTCATCAACACGGTGCTGGATATTGACCGGTTGGCCTTTGGCGATGAGTGGCACCTTGACGAGGAGACTTTTCAGGACGCTCTGAAAGCGACGCGCCGAGTTCGCCTCTTCACTTCCCGCCGTCACGGAGAGATCGAAGGTTTCGTTCTCGTTGGCGCAACAGGTCAAACAGGTTTCATTCAACGTCTTGCGGTTCATCCAGATGCACGTCGGTCAGGCGTCGCCTCGCGCCTCATTGCGGCGGCTGTCGAATGGTCATTCCGTGCAGGATGCACCAACACCGTTGTCAATACAGAAGTCAGCAATGAATCCGCACTTGGCTTGTATCGCAACATCGGATTTACGGACATGAACCATGGTCTGACTGTTCTCGAAAGAGCATTGTCATGAGAAGGCTGATGCGTTTATTCCCCGCTCTTGTGATGGCGCTCTTCAGCACACTTGCATTTCCTACATCTCCAACACAAGCAGCTTCCATCCCCACTCTCGCTCTTGTCAGTCACACTTTCAACATCACTACAGCAACGCAACTTCGATTTGTTTTCGAAGACGATTCACGTTTTGTCGGTAATGCCGTAGAGATTGAACTTCATCGCCGCGTTGCATCGCGACGTTCATTTCAATCAATCGCACGGGGTCAGGCACGTCCTGGAGTTCTCGATGCACTGACATTGTCGTCGTACCAAATACGCCGCATCAATAACAGCGTTCAATTTTCAATACCTGTTTCGCAAGGCGTTGATACCGCTCAGTCACTACACGTTGTCTTTGATGGTATCTATCCCATCACTATCCGTATTCGTGATGCCAAGACACGCGAAGCCATCGCTGAAGTATTGACCTTCGTTAACGTTCACCGAAAAAGTGATCCTTCAAAAACTGTGCAAGTCAGCACCCTGGTTCGATTGAAGACAACGCCATCGCTACAACCAAACGGTTCAGTTGTTCTCACCGACGAGACACGTTCTCGAGTTTCTCAGTTTGTTGAATTTCTGAAGAGCCATACATTTCCCATGACGGTGTCAGTTCAGCCCGAAATCATTGAGACTTTAGCAACATCAACGGTGGACTCTGACAAGGAACTCTTTGTATCGCTTCGAGAACAGCTCCGTCAACGATCAATCTCAACGGCTCCATTTGTTCCGACTGACCCATCCATGTTCGCCACGATGAACATGCGCGAAGAATTTATTGAGCAGTTGCGCGTCGGTG
>JBEDFA010000018.1:0-6493 GCA_041175365.1 Actinomycetota bacterium | reverse complement strand
GCTAACTATTCACCTGCCGAGAGTCTTCATCGGCACAGTTATAGATGCCCCTTGGGCGATCTATGGCTTCATTAAAAAAATTCCTCATCGGTAACCCCATCTCCAGCGAAGAAGAGGCACACCAGCGCCTTTCAAAGAAGATTGCGTTGCCAGTATTTGCTTCCGACGCAATTTCATCGACGGCCTACGCCACAGATGAAATTCTCGTTGTCACCTTGATTGGCGCAGGGGCTGGAGCAGCCGCATTCCGCCCATTAGTGCCCATCGCAATCATCGTGGTCATTTTGTTGGCCATCTTGGTGATGTCATATCGCCAGACGATTATGGCCTACCCCTCAGGTGGTGGTGCATACATCGTCAGTCGCGAGAATCTCGGACCTACTTCTGCACTAGTTGCAGGTTCATCGTTGCTTGTGGACTACATCCTCACCGTTTCCGTGAGTGTGGCTGGTGGCGTTCTCGCGATTCGTACTGCAACAGGGCTTGACCGATCATGGGCAGTCCCTCTGTGTCTCCTTTGCATTTTCATCATGACGGTGATGAACCTTCGCGGTGTAAAGGAATCAGGCGCTGCTTTTGCCGGACCGACGTATTTCTACATCGTGATGTTGGTGATTCTGATTGGTACGGGGTTCTATCGAATCTTCGTGCAGCACATTGGACCCATTCCTGAAGAGATGCTGAGTACAGAAGCAGCAGAAATGGCTGCCGGTACTGGCTCTCTGAGTTTGTATATGTTGTTGCGCGCCTTCTCCTCTGGTGCAGTCGCGCTCTCTGGTGTGGAGGCCGTTTCAAACGGTGTCCCTGCATTCCAAAAGCCCGAGAGCAAGAACGCCTCCACCACTCTTGTGTGGATGGCCGGCATTCTCGGCACATGTTTCTTTGGTGTCTCCGTGCTTGCCGTTCATCTCAAGCCATTCCGCGGCGAACATGACGGCAATGGCCTTGGACTAATGGCTGAGTACTTGTACAACGGCAAGGGCGTGATGTTCTGGGCGACAATGATCGGAACCTTCTTCATTCTGATTCTTGCCGCCAACACCGCATATGCCGACTTTCCTCGTCTTGCATCCCTCATCGCCAAGGACGGATACCTTCCACGTCAGTTCTTCAACCGCGGAACGCGATTGGTGTTCTCAAACGGCGTGTTGTTCCTCGCAATTGTGGCAAGCATTCTCATCATTGCGTTCAACGGTGACATTTCGAAACTCATTCCGCTCTACGCGTTCGGAGTATTCACTGGTTTCACGTACAGCCAAACCGGCATGGTGATGCATCACCTCAGACTTCGCGAAGATGGCTGGAGGTTGGGCATGACTATCAATGCAATTGGTGCAGTCATGACCGGCATTGTTGCGCTCATTGTTGTGGTCTCGAAGTTCACTGAAGGTGCATGGATTCCCGCAGTGATTATCCCCGCCGCAGTGTGGACATTTAGGTCCATTGGTCATCACTACGAGAAGGGCCGAAAGTCTGTCGAAGTGGAGCCTGGCTACTGGCCACGTCGAGAAACACACACGATGGTTGTTCTCGTCGGCGGCATTAACAAGGGCGTGCTTCACGGCCTGAACTATGCAAAGTCACTGAACCCCGATCGTTTGCTAGCTGTCACCGTTGCAAGCGACGATGAAGACCGCCAGCGCATCGAACAACAATGGCGCGATTACAACGTTCCCATTGAGCTCAACATTGTGTATTCGCCTTACCGTGAGCTCACAGGCCCTGTCATGCAGTTCCTTGACGAACTTGATGACAAGCACGATGACGACATCATCACCGTTGTCATTCCTGAGTTCGTCACAGCGTGGCGCACACAGTGGCTGCACAACGGAAGTGCCTTTGCTCTCAAAGCGAAACTGCTGCATCGTCCTCACACGGCTGTCGTTTCAATTCCTGTCCATATGGCAGAACACGGGACCCAGGAGGTCTAAACCATGCACACCATCATCGTTGGTTGCGGACGCGTGGGTTCCACCGTTGCGCGCGAACTCGATGCGGACGGCCACTCCGTTGTCATCATCGACCGCAAACCAGAAGCATTCCGTCGTCTTGGCGACAACTTCAAGGGACGAACACTGACAGGCATCGGCTTTGACCGCGATCTACTGACTGCTGCAGGCATCACTGCTGAGTGTGCAGTTGTCGCTGTCACGAACGGTGACAACTCGAACATTCTTGTCGCACGTGTTGCACGAGAGATGTTTGGCGTTGAACGTGTAGTTGCTCGAATCAACGATCCGAAGCGCGCAAAGATTTATGAACGTCTTGGTGTTTCTACTGTTGCAGCCGTTGCGTGGGCAAGCAATCGCGTGATGCAATACGTATTGCCTCGCCGTGGCACCGTTGAGTGGAGCGACCCAACATCAACATTCCATCTGGCGGAACGTCGTGTCTCTGCAGAGCTCGCCGGCACCAAAATTTCCGATGCTGGCGTGAACATTGCACTTGTTGTTCGTAACGGTGTTGCACATGTTGGAGAGTCATCCATGTTGTTGCAAGAAAATGATCTCATTCACATTCTTGGAACCGCAGATCACATCGAGTCATTTGACAATGGCTCTTCAATTGCAGGAGCACACTGATGAAGATCGTTATCGCAGGAGCCGGCAGCGTTGGTCGCTACATGGCAAAGCAACTTGCTGCATCAGGCCACACAATCGTCATCATTGACAATGATGCAAGTGCCGTTTTTCGTTTGCAGAGCACTGACTCCATCACCTCGTTTCAGGGCGATGCGTGTGAAGTAGATGTACTTGCTGCATCAGGGGCCGCAGAAGCCGACGTGGTCGCAGCAGTCACCGGAGACGACGAAGACAACCTTGTGATCTCCCTTCTCTCGAAGCAGGAATTCGGTGTTCCACGTGTGGTCGCCCGTGTGAACAACCCGAATAACGAGTGGATGTACAACGAAATGTGGGGTGTTGACGTCTCCGTTTCCACCCCGCACCTCCTCACGGGACTCGTCGAAGAGGCCGTGACCGAGGGTTCTCTCGTCCGTCTGATGGCATTTGACCACGGCAAATCAGGCCTCAATGAAGTCACATTGGCCGACGGATCGCCTGCCATCAACCAGACAATTGGCTCTCTGCAACTACCGCGCGAGGCAACTGTTGTCGCCGTACTTCGTGATGGTCATGTCGTTGCTCCCGCTCTCGACACTGTGCTTCACGCACATGACGAAGTGATGGTGTTGTCCAGTGGTGATTGCGAAGCCGCAATTCGCGCTGCGCTCATCGGGTCCAAATAAGTCGCAAAATGGCACTTTTCCGCAGGAAAAAGACAGAAATCGCCCCAGTAGAGGCGGTTCGAGGTATTCCTATGGCCGAGGTTCCGTTACGAACGTCGGTCACTGTCTGTGGAAAAGTCACGCGAATGCGAACGCGTCCCGCGCATGGCGTACCCGCCCTAGTCGTCACATTGCGTGACGAAACAGGCTTTGTCACCGCCATTTGGACGGGTCGACGCACCATCGGCGGCATCGCTTTAGGGCGCACGATCTGTCTTGAAGGAGTCGGCACGAAGGCAAGTGACGGCATCACCTTCATGAACCCCGCGTACACCCTCGTCAAGTAGTCCCATCCCCCCCGTTTGGGTGTGACGAGAAACAGGTCTCGGAAATCCCCGATTTCATTGACTAGGTGAGTTACGGTGACATCCATGAAGAAGCGTGAACTCATTCAAGCAGTAGCACTCCACACTGAGGTCGATAACAAGACCGCAGCAAAGTTGGTCGAGGGAACCATTGATGTAATCCTCGCCAATGTTGCAAAGGGTGAAGTCGTAAACATTTCCGGTTTTGCAAAGTTTGCAAAGATCAAGCGTCCAGCACGCACAGGTCGTAACCCAGCCACCGGAGAAACAATCCAGATCAAGGCAAAGACAGTTGCCAAGATCACAGCTCTTAAGGGCTTCAAGGACATTGCACTCGGTGTTGCACCAGCTCCAAAGCTGAACACCAAGAAGGCAGCTCCTGCACCAGCAGCAAAGAAGGCAGCCGCTCCTGCAAAGAAGAAGGCAGCACCAGCCAAGAAGAAGGCTGCTGCAAAGAAGCCAGTCGCTAAGAAGGTTGTGAAGAAAGCAGCACCTAAGAAGGTTGTCAAGAAAGCAGCACCTAAGAAGGCTGTGAAGAAGGCCGGCAAGAAGCGCTAGTCGCTCCTTAACAAACACTGGGAAACGCCCGGTGGCTGCAGTCGAAAGATTGCAAGCCACCGGGCGTTTTCATTTATCGTCATGAGTGTGAAGAACTCAGAACAGCTACCCGGTGTTGGCGTCATTGGCACGGGGCACATCGCAACATTTCATTCCAAGATGTTGAAGCGTTCTGGAGTAGCCATCGTGCGGGGTGGTTGCTACGACATTGACACAACGCGTGCCGAGACATTTGCACAAGGCTCGGGAAGCACCGTGATGTCGTCTGAAGAAGAAGTCATTAACAGCAGCGACGTCGTCTACATCTGTACGTGGACCAGCGAACACCAACGACTGGTTGACATGTGCATCGCAGCAGGGAAACCATTCTTTTGCGAGAAACCATTGAGCACTGGCTTCGCCAAAGCGAAAGAGATGTATGAGTCTGCAACTGCATCGGGTCTCACTCACCAGTGCGGTCTCATCTTGCGGCGATCCCCTGCGTACCTGTGGGCACGCGAATTAATCGAAGACCCCGCTGCAGGTGCACCCATGGCCGTGGTGTTTCGTGATGATCAATTCATTCCCGTGCAAGGCCATTACAAATCAACATGGCGCGGTGATGTTGAGAAGGCCGGAGCAGGCACGCTGTTAGAGCACAGCATTCACGACGTCGACATGTTGCGCTTTCTCATCGGTGATGTTTCCTCCGTCAGTGCGCGTTCCACCTACCGCCATGGCATCGAAGGAATTGAAGATTGTGTGGCTGCGTCTGTGCAGTTCGCGAATGGTGCAGTGGGCACTCTCACCACCATTTGGCATGACAATCTCTCGCGCCCCAGCTTGCGCAATGTTGAGGTTTTCTGCGAGAACCGCACTGTGATCATTGCGGGCGACGACTGGTTTGGACCCGTTACGTGGAGCAATGCCGATGGAACAACTGGGTCGCTCGAAGGTGAAGAACTGTTGGCAAAGACCGCACCCCTTGCGCTGAAGGACCCGAATCCCGATGCTGCGTTCGTGCTGTCAGCCGTTGAGAAGCAACCTGGTTTTCCCGACTTCTCCATCGCACTCGAGGCGCATCGCATCGTGGAAGCGATGTATCGCAGTGCACGCGAGAACGGCAATGCCGTCAACCTTTCATCGGTGCAATAACTCATGGTTGAGCAGCTCGCATTTGAACAAGTTCTGCCCTTACGAGTCCGCGTGCTGCGCAAGGGAACACCCACTACAAACGCGCATTACGTGGAAGATTTGTCCGCAGATGCAGTTCACTTTGGCATCTTGCGCGATGGTGAAGCGGTAGCAACCTCTACCTGGTTCATCAAGGAATGCCCAGCGCAGCCTGGAACTGCAGCGATGCAATTAAAAGGAATGGCAGTAGACGACTCGCTGCAAACAAGCGGCCTTGGCAGACAACTGATTGATGCTGGCGTTGCACTTGCGAAAGAACGGAACGCAGCACTTGTATGGGCACGTGCCCGAGATAGCGCAATAGGTTTCTACGAGAAATGTGGTTTCACCGTTGTTGGTGATGGCTTCATCGATGAACCCACTGGCATGCCACACCACATTGTGGTCCGCGACATCTGACGTCTCTGATTAGTCAGCAACGTCAAACGTTGCGGTGTACAGCAACGTTTGATTCGCTGTGGGCTTTACGCGTGATTCGAATGACCACGTACCCGAGTACGGAATGTTGACAACACCGGTCCAGTGATTCGGACCAAGTTCATACATCTTTACGGGGATTGCTGGAATGTTGCGATCAGGCAACGACATCTCCACCGTCACCTCAGTCACGGGCTTCAATGCACCACCAGGCGGGGTGAGCACAACGTGTACTTCCGCTGTGCCGACACGCGTGGGAAGAACCGACAGATCTGCAACGATGCCAGAGCGAATCTGCGTGGCACTAAACGATTGCGACCCACCAATGCCTCGATCGCTTGGCGACGTTCCCACCAACAGTGCAGTGACGGCAAGGACAATGACCATCAGCGTTGCTTCGAATCGAATGGTCTTGCCGAACTGAGCACCGCGTGAATCGGCAATATGTGCACGGGCCTTGGCTCCCAATGCGATCACTGCGAGAACGATCACTGTCTTCAGAATGAGGAACTTGCCATAACTCGAATCCGTCAGACCGCTCACTCCCCCGAGCAGATGCAGGCCCTGCACGACACCAGAGATAACTGCAATCGGCATGACCCACGTTGCGATACGTGAGTACCGAGCGGCATTTGTGGCGTCTTCATTGCGTAGAACTGCAAGAGCGATGAGTCCACCTGCCCATGCCGCCACAGCCCCGACATGAATTGCATCAACAAGAACAAAAAGCGCCGGTAACGACCCAGCGCTGGGG
>JBEDFA010000017.1:0-27507 GCA_041175365.1 Actinomycetota bacterium | reverse complement strand
AATAGCCATGTGCGACGTACCACTGTGCTGCACGTTCTTCTGCCCAGCGAGCCCGGGCAAGGCGTTGCTTGGCTAAAGGGCTTCGGGGCCGATGATGTCGTCCGACGGGAGTTCTTCCACGTTGACGTCTTTGAAGCTGAGCACTTTCACCGATGGGATGAATCGGGTCTTGCGGTACATGTCCCATACCCATGCGTCGGTCATCTCCACAGTGATGAGTGGACGCGCGCTGTCACCAACAACATTCACGGTAACGGCGTTCGCCAAATAAAACCGGCGTTCGGTTTCCACTGCGTATCGGAACATGCCGACAACGTCTTGATACTCCTGAGCGAGTTTGTACTCGCGGTCAGCCTCGAAGTCTTCGAGATCGTCTGAGTTCACCAGTGCAACCAGTGCCCAGAGAAGAGTGGCTTACGCTTCGCGCTTTTCGCGAATCTTTGCAGCCTTACCAACGCGATCGCGGAGGTAGTACAACTTCGCACGACGAACGTCGCCACGACGGAGAACCTCGATCTTTGCAACAGACGGGCTGTGCTTAGGGAAGGTGCGCTCCACGCCTACGCCGTAGGAGAGCTTGCGAACTGTGTAGGTCTCTGCAATGCCAGAACCCTGAATGGCCATGATGTTGCCCTGAAAAATCTGGATGCGCTCTTTGCCTGATTCAACAACGCGTACGTGCACCTTGACTTCATCACCAGGGAAGAAAGTCGGGATGTCATCGCGCATGTTCTGGTTGTCAACGATGTCTGTGCTCTTCATGATGATTCCTTGGCGACTGAGATGTGGACGGCACTAGGCCTGTTCGGGCTGACCCGAAGCGAAGATAGAAGGATACGAGGCGAAGGGCACCCCTTCCAACAGTTGTTTCTCAGCTTCTGTTAATCCCCCGCGGGCCTCGATGAGGTCGGGGCGCTGCTGCAGGGTGCGCCAGAGGGCCTGGGCATGGCGCCAGCGGGCCACTTTGGCGTGATTTCCGCCTCGGAGCACCTCGGGCACTTCCCATCCCCGGAACTCCGCTGGACGGGTGTACTGAGGCTCTTCCAGAAGTCCGGCAGCCCCGAAACTCTCGGTGACGGGTGATTCAGCATTGCCCATCACTCCCGGAATCAGGCGGGTGACGGCTTCAATCATGAGGCAGGCGGCAACTTCCCCACCGGCCAACACCACGTCGCCTACAGAGACCTCGTGGTCCACCAGGTGCTCGCGCACGCGCTGGTCGACCCCTTCATAGCGTCCGCACAAAAGGCTGAAGCCAGGGCCGGCAGCCAGAGCATGGGCCATGTCTTGGTCGAACTTCTGACCACCAGGGCCAAGCAGGATCAGCGGGCGCGGCGGATTCGTGGCTTCGACGGCGGCGAAGATTGGCTCGGGACGCATGAGCATGCCGGCTCCCCCGCCAAACGGGGTGTCGTCGACGGAGCGGTGCACGTCGGTCGAATAATCACGGATGTTGTGATTGCGCAGTTCGATCGCCCCTGAGGAACGAGCGCGGCCCAAGAGACTGTGCGAGCAGAACCCATCGACCATCTCAGGGAACAAGGTGAAGACATCGATGCGCACGATGTGACGCTACCTATTCGCCAGAGAGCGCTTCGCGCAATCCGGCAGGAGGGTTGATGACAGTGGTGTTGCCGTCGGTGGAAACAATGAACGGCGCAGGCACGAGAATGCCGCCTTCAATTTCCAAAATGTCATGTGCGGGATTCTGTAGAACGCCTGTGCATGCACCCCAGGACTCACCGTTTGTATCAACAACGTTCGAACCAATGAGCTGATGCACCCACAGACCGTCTTCGCTCTCGTCGGGTTCTGCGTAGAGGAATTTGTTCGTCAACTTCTCGGCATCGTTACGGTCGTCGCATCCTTCGAAATGAACAACGAAGCGATCTTGTTGCGGACGCACTGTTGCAATGGTGAGAACGCGCTGACCCGTCGACTCAAGAATTGTGAAGGTGGCACCAACGGCGTGACGCGACGCAACATCGGAAGTGAGAGAAATAAATAGGTCTCCACGGACGCCATGGGGCTTTCCGATTCGGCCTACTTCAAGAAGGCCTTCAGGAGGTGTGTGTGCGCTCAAAAATGATTACGCGTCAACAAAATCAACGTCGACATCAACGTCATCATTTGTTGCAGCAGCACGCACAACTGTGCGAATGCTTTGTGCGGTACGACCACGACGGCCGATAACACGACCAAGATCGCCAGGGCCTACACGAACCTCGAGGAGGATTTTGTCGCCCTTGCCAGGACCGGAGGTGACATTGACAGCGTCTGCATCGTCAACAATGCTGCGCACGATGTGCGTGAGCACCGCTGTTGCGATGGGAGCTTCAAGTGTGTTCGCGTCGAACTCTGACACGGGACTACTTGGACTTGGCTGCGGTGAACTGTTCCCAGGCGCCGCTGATTTCGAGAAGCTTGCGAACGCGCTCAGTGGGCTGTGCACCCTGCATGAGCCACTTCACGGCCTTGTCGTTATCGATTGTGATTGTCGATGGCTCGGTGCGTGGGTTGTACTGACCGAGGATCTCGATGAAGCGACCGTCACGTGCACGACGTGAATCAGCTGCGATAACGCGGTACTGAGGTTGCTTGGTCTTGCCGACGCGTGTGAGGCGGATTTTGACTGCCATGTTGCGAATTCTCCTGAAAGGGCCCTTTTCGGGGACTAGGTAAGGCTAGCGGTGGAAAACCCAAGACCCCAACGGGTGAGGCAGGGTTTCAGCCAGCGATTTATTTAAAAAATGGGGGCAGACCGGGGCTGCCATCCATCCCGGGGAGACCAGGAATGCCACCTTGGCCTCCCAACATGTCGCCCAGCTGCTGTATGGCTTGGCGCTTGTTGATCTTGCCAGGCTTGCCCTTGCCCCCCTTGCCGCTCTTGCCCTGGGGCTTGGCCATGCCACCCATGCGCTTCATCATCTTTTGCATTTCGGTGAATTGCTTGACGAGACGGTTGATATCGGCGACTTCGGTGCCACTGCCCTTGGCAATGCGGGTGCGACGGCTGCCGTTGATAATGCTGGGATCGCGGCGCTCCTCCAGAGTCATCGACCGGATGATGGCCTCGGTGACCTTCACCTGGTCATCTCCGATTTGGGCGTTCTTCATTTCCTTCGGCATGCCTGGGAGCATTCCCATGATTCCCGAGAGCGGCCCCATCTTCTTGAGCTGCTGCAACTGCTCGAGGAAATCTTCGAGGGTGAACTGACCCTCGAGCATGCGCTGAGCGGCTTCTTCCGCCTTGTCTTGTTCGAAGACTTTCTCGGCCTGCTCGATGAGAGTGAGCATGTCGCCCATACCCAAGATGCGTCCCGCCATACGGTCGGGATGGAACTGCTCGAACGCATCGATCTTTTCACCAGTGGCAGCGAATGCAATGGGGCGACCAATCACTGTCTTGACCGAGAGTGCAGCACCACCGCGCGCATCACCGTCAAGCTTGGAAAGAATCACACCATCAATCGAGAGACGTTGATGAAACGCATCAGCAACGCTGACCGCATCTTGACCAGTCATCGCATCGACGACAAGGAAGGTGTAGTTCGGCTTCACGGTGGAAGAGATGTCTGCGACTTGACGCATCATTTCTTCGTCAATAGCCAAACGACCGGCGGTGTCGACGATGACCACGTCTTTGCCGAGTCGCTTTGCTTCGTCTAAACCACGACGCGCTGTGGCAACCGGATCGCCTGGTTCGGAGAACACGGGAACACTGATCTGGCCACCCAAGGTACGCAACTGTTCAACAGCTGCAGGACGCTGAAGGTCTGCACCCACCAACAATGGCTGGCGACCTTGCGACTTAAACCAACGAGCGAGTTTTGCAGCACTGGTTGTTTTACCCGAACCTTGCAAACCTGCCATGAGCACAACCGTTGGAGGCTGACTTGCATAAGTGATCTTGAGTGTTTCGCCACCCAACATCGCAACGAGTTCAGCATTAACGATCTTGATGATTTGCTGGCTGGGGTCGAGAGCTTCCGAAACGGTCGCGCCAATTGCTTGTTCGCGAATACGCGCAACAACATCACGCACGACTCCGACGTTGACGTCTGCTTCAAGAAGTGCGGTGCGAATCTCGCCCATCACTTCATCGACATCAGCCTCCGTGAGACGGCCTTTGCCCTTCAGTCGCTTGACTATTCCTTGTAAGCGGTCGCCGAGTGAATCAAACATCGTGTTTCAGGTTACCGACTAAGGCTCAAAGCCATTTAGCCAATGGTGATGGCGATGACTTTGCCGTTCTTCACGCTGAGATTCACCCGATTTTCCGAGTAATCCTCGGTCAACATAAAGAACTCACCATCGCGGGCAGCGATACGCACAACCCAACCGTTTTCCATTGCCACCTTGGTTGCTTCTGCTTCGGGCAGACCCAGAAGTTGTTGCGCAGTGTTTTCATCTAAAGGCTGTGAAGACCGAGGCGGAATGTCTCCCCCACGGATAGGCACAGTCTCCGTAGTTACGACTGCATCGCGTGGAAAAACTAAACGATCATCAGCGATTGCAAGCACAGTTCCTACTTCACCATCAGCGTTGAAGTACGTATACGCAGGCAGCAACATGTGCGTGAGGTTGGCGAGTTTGGTCTCCATCAAAGTGAAGCGAACACTCGTGATGGGAACAACGGTTTCGGATGAAGAAGTTCCATCAGAGGATTGAGAGACAGATGCAGTTGCGGCAAGGCGCGTGACCGAACCAATCGTTGCGTAGAGCGGATTATTGAGACGCTTCACTGCTTCTGCTGGCGTGACGATTGGGTATCGACCTGCCATGGCAATAGCGATCATCGGGCCGGAAGCCGAAACGACTTCACCATTGCGATCAAATGTGAATTGCACAGCAAGGTTCGTTTTGATTCCACCCAACGTCAGCAGTCCCGTAACGACAGTGGAGTCTGCATTTTGTACTGCCGTCAATGGATAATTAGTTGGAACCATGTCGGCGCGAGCAAGTATCTGGTTTGTTCGACGAATTGCTTCGCCTGGTGACAAGACATTCGTCGAAAGATTTTTTGGTGTTCCACATGACGCATCTCCGGCAGCGCAACCCGGTTCCATCCGCTGCGAGCCATTCGTATACGTCCACCAGCCACCTGCTTCGTCAACGAAGAGGTTTGCAAAGTGTTGTTTGCCCATGGTGTCTTTCACCACGTATGCGTTGTCATCTATACGTTCGACGGCGCCTTGCACATTCAAAGCAAAAGCGATCTTTGACAGTTCACCTGCAGGCTTGCGACGACGACCAATAGACCATGCAAGAAGACGATCCCCTAGGTCGGGCAATGGACCGCGAACGTCAAATGTGACTGTGTTCGGAATCGAATCGACCGGAGCACCCGAATGTTCCAGTGCCATACGCACTTGACCAGATTCGCTCTGTGATGAAGCGAGAAGAATCTTGACGGGCCCGTCATGCACACACGACGTCAGTCCGAGGACACCGACAACGATGGCCGAGAGAAAAGTGGTGCGCTTCATGCGAACTGAAGCGTAGGTCTATTCGAAGAGTGCGGACACGTATTCCGCAGGATCAAATACCACTAAGTCGTGTGCACCCTCTCCAAGACCCACCAGTTTCACGGGAATACCGAGGTCCGTTTCAATCGCGAACACGATGCCGCCTTTCGCCGAACCATCCAGTTTGGTCAGCACGACTCCGGTGACATCTGTTGCGGCAGCGAATTCACGGGCTTGGGAAAGACCGTTCTGACCCGTCGTCGCGTCAATGACGAGGAGCACCTCATTGACAGTTCCTTCAGCTTTCGCCGCAACGCGACGAACTTTCTTAAGTTCTTCCATCAAGTTCGACTTGTTCTGCAAACGACCTGCGGTGTCACCCAACACCAGGTCGATCCCCTTTGCCGATGCACTTTGGATTCCGTCAAAGATCACTGACGCTGGATCTCCGCCTTCAGCACCGCGTACATAGGACGCACCGCAACGTTCTGCCCACACATGAAGTTGTTCCGCAGCAGCTGCGCGGAAGGTATCCCCCGCCGCCATCAACACTGTGGTGCCGAGAGCAGTTTGGGCCGTTCCGATTTTTCCAATGGTGGTGGTTTTACCCACACCGTTCACTCCGACGAAGAGCCACACGTTGGGTTTCACTTCGGCGTCGAGATGCAAAGAGCGATCTGTGGTTGCAAGTTGTGCCGTCATCGCTTCACGCAATGCGTTGATGGCATCGTCCGGAGTGCGAATTGTTCCGGCTTTTGCCGCGGCACGCATTGGGTCGAGAAGACGCGTCGTCAGGCCAATGCCAATGTCGGCGCGCAACAAGGTTTCTTCTAGTTCGTCCCATGCAGCGGCATCAAGAGAGCCGCGACCACGAATGGATTGGAATGCGCTGGCGAACAAACTGCGTGTGCGCCCGGCCTTCTCCTTCACCGTCGCAGGTTCGGCAAGCGCCTCTTCTTCAATGACGTGTTCGGCTTCGTCGCCGACTACCGATTCGTCACTTTTCGCAAGCTCTAACGTTTCCGAATCGGCAGCGGCGCCCGCCGAACTTGTCGTAACAGAAGAGGAATCAGCCTGCGGTGGGGCCGAATCCGAAACCTTCGCACGCGTGCGGGTTTCGGATGAGGAGCCCGGCGCTTCGGCTGATTCTGGTGCATTGCTTCGACGACGACGAACGGTGTAGCCGATGCCGGTGAAGACGACAAGAGCTGCGATGAGTGGAAGGACGATGTTGACCGTCGACGACGCAAGCATGAACTAGTTCCCTGCAGTGTTGCTGGCGCGCTCGGACACAACCTTGGACGAACCGCCCGGCTGCATCGAGACACCAAGCAAGCAGTCCGCTGCTTCCATGGTGCGCTTCTGGTGACTCACAATGATCAACTGCGCATCACGACGGAACTCTTGAACGAGTCCGAGGAAACGATGCAGGTTCACGTCGTCGAGAGCTGCCTCAACTTCGTCCATGACATAGAACGGAGAAGGACGGCTGCGGAACACGGCAAACAAATACGCAAGTGCAGTGAGCGAACGCTCACCACCCGAGAGAAGCGACAACTTCTTGAACGTCTTTCCTGGTGGCGTTGCTTCCACTTCGATACCTGTGTTCAGCATGTCGCCAGGGCTTGTAAGAGCAAGCTTGCCCTTACCGCCAGGGAACAACAACTGGAACAGATCGGTGAAGTTCTTGCTCACATCTTCAAACGCCGTTGCGAAGACTGTTTGAATTTCTTCGTCGATAGCCGCAATGACCTGTGCAAGTTCGCGACGTGAATTACGCACGTCATTGAGTTGCTCTTCAAGGAACGTGTGACGCTCTTGCAGTTCAGTGAACTCTTGCAATGCCAATGGGTTAATCGGACCCATCAAGCGAATGTCGCGTTCCAGCGCACGAGCACGATCTGCGTGGTCAACACCTTCCGCCACTTCTGGCATTGGTGCAGCCTCAGCTTCTTCAGGCTCCACTTCAAGTTCGCGACGGATGAGATCAACCGCGGCTTCAAGGCGCATACGTGTCTCTGCTTCTTCAACATCCACACGACGGCCACGCTCACGCAATGCCTCCAGCTGTTGTTCTGCTTCGGTACGACCGCGACGAGCGACATCGAGGCGAGTGGTGATCTCACGCACTTCGTCGCTTTGGCGACGACGCATCTCATACAGTTCCGCAAGACGTGACTCGGCCGCAACTCGATGACCCTCCACCAGATCACCCAAGCGGGTGATGGCGAGCAAGGAAGCTTCGATACGCTGACGGCGAACGCCGGCCTCTGCACGAGCCGCCGTGTCTACTTCTAAACGACGATCAGTTTCCTCAAGGCGCTGCTTCAAGAACTGGTCGCGCTCGCGCAAACCGGCAAGACGCACTTCAAGGTCTTTTCGGCGCATCGCCATGTGTGCGGACTTTGAATCAATCGCAGCACGTGCTTCGCCTTGTGCTTTTGCGGCAGCGATCTCTGCAGCTTCGGATTCCTCCAATGCAGGGAGGATTCCTTCGAGTTCTGAAACGCGCTGCTGATAACCATCAATACGACCACGAATGTCATCGAGTGAACCCAACGTCATCTCACGCTCTGCACCATTTGATCGGCGATCATTTGTTGTCTTTGCGAGACGCTCGTTTGCTGCTTCAACGGCACGCACCTGGCGGTCAAGCTTTGTCTGCGTTTCGTTGATGCGGGTACGAGCCGCAACCAACAACTTGCGCTGATTCTCTACTTCTGCGTCAAGCGCCTGCAACTCTGCATTTGCTGCTTCCACTTCTGCACGAGTCTCTTCGATGACTTCTATGGATCCGACTTCATCGGCAGCACCCAAACGCCAGCCAGATGGAGCCAACTTGTCACCGCGACGGGTGACGACAGTTGCACTGGAGTTTGCTTCCACGATGTCGATGGCGCCTGCGATGTCGTTCGAACATCCCACGGCTGACAAGAGCGAATCAAGAAGTGAGCCGAGTTGATCAGGTGCACCACTTGCAGGACGTACATGCGAGCGAACGGATTCGACTCCGTTCGGCAACGAGCCAGCAGCGCCACGATTCAGTCCAAGAGCAATGACGGCACCGTTATGGTCAACATTGCGCAACTGATCAATCGCACGACGCGCTGACGCCGGGTTGGAGACAACGATGGATGCAAGTGTGTCGCCGAGCGCAGCCTTCACTGCAGCGTCCCATCCCTGATCGATATCGAGAAGGTCAACTAACGCACCAACAACACCTTCGATCTGCGCAAGGTGTTCTGCACCAGTGCGCGCACGCGTCGATGCCATTGCGGCTTCCAATGCCTCAAGTCGGGCAGACGCACGTGCAGTGCGGCGTTCAGCAGTTGCACGACCTTGTTGAGCAGTATCGCCATCAGCTTCTGCGGTGTCACGCTCACGTTCTGCATTTGCAAGTTCCGAACGAAGAACCCCAACGGCCGACTCGGCTTGCGCAAGTTCCGCTTGCAAGCCATCAATGGTTCCGACGAATGCATTGTCGCGGTTTTCGATTTGCTCAATACGTGCTTGCAACTTCTGAATTTCGCCAGCGCCTTGTTCCACGGTGTTGCGCAAAGTACGAAGTTCGCCACGTACTTCGGCGGCGGCAGTCGACGCTTCATTGCCTTGCACTGTGTGGAACAAACCTTGTTCGTTGCGCTCGCGCTCGAAAGCGTCTTCTTCGACCTGCAAGGAATCGCTCTCGCTGATTGCAATCGTGAGACCACGTTCTACTTCAGCAAGGTCTTCGCGCATCTCGGCAGCATCAGCTTCCAACGCCGCAACAACATCTTCAGCGATGAGTTGACCCTGGTCGCGTTCCATGGAACGGCGACGCTCGGCAATCACGGCAACGAGGCCGCGTGCACGCTCGCGCAACTGCTCGACCTTCATGAGTTCATCATTCAGACCAGAGGCTCCGCGTGCAGCGAGTTCTTCCTCTGCTGTACGAACATCAACCTCGAGCGTGTTCATCAGTTCGCGAAGTTCGCGCTCTGATGTATCGCTTCCAGCTTTCTCCGCTTCAAGTTGTGCAAGCTTTTCGCGCAAGCCAGCCACTTCACGACCAGAGAGATAGAGGCGCAATGCACGAAGTTCGCCAACAACCTCTTCGTAACGACGTGCAGCTTCTGCCTGACGCTCCAGTGGGCGCAACTGACGACGCACTTCACGAATGAGGTCCTGCACACGAAGCAAGTTGGCCTCGGTGGCTTCAAGGCGGCGCTCTGCCTTTTCCTTACGCTTGCGGTACTTGAGAATTCCTGCAGCTTCTTCAATGATTGCGCGACGGTCTTCTGCACGTGCAGTAAGAACGGCGTCAATCTGGCCCTGGCTGATGATGACGTGCTGCTGGCGTCCAACGCCGGCATCCGACAAGAGTTCTTGCACATCGAGCAAACGACATTCAACGCCATTGATGGCGTACTCGGAGTCGCCATTGCGGAAGAGTGTGCGCGACACCGTGATCTCTGTGAAGTCGAGCGGCAATAGTCCTGCAGAGTTATCGAGAGTCAACATGACTTCTGCACGACCAAGTGGCGAGCGCTTCGACGTTCCGTTGAAGATGACGTCTTCCATCTTTTGGCTTCGCACAGAACTAGGCGCCTGTGCACCAAGCACCCAAGCGATTGCATCAACAACGTTTGACTTGCCAGAACCGTTAGGGCCGACGACAACAGTGACGCCAGGTTCCATTTCCATAACGGTGGAATCAGCGAAGGACTTGAAGCCTTTGAGGGTGAGAGATTTCAGAAACACAGCGAAAACAACAGTAATAGAGACGACTCAGAGTCGCCCCATGGCGCTATTTCTGGCAGCGGGGGCAATAGGACGTGGACCGCCCTGCAACCATCACGCGACGGATGGAAGTTTTTCCACAGGTCAGGCATCCGAGCCCCTCGCGGCCATACACCCGGTGATTCTCTTGGAAGCTTCCAACATTGCCCTCGACATCCACATACTGCGTGTCTTGCAGTGTTGAGCCCCCAGATTCGATGGCTTCAGCCAAAATTTCACGAATCGTGACTGCGAGTTGGTCGATTTTCTTTCGGGACAAAGTGTCGACGGTGCGACTCCATCGCAGGCCCACCCTGTGGAGAACTTCGTCCGCGTAGATATTTCCCACCCCAGCGACCACGTGCTGGTTCAGCAAAAGAGGCTTGATCGCACCCCGCCTTCCCGTCAGTCGTTCGGCCAGAATCGCCCCATCAAAGGGATCGCTGATGGGGTCGGGTCCAAGCTTTGCGAGTTCTGGAAGCACCTCCGCCTCATGGCGAGGGTCGTACACAACGACCTCACCAAAGGTACGCGGGTCGACAAACCACATCTCGTCGAGAACTCCATCGCGCTTCGACAATTGCAACACCACATGGGTGTGCGGAGGTCGCTCTGTTCCTGCTGGCTCCACCAGCACTCGCCCACTCATCCTCAGGTGAATCATCACTGCATCACCGGAATCAAGATCACACAAGATGTATTTACCTCGACGACGTGCCGCCGTCATCGTTGTTCCACTCAATCCGTGGATGACTGCTTCCTTGCCGACACGACGAACAGAACGTTCACGTCCGACTTCAACACTCAAGATTTTGCGACCAACAACTTTGGTTTCGATTCCTCGTCGAACAGTTTCGACTTCTGGTAACTCAGGCATCGTCGGACAACGACTCGAAAGCAACGTGAGCAGCGACTTGTTCAGCAGCCTTCTTCGTTCGCCCCGTGCCAGAACCAATGTTCTTACCGTTCACCATTGCATGTGCAGTGAAAACACGTTCGTGATCAGGCCCAACACCTTCGGTTTTGTACAACGGCGCACCGAGACCCAAACGTGCACACACTTCTTGCAATCGAGTCTTTGAATCAAAGGATTCCAAATTTGGAATTGCAGCCTCAATGGAATCCGCCAACAAACGCTCGACTAATGCAAAGGCTTTTTGTGCACCACCATCGAGATACACCGCACCAATGAGCGCCTCTAAAGCATCAGCAAGAATCGACGACTTATCACGACCTCCGGCCGCATCTTCACCCTTGCCCAGAAGAATGAAATCACCGAGACCGATCTCCCGTGCGATATCGGAAAGCGCGTGCATGTTCACGACACTGCGACGAAGGTCTGTCAGTTTTCCTTCAGGAGATTCTCCGAGTCGATGGAATGCAATGTCGGCAACTGCCCAACCGAGAACTGCATCACCAAGAAACTCGAGACGTTCATTCGAGAAAGCTTCACCATTCTCTGCCTGCCAAGAACGATGAACTAACGCTTCGTAGATCAAGGCCGTATTTGCAAACGAATGTCCGATGACATCGGCGCATTGCGCCAAACGCTCATCAGATTCTGGAGCCATGGCGGGAATCAGCCGTGTGCGCGCACGATGTAGTCGACAGCATCCGCAACAGTGCGAAGGTCGGCCAAATCGTCGTCATCAAATGCAAAGTCTGGAATGGACTTCGAGAACTCTTGCTCCAACGAGTCAACAAGTTCAATCAATGCGATGGAGTCTGCACCGAGGTCGTCTGCGAAGGAGCTGGTCTCAGAAATTGCAGATGTTTCAATCTCAAGGATTTCTGCGAGGTGTGTACACACGGTGCTGAGTACTGCGTTGCGATCTGCGGCCATGGGAATCTCCTGACGATGGTTCAGGAAGGCAGGCTAGTGGCAATGGCGGCACGGATGGATTCCACCATCTCGGACTCGACCATTTCTTTTGCGACCTTGATGCCATTCACCATTGCGCGTGCACTGCTGGAACCATGAGAGATGATGCACACACCATCAACTCCCAACAGAATGGCGCCGCCGACAGAGTCTGGATCGAACGTGTCGTACAGCGGAAGGATGGCCGGAAGAATTTCCTTTGCCGCGTCCTTGTATTCCGGCTGAGCGAATGCGGTGAACAATGCACCGATCACTGTCTTCAATGTGCCTTCAAGAGTCTTCAGAACAACATTGCCCGTGAAGCCGTCGGTGACAACAACGTCAACGTCGTCGGTCATGAGGTCACGGCCTTCAACGTTGCCGATGAAGTTGATGTGTGGCGAGGCCTTCAAGAGTTCGTATGCCTCTTTGCGCAAGGTGTCGCCCTTGCCTGGCTCTTCACCAATCGACAACAGACCAACACGAGGATTTTCCACGCCGTAACGCTTCGTGGAATACACGGCGCCCATAATCGCGAACTGCACGAGCCAGTCGGGTTGTACTTCAGCGTTTGCACCAGCGTCGAGAAGAACTGTGGGCGTTCCACCAGGAACGGGCACAGGTGTTGCGATGGCAGGACGAGCTACGCCAGAGATGCGTCCCATGCGAAGTAATGCACTCGCCATCGTGGCGCCAGTGTTTCCAGCAGAAATCATTGCGCTGGCCTTGCCGTCACGGACAGCTTCCGCAGCGCGAACGAGAGTGGAGTCACGCTTCTTACGCACCGACTGCGCAGGGTCGTCATCCATTTCGATGACTTCAGATGCGTGCATCAATGGAAGGTCCCCGGTTCCTTCCAGACCTTCAGGTCCGACAAGAAGCACGGGGATACCTAATTCGGCAGCCTGCAACGCACCAGCGAGAATTTCGCTAGGCGCGCGGTCGCCACCCATCGCGTCAACGGCGATTGGCAACATGTTCAATGAACCGTTACTCAGTCAACAGAGACGGCAACGCGGCCCTTGTACCAACCGCAAGTTCCGCACACTGTGTGTGGGATCTTGGCAGCGGCGCAGCGTGGGCATGTGCTGCGTGAAGGTGCTGTGAGGCGCCAGTTAGAGGCGCGACGCATACGTGTCTTCGACTTCGACTTCTTTTTCTTGGGAACGGCCACCGTGGTCTCCCTGTGTTAGCGGCAAAATCCTCTATTTGAGGACTCGGACACGATAGCCCCAAAAGGGCCAAAACTCACAAGGTCGGGTCTTTGAGGGAACCTTTGAGGGATTCAAGGGCTGCCCAACGGGGGTCTGAGACCGTGTTATCGCACGAACAGGTGCCTTCGGAGAGGTCTTGGCCGCAATGGGGGCAAAAGCCTGGGCAGTCTTCCCGACACAGCGGACCCAGCGGAATTGCCAGCAGAAGGTTCTCGCGGACCATCGGCAAAAGGTTGATCTGGTCATTTTCGATCTTGTAGGCCTCTGAATCATCCGGGAACTGCTGGTACAGCTCGGACAACTCAATGGTCATACGCTCCGAAATCGGGGCCAAGCAGCGGCGGCACTCCCCCAACCAGGACGCCGTGGTGGTGCCATTCACTGTCACTCCGTTGGAAAGCGACTCAAGGTGCAGTGCGATATCGACGGGCTCTTCCGTGATACGCGACTCGCCAAATTCGAGATCTGCCGATGCAATAGACAAGACAACGTCTTTCGTTGTTCCTGGCCAGCGAAGAAGTTCTACGACATTGACAATGAGTGGAGTTGCCACAGCAGTTGAGTCCTAGATGTCTTGGTCGAAGAAGCCGTCTCGGCGCTGTTCTTCGATGGGCTCTTCAGCCTCTGGCGGTGGCTGTGAACCGATCGACAAACGATGACGTCCGTTCGCAACAGTTTTCGAGAGACGATCAAGAAGAATTTCAAAACTGCCCAGACGCTGATCGAGGAAATCTTCGGTCTCGTTCTTGAGACGACGGGTCTCTTCATCAGCCGCATCAATCACTTGACGCGCACGAGTCTCCGCTGCGCGAACAACTTCGGTGCGCTGCACTAAACGTTCTGCCTGCTGACGTGCGGCTCCGAGGATCTCGTCGGCTTCGCGCTTTGTCTTCTCCAAGAATTCCTGGCGTTCCTTCAACATCCACCGAGCTTGACGAATCTCTTCAGGCAAACGCATTAACGCATCTTCAAGAAGTTCAATCACTTCATCACGATCAATACGTGGAGTACTGGAAAGAGGAACACTGGGGGCAGTGGCAATGATGTCGATTGTGCGACGAAGAATCATTTCGCTTTCGCCGAGGCGTGCCTGCACTGGTGCGGGCTGCGGATATGAATCATCTGTTGTGTCGTCGTAATCGTCGTAGGACATTTTGTTTGCTCCGTTACTTAAATGCTGCGGCTAAGGCTGCAGCAACTGGTGCGGGCACCATGGAAGAGACATCGCCACCATGTTGTGCGATGTCGCGAATGAAACGACTGCTGACATGCGTGAAACCTGGTTGGCACGGCACGTACACCGTGCGCACTCCGGCAACAGCAAAGTTGGTATGCGCCATCTGCTGCTCAACTTCAAAGTCGCCTGATGTGCGAAGACCCTTGACGATGCAGAGAGCATTGACGGATGTGGCAGCGTCAACAGCAAGACCAGCGAATGCTTCCACAGCGACACCGGGAATGTGTGCGAGAGCTTCTCGGGCCACACGTACTCGCTCGGTCGTGGAGAGAAGTCCCGATGGCTTGTCCGGGTTATGCATGACTGCAACGACAACATTGCCGAAGAGTTCAGCTGCCTGGGCTACAACGTCGACATGTCCGTAATGGATGGGGTCGAAACTGCCGGGATACAGAACGGTGCTCATTCGCCCTCCACCGTACCGTCTGGGGCATCAGCGGGTTGGAGAAATGCGACATGGGTACGGCCATATTTCTTCTCGCGAATGGTGTTCCACCCCTCAAGTGCCCCCACAGCGCGGTCTGATTCCAGGACAACGACAGATGCTTGCGCATCAATGATGAGGTCTTGCCATTGCGTAAACCCGTATGGCGGGTCAGCGATGATGAGGTCAATATCTGGCTGGCGGGATGCAGCAGTCATCGCATCGATCGCCAGCACCGAGGCCCTGTCCGAGAGACCTAAGGCCGAGATGTTCTTCTTCAACACCACCAAGGCATCACGGTCTCGCTCCACAAAAACACAGTGCGCCGCTCCACGGGACAGAGCTTCAATACCCATGGCACCGGTGCCTGCGAAGAGGTCAAGAACTCGAGCACCTTCAACAACATCAAGGCTTCGAAGGGCATTGAACACTGCCTCGCGCACCATGTCAGTGGTGGGGCGCGTGGCGTCCGATGTAGGGGCTTCTATCCGCCGTCCTCGAAGGTCACCTGCTACCACTCTCATAGAAGGCAGACTACGACGGTGATAACGCCAAGCGAGTCCATTGTCTGTGTCGACTGTGGCGGACCATGCCATTTATTAACCTCGCCACGCGAGGACGGCACATGGATGGTGGACGACGTCGTCAGTTACCGCTGTCGAGATTGTCGCGACATTTGGTACATCGAGCTCACTGAGGACGACAACGAGCAACAGCCCGATTAAGGATTAACCCTTATCCAGTGGATCGAATTTGATGCCGACGGCCGCCATGTTTGCGATTCGTGTGGGCAAATGATTGAGCCAGAAGTTGATGCTGAGTCGCTTTGGGTCGCGAACAAATGGCTTGTTCTTTGCCACCGCGTTGACCGTGCGACGCGCAATCTTCGCAGGGTTCGCTGTGGGGATGAGTTGCAACTTCTGAAAACGTTTCACGACGTCTTGTACTGATGACGTGCGATCTTCGATGGCGTCCCACATATCTGTGTTCACTGGCCCGGGTGACAACACCGTGATGTTCACGTTTGTTGCCTTCAGTTCACGGCTCAGGCCATTCACAAAGTTAAGAATTCCGGCCTTTGTAGCGCCGTACACACTCATGCCCGGGAACCCAGCCGTACCTGCAAGGGACGATACGAACACGAGATGACCACTCTTGCGTTCCAACATGCCGGGCAATACATGTCGGGTCAACATCAGTGGCACTTCAAGATTTACTCGCGATACGGCACGAATCTCACGCTCGTCTTCTACGGCGAAGGCTGTTGAGGTTTCAAGCCCTGCATTGTTGACCAGAACATCGATGGGGCCGTGTTCGCGTTCGATGTTCTCAATCAATGTGTCGACGACGGCATCATCGGTGAGGTCTGCAACGACAGCCACCCCGTTGATTGCTGCGGCAACTCGATTCAGAGCATCAACATTGCGCGCGACAATTGTGACCTTCGCACCACGACGAGCGAATTCGCGCGCCATGTTTTCGCCGATACCGCGAGACCCACCCGTCACAACAACATGCTTGCCATTCAGTTCCACAACAGACCCCCTTGTGTTACTTCCACCGTAGTGCGCTGGTATCAGGACTTAAACAGGAACTCTTCCTCTTCTTCATTAAAGAGAAGATCAAGTTCGTCGCGAAGAGTGGGCAGATCTTTCAGCATCGGGTCTGCTTCGATAATGCTCACCGCGTCTTCTCGAGCCCACATGATGAGGTCCAGGTCTCGCTGCAATGACGCAAGCGTGAGGTCGCTTTGCCCCTTCTGCCGGCGACCCATGATGGTGCCCTCGCCACGCAAGTTGAGGTCTTCTTCGGCAAGAACAAATCCATCGGTACTGGCCACAAGTGCTTCAACACGCGGAGATGGTTCACTGTCCTGTGTCACGAGATAACAATGCGACTCCAATGCACCACGACCAACGCGACCACGTAACTGATGTAACTGGGCGATGCCAAAACGTCCAGCATCGAGAATGACCATGCTGGTGGAGTTCGGCACATCGACTCCGACTTCAATCACCGTTGTTGCGACCAACACCTTGATGTCGCCGCGGCGAAATGCGCCCATCACTTCTTCTTTTTCCGCAGACGACATACGGCCGTGCAACAATCCCACGCGGTAGTTGGCAAGTTCGCCATAGGAGAGTTCTTCGTACGTCTCTTCCGCTGAAGCGACTTCTAATTTTTCACTCTCTTCGATGAGAGGACACACAACGTAAGCCTGTTGACCAATGGCCAGCCGTTCACGCACATCTGCCCACATGGCACTTCGCTCACCATCGTCAGAGACGCGCGTTGTCACAATGGGCGTGCGTCCAGGCGGCAGTTCATCCAAGATGCTCACATCGAGGTCTCCGTACACCGTCATCGCAGCTGTACGCGGAATAGGTGTTGCCGTCATCACAAGAACATCCGGCACCAAACCGTGTTCCGACTCCTGCGCCTTGTCGCGAAGTCGAGACCGTTGTTCAACACCAAAACGGTGCTGTTCGTCCACGACCACAACTCCGAGGCTCTTGAACGACACCTTGTCCTGAATCAGCGCGTGCGTACCGATAGCAATATCGACACTGCCGTCTGCAATGCCGGCGAGAATTGCTTTGCGTTCTGCGCCCTTCACCTTGTTGGTCAACAATTCGATGCGCAATTGACGATCACCGAACAGATTGCCTTCGTCGCTGAGACGTAGAGAATCGAGCAATGCACGAATACCGATGGCGTGCTGGTCTGCCAGCACTTCCGTTGGTGCCATGAGCGCTGCCTGGTGGCCACCTTGAACCGCAGCAAGCATTGTTGCAACCGCCACCAATGTCTTACCCGCACCCACATCGCCTTGTAGAAGGCGATGCATTGGTTGTGGCGATGCGAGGTTCTTATAGATCTCTGCAATGGTTCGCGTTTGCGCACCCGTGAGAGGAAACGGCAATGCCTTCATGAAGCCATCAATGAGATGACCAGTCGTTTCGTGTGCAAAGCCAGCCGATTCACGTTCCCATTGCGCCTTCTTGCCCACCAACATGAGCTGCACGCGCAGCACCTCATCAAATGCCAAACGTCGTCGTGCTGCTTGATGCATTTCTGACGTTTCAGGCAGATGAATCGCCCGCATCGCCTCACCACGTTCAATCAGTTCATGCGACTTCAATACTTCTGCGGGCACTGGGTCTTCGATGCCACGAGGTGCGCACTTGTTCAACGCATCTTCAATCCACTTTGCAAGACTTTCTGACGAGATACTCGACTTCCCGCTTTGCGGATAGATGGGAACAATGCGACCAGTGCGATTACCGATGGGATCCACGACAGGATTCGTCATCTGTCGATAGCCGTTGTACATCTCGGCTTTGCCGAACACTGCAACTTCAAGACCTGCGACTAATTGACGTTCGCGCCAGTTTTGATTAAAGAACGTCAGCGACAACTTGCCGGTGTCATCACCAACAACAGCCGTCACCATCGTGCGGTTGTTGCGTGTACGTATCGACTTACACGACAACACCTTCACCATGACCATGGTGTCGACACCCAACTGCAGGTCACGCAGCGTCGACATATTCGTTCGGTCGATATAGCGCCGTGGATACGTCTCTAAAAGATCAAGAACGCTGTGGATGCCGAACTCTTCAAGAGCTGGTTTGGTTTTCGGGCCGATGCCTTTGATTCGCTCGAGATCGAGTTGGTCCAACTCGCGCAGGGTCAGCGGTGTACTACTCAACGCCAAAGAGGTACGGATAGAGAGGCTGTCCGCCTGCGTGCACCTCAACCGCTACATCAGGATGATTCTCTGCAACCCACGCGGTGATCTGATCGGTCTGCGCAACCGTTGCATCACTGCCAGTAACAATCGTGAGAAGTTCACGTGCATCATCGATGAGATGCGCCAGCAACTGTGTTGCAGAACCCACCAAGGTACCCGCAATAGAAACGATGCCGTCTCCGCGCACGATGCCGATCCAGTCACCTTCGGTGACCTTGCCTGCATCGGTGTTGGTATCGCGCACTGCTTGCGTCACTTCACCCGTTGCGACAGCTTCGGCTGCAGCAGACATTTCACGTGCATTTGATTCAGCAGATGCTTCGGGGTCGTACGACACGAGAGATGCAAGAGCTTCGGGCATTGAGCACGTTGGAACGACACGCACATCTTTGGTGGTGAGCGCATCAATTTGCTGCGCCACGGGGATGATGTTCTTGTTGTTCGGCAAGATGACAACTTGACGAGCATTCATTCGCTCAACAGCAGCAAGAAGTTCTGCGGTTGATGGATTCAGTGTTTGTCCACCAGAGATCACACCGTGCACACCGAGTTGACCAAACAACTCAGCCAAACCATCGCCACTTGCAACTGCGACTACTGCACACGTCACCGGAGGCAAGGAGGACGTGTGCGTACGAGACTGCACAGGACCACCAAGTTCGGCCTCACGTGCTGCATGCTCCTCGGCAACTTCTTCAAACAAGTCGGTGACACGAATCTGCTTTGGTCGACCACCGAGCAACAACGGCGCTTCGATAGCCGCACCAATGTCGTTCGTGTGGATGTGGCAGTTGTAGAGACCTTCGCCACCGACCACCACGATGGAATCACCAATGGATCCCCACGCCGCCTTGAACTCAGACGCGTGTGAGTCATCAAGATCCAACAAGAACATCACTTCATAACGAAGTTCGCTGACATCAACAGTGCCGTCATCGTGATGACGCTTCGCAACCGCTTCCAATGCATCCGCAGATGGACCGGCTGATTCGTCGGGCACTGGCATCTCTTCACCAGCCACCACATGCAAGAACGCATCGAGCAACAAAAGGAACCCTGCACCACCTGCATCAACGACGCCAGCATCTTTCAACACGGGCAACATGTCGGGCGTGCGAGACAAGGCGTCTCGGCCCTGCGCGCGTGCAGCCTGCAACGTGCCAACGAGATCGGCGCCAGCACCTGCGGCGGCCGATGCACCTTCTGATGTTTCGCGGACAACAGTGAGGATTGTTCCCTCGATGGGCTTCAGCACTGCTTCATACGCAGCGGCTGCAGCCTTGGTAAATGCTGCAGCGATACCTGCGGCATCAACGCCGTCGTCCATGGACTCAATCGTGGAGGACAAGCCACGAAGAATCTGGCTGAGAATGACTCCGCTATTTCCACGAGCGCCCATGAGAGATCCGTGACTCACTGCCTTACATGTAGAGGCAAGGTCGACAGGAGCAGCTACGAGTTCGGCGACCACAGCATCAAGGGTGCGACCCATATTGGTACCGGTGTCCCCGTCGGGCACGGGGTACACGTTCAAACGATTGATGGCCGGGCCATGTGCCTTCATGGCGTCACGGAAGGCGACAATCGTGCCCCTGAACTCATCTGCCCCAAGTAATTGCGCCCCAGCCACGGCTCTGAGGCTACTTACCCACGGGTCCTCACCCGAAACAATGGGAAATACCCGCCGATTCCTCCCCCTGGACGGTTGGGGTCTCTTCGGTCTCGCTGGTAGTTTTTACATCTGCGTTCGAAAGGCCCTCGCCTTTCGCGAATACGAAGAGGTTTCCAAAATGGCTGCAGTTTGCGAAGTGTGTGGCAAGGGCCCGTCATGGGGTATGTCGGTTTCTCACTCCCACGTGCGTACCAAGCGCCGTTGGAGCCCGAATATCCAGCGCGTTCGCGCCATTGTTAAGGGCGCGCCTCGCCGCCTCTATGTATGCACCGCATGCATCAAGTCGGGCAAAGTCGTCAAGGCCGGCCGCTAAAGGCACCCATGCAGGGCGTCATTAAGGCTTACGACCCCACCAGTGGTGATGGCGTCGTTGTCAGCGACACGGATCTTTCCGAATACCTTCTTTCTCCAACGGCCCTTGAAGGCAGCATCTTTCGCATGCTTCGCCAAGGCCAGCGCGTCGTTTTCGTCCTCGACGAAGCGGGTCGTGCCACAAGTCTCAGCCTCGGTTCCGAGTCAGACATGGGAACCCCTGGGGTTTAATTTTTAGGATGTAAGGAGTTCCCCTAGGGTTCACCTTTGGAACTTTCCACAAACCATCCTCCCCAACGAAGAGGTCCGCACATGGCTGCAACCACTGGCAACACCCGATTGAAGCAATGGGTCAATGACTGGGCAGAAATTCTGCAACCAGACTCGATCTATTGGTGCGACGGAACCGCTGACGAGTACGAATCACTCTGTCAGTCACTTGTTGACGCAGGTACCTTCACGAAGCTCGACGAAGCAAAGCGTCCGAACAGCTATTGGGCACACTCTGATCCGGGCGACGTTGCACGTGTTGAAGACCGCACATACATCTGCTCTGCAAAAGAGGCCGATGCAGGTCCAAACAACAACTGGCGCGAACCATCAGAGATGCGCGCTGAAATGAACTCGCTGTACAAGGGCGCCATGAAGGGCCGCACCATGTATGTCGTTCCTTTCTCCATGGGTCCTCTTGGCTCCCCCATTGCACACATCGGCGTGCAGCTCACCGATAGCGCATACGTTGCAGTCAGCATGCGCATCATGACTCGCATGGGCCAGGGCGCACTCGATGTTCTTGGCGACAACGAATGGGTTCCTTGCGTTCACTCAGTTGGTGACCCACTTGCAGCCGGCGAGAAGTCATCGTCATGGCCATGCAACCCTGACAACAAGTACATCGTGCACTTCCCTGAGACCCGTGAAATCTGGTCGTACGGTTCGGGCTACGGTGGCAACGCATTGTTGGGCAAGAAGTGCTTTGCATTGCGCATCGCTTCGGTGATGGCACGCGACGCAGGCTGGCTTGCAGAGCACATGCTCATTCTCAAACTCACCAACCCAGAAGGTGCTTCGAAGTACATCGCTGCTGCATTCCCGTCAGCATGCGGCAAGACAAACCTCGCCATGCTTGTGCCAACGATTCCAGGCTGGAAGGCCGAGACCATCGGTGACGACATCTGCTGGATGAAGTTCGGCGAAGACGGACGTCTCTATGCGATTAACCCAGAGGCCGGATTCTTCGGCGTTGCACCTGGCACTGGTTACGACACCAACGCCAATGCAATGGAAACTTTGTGGGGCAACAGCATTTACACAAACACCGCTCTCACCCCTGATGGCGATGTGTGGTGGGAAGGCATGAGCGACGATGCTCCTGCACGTGCGACCGACTGGAAGGGCAACGCATGGACTCCAGAGTCCGAAGGCGCAGCTGCTCACCCGAACGCACGCTTCACCGCTCCTGCATCACAGTGCCCATGCATCGCTCCTGAATGGGAAGACCCAGCAGGCGTGCCCATCTCGGCAATCCTCTTCGGTGGACGTCGTCGCACGACCGTTCCATTGGTGACGGAAGCATTCGACTGGGACCACGGCGTGTTCCTTGGCAGCATCATGGCTTCCGAGACCACTGCTGCTGCAGCGGGTGCAGTTGGAAACCTTCGCTTCGACCCAATGGCCATGCTTCCATTCTGTGGTTACAACATGGCTGACTACTTCGGTCACTGGTTGAAGGTTGGCACAGCCACCAAGAGCGAGAACCTTCCGAAGATCTTCTTCGTGAACTGGTTCCGTCGTGATGAAGATGGTCGCTTCCTCTGGCCGGGATACGGTGAGAACAGCCGCGTGCTCAAGTGGATCTTTGATCGTGTTGACGGTAAGGGTGCAGCAAACAAGACCAGCATTGGTTACTTGCCATCACCATCCGACATCGACACCAAGGGTCTCAACATTGAGGCAGCAGACCTTGATGCGCTTTTGACAGTGGACACCGAAGGCTGGAAGGCCGCAGTGCCACAGATTCGCGAGCATTACGCAACGTTTGGTGCAGCATTGCCTGCCAAGCTTGCGAAGTCACTCGACGATCTCGCGTCATCGCTGAACTAAGCACTCATTAAAAAAGCCCCTCGCCAATTCGGCGAGGGGCTTTTTTATTTCACTTACGCTTCGACTTCTTCACGTCGGCGGCGAACAATCGCCGGAATCAATAGTGCTCCGGTCACCGCCAGCAGCAGTACAAACACAACAGCCACGGTCAACGCACGACCACCTGGCTCGTTGCCCAACACCACCGAGAGTGACATCACGACGTCTTCGCCGTTTCGTTCTCCGACAAGTACAACATTGTGTTTGCCGTTCTCGACTCCCTCGGGTATCTCGTAGGAACCAACTAATTCACCTTTGCCATCAATATTCGTTTTACCCAACAGAATTGGTGTGGAGTACAGACGAACTTCAGCCTTTGAATCAGATGTGAATCCGCTTGCATTTACCGTCACGGAATCGCCCTCATTCACCCTCAAACGACCTTCGTCATCTAATGACAATCGTGAACCATCTGCAGCAACTGCCCATATGCGCACAACTAGTGGACCAGCAGTAATCACCAGTCTGTTGTTCTCGCGAACAATAACTGCTTCGACCACTTTTCCGCCAAGGAGAAGACCCGAGCCTCCCTCTTTTGTCCGTGGAAGATCAATTGATGAGAGTTGCGGCACAGTCGATGATGACGGGACGGAAGTTGAACTTGTTGAAGCTGATGCTGTGCCAGTACGGGGAGGAATGCTTGTCGTTGACGACACCATAGGAATTTGTCCTTGCCCTGTTGCGACTGTTGTTGGGGACATAACAGGAGTCGTGGCTGCAGGAACTCCAGCCGGGGCCACAGTCGTTGTTGAGCTGGTCGAAGTCGTATTCACCGACGTATCAATCGTGACGGTACTTGCAGTCACCGCAGAAGTGGGTCCGGTATTTGAAGCTGCATCGGAAACCGAGTTCGCACCAAGCCTTACGATGACGGTTCCATCACTTGTACATGTCACAGAAACAGTCACTGCCACGTTCGCAGTGCTGGCTGCAGGAGTTACAGCGCATCCTGTTGCTGTGCCTGTGAGAGAAAAATCACCTGCCGCAATTGAAGACACCACCTCTGAAAACGTCAACGTAAAAATCAAAGTTCGCGATGATGACGGCGTAGCCGGTTCCGTCCACAATGCAGTCGGGGCGACCAAGTCCACTCCAGTGCTGCTATGAAAGGGATACCCATCATTGATCGCTGGGTCTATCGTCCACACGGCTGATCCAGAATTGAAATTCCACGACGATGCTGTAAAAGTTCCAACCGTTTTCATTTCTGTGGTTGTTTTCCCACTCGCTCCGCACAAAGACGTTGCACTTCCTAGGGTTGTGCCCAAAAGGAACCGACACACGACGCAGAAGGACTAGAGCTAATGAACGCCACCAAGCCACGACTTGCAGAGGTGGAATACGAACGACTAACCCCGTAGTAACTAATTCCTCCGATGAGCCCCCCGGCGTACGACGAACCAGAAACATTGCTTCGTGAATAACTATCTGAAACTAAACAGGAACTCCATCCGGCTAGACCCCCCGCATAGAAACCAGTGGATGTGATTGCACCAGTCGAATGGGAGACCAGTAATTCCCCCCTGTCGCATGTTCCCACGATTCCGCCAATTCGTGATCTTCCGGACACCGAGCCCGTTGAATACAGCCGTTGAAGAGTTGGACTGTTGAAGGCAGAATTTGAAAGAGCATTTCCTCGCGCCCATCCGACTACTCCACCAACATCATCACATGTATTTGTGGATCCATCTATCCCCCCTGTGTTGTACGAATCTTCAACAGTTGCTTCCCACAGTTGTCCAACAATTCCACCGATGATTGAACAGGCCGTGGCAGTACCTCCGACAGTGCCAGTGACAGTGCCAGAATTAAATGAGTTTCGGATCTCGCAAATATTTTTGCCATTGTTGGGACCAAATTCACCCACCAGGCCTCCGACATAGGAACTTCCGCTCACATTTCCTGAATAGGAAGACCCCGACAACGAAGGAGAGCCTGCTGAGCACGTTTCGTTTTGATCACCAAGCAAACCAACCAACCCTCCGACATACCGACTCCCGCGCACGGTTGCACTCGAAGTTGAATTAATGACAGTTCCTCGGTAGATAGAGGCAGCTATTGATCCTGCTGCAGCAGTTCCACTCGCCTTTTGCACACCCGCATCAATTAGTCCACCCGAAATCGTAATATTTGAAAAAGTCGGATTCCATGTACTCCCGCTATATGCGACAAGTACTGCAGTCATCATGTTCGAAGTATGTCCGGTGCTATTTATCGATGGACCTACAACTGTGAGATTTTTAATTTCAGCTGTTCCAGAGACAGCAAGAAACAGTGCACAGCCCCAACCTGTGGTGCACGTAATATTCAAACCAGTTAGCGAAAAGTTATTCCCGTTTAACACCCCAGAAAAATAAGTTGACCCATTGGCCATTGGGACGACCGAAGTTCCAGAGCAATCGACATTGTTAGAGAACTCATACGCCTTAGACAAGTTTGCGGTTGTGTCATCAATATTTAGAAGTTCAGCACACGTCGAGATCTGGTATGGGCTAGCAGATGATCCTGTTCCGCCCGCGAATGCCGAGACCTTTTGTACCGGGCTAACCAAAATTCCAATTGAGACCGCAACAAGTACGAGCGAAGACCACAATCTCAAAGATTTCAACATGTATAAATTCTACTTGCTGAAGAAAAATCCTCTATTTAAAAATTACCGAGGATAACTAGGCTTGGCCGACGAGCATGGCGCGAATGCCAAGACCCATCAGGAAGAGTCCGCCAAAGCCGTAGAGCAAATACACGCGACTCTTCAGTTGCAAGCGATAGCTATAGATGATGGCGACTGCCATGATCGCGACAAAGCCGTAGAAGGCATGAAACGCTGGGAACTCAAGCTTCTGCTTGTTCACCATGGTGACACCTAATGCCACCTGCACGAAGATCGTGAACTGAGCGATGCCGGTGTACCACCACAATGCACGCGTCCGCAGCGGCGTGATCTTGTGGGCAGCCAACGCCCAGATACCTGCAAGAGCATTGCTGATAATGGCCACCCAGGCCCACGATTGGTGGAGTTCAGTCAAAGTTGCGAGCACAGAACGAATCTAGTCGGCGATGGCATGAATTATCGGATGAGGGTCTCTGCTTCGCCGCCGGTTTCCACCAGCGTGAGCACACCATCAGAAACGTCAAAGGTCGTGACTGAACAATTGTCCAAGCTTGCGATCATGACGGCGTCATTCGAAGTAGCCACACCGATGACTGCATTGATTGCCACAAAGTGGCTGAAGATGACGGTGTCTTCTTGGATAGCCGCGACACGAGCAGCGATGTCGTTGCGGTACTGCGCGTAATGCGCCCCCGAACGCTCAGCAACCTGCGTCCACGAGCCAGCCATAGCTTCACGCAGCCATTCGCCACGTTCTTCCACCGCGTATCCCTCTGGCGATGGAATCTCCCCTACCAATGGCTCAACAACAAGTTCCTGCTTCCAAGCAGTCGCTAAAGGAAAGGCTGTTTGCTGACAACGCAACAATGGGCTCGACAGAACTGGCAATGGGCCCAACGACGACAAGCGCGTTGCAACAGCAAGTGCTTGGCTACGGCCTAATTCATCTAACGCTGGGTCTGGGTCCACGTTCCAGCCAGCTGCGGCGCGTCCGTGACGCACCATGTACACACGTGTCACTCGAAGATCCAGCCGTCGCGCATCGGGCTGTCATCTTTCGGATCGATGAACCATTCAAAACCGAACTGATGAGCAAAACGCTCTTCATCCATGGAGAGGAAGAAACTGGAATCACCAAGTTGACTCGCATGACATTTCATTGCGGCACGCTTCTTCGCAGCAAAGGAAACCACATCGACTTTGAGATTGATTTCAGATTCCAATGAACCCATGGGGTTGCCATCGTCCATAGGGCCGTCCGGATCAAAACCCTCACGGTCGGGAGGCAACATTCCTGCATCACGAGCAGCCTGCAAACCACGACGCATCTGGTCACGGTTCATTGTTCCTTCAAGCACTCGCACACTGGGGAACAACTCGGCGGCGCGATGTCCCACCTTGTGCACCATGATGTGGTCTGGGTGCCCATAGCCGCCATGCCAGTCATAGGTGGTCAGAACATCAGCATTTTCTTCACGAAGAATTTCGGCAAGTTTGTGGCCTGCCTCATCAAGGGATGCGTTGCAGAACGCACCAGCATTTTCATTCTGCGCCCAACCGGTCATGCCGCTGTCTTCGTATCCGAGAAACACCACGCGATGCACACCGAGGGTTTCAGCTGACGCCAATGTCTCATGATGACGAATGTTGACCAAGGTCTCCCCTGCTGGCATGTCCTCAGGAACTTCACCATGGTCGCCATTGGTTGCAACAACAAGAACAACTCGATGTCCTTCTGCTGATGCTCGAGCAATAGTGCCACCCGTTCCGATGCATTCATCATCGGGGTGAGCGTGGAAGCAAACGAGAGTTGACACTTATGCCTGCTTTGCTGCGCCGTTAGCGAGCAAGGCATCAACGTTGGCAATACCCCATTCGCGCAGAACTTCAGCCGTGTGCTGACCTGCGTGTGCCGAAGGACGATCAACTGTTGGCGTTGTTCGGGAGAAACGCGGCGCTGGTGCTGGCTGCATGTGGCCGTTGATATTGATGAATGTCTGACGCTCCACGTTGTGTGGGTGTGCCGCAGCTTCACTCATCGTGAGAACTGGTGC
>JBEDFA010000016.1:0-5188 GCA_041175365.1 Actinomycetota bacterium | reverse complement strand
GTACTTGCATGGGAGAAAAGTTTCTGGCCAATGCTGTCAGAGATTCTCACATTGATTATCCAGTCAATTATTTCGAAGAGCGGTGAGCACTCTCCGCGCGTAAAAGAATTGTTCGAGATACACAGCGGTCCTGATGCGGTTCCCGATTTAGGGAGCGCTATGGAAGTCATCGTTGCATCACGTCGCGATGAAGTGATTGCTGAAGTTATCCAACGTGACATCAACAGTCTTCTCGAAGACCATGGTGTCGGGCCTTCGACAGACGGCGCAGATCGGCAAGCAGTTGTTGGAGCAATTTCAACAGTCTTCGGCGCTGCTCTGCTGAACTCCGCGTACAACAGTGATCTCATTGCAGACATTGACCCGTTTCCATTTTTGGAGACATTTATGGTCACGTTGCAGAGCAATACAAAGCCGTCGAAACCCGCAGGCCCTGTTCGCGAAGTCGCCCCCTATGCCTTTCCCACTACGTACGACGATGTTCGTGATGCACTGATTTCTGCCAGCGAATACGTCATAGCTCGTTCAGGTGTTCATCGCGCAACAGTTTCTCGAATCGCACGCCGTGCGGGCGTGAGCGTGGGCGCTATCTACGGTCTGTACGAGAACAAGGATTCACTCGTTGCTGATTGTTTAGAAGTGCTCTTCCCGCCACAAACCGCACAGGATGCACGGTCGTGGGCAGGCGTTTTCACTGCACCAGATCAACGAGCAATGGTCACTCAAATTCTCACGAATTACATGTCTCCTTCCTTCGTCCAATGGCGCCGCTTTCGGTTGGAAAGCTTCATTGCGGCCCGACATTCAGAGGCAGTTTCTGCGCAGATCGCTGGATATGCAACAAATGCTCGCAACACCATCATGCAAGCAGCAGCAAAGGCTCCGTCAGATGCAGATATTCGACTTGATACAGGAATGTCATCTCGCGCAACGGTCATCGGACTGTCTATTTTCGAGATTGTGGATCCAACAATCATCGGGCTCGATTGGCGCTGGGTCCCTGTTCGTTAAGTGATGCCCGCCAGACATCACTAGTCTCGGCACATGCTCGCAGAACTCGCAGCCCAAGTCCGTTCCGGCGCAATTGACCCCGTTGACCTCGTCAAAGAAAGTCTTCGTCGTATTGAAGCCGCGAAAGAGCTCAACGCCGTTGTAGCGGTGTACGCCGAAGAGGCACTAGAGGTTGCGCGGAACCATTCACGCACCGGCGCGCTCGCAGGTCTTCCACTGCTCGTGAAAGATATGGCCCGAGTGAAAGGTCATGTCACAACATCGGGATCGCGCTTGTATGTCGATGCAGCGCCCGATGAAGTTGATGACACCGTCATTGAACGACTTCGCGCTGCAGGCGCAATTGTCATCGGACGAACGAATAGCCCCGAATTTGGCGCAACGGCATACACCTCTAATTCCGTCTACGGCGCGACGCGTAACCCATGGAATACAGCGAAGTCTCCTGGTGGTTCTAGTGGCGGTTCTTCTGCGGCACTCGCTGCTGGTCTCTCTCCGTTAGCAACAACATCTGACGGCGGCGGCAGCGTTCGCGGTCCTGCAGCGGCGGTGGGATTGGTTGGATACAAGCCAACGATGGGTGCAATCGGGCGCAATGTTTTGCCGCGTTGGATCGAATTCTCTACGCAAGGAACAACAAGCGCAACAGTTGCGGATGTTTTAACCGAGGCATCCATCACCTTGGGAGAAGCACGTGGCGACTTCCTCTCTGTTCCACGAGACGGTGTTCACCTCTCACCAGTCATGCCCACGCGCGTGCTTGCATGCCGCACTTTCCGCACTGACGTCGACCCAGATATCGAAGCAAACTTTGAAACGACACTCGATGTTCTTGCTGCCAGCGGAGTTCTTGTTGAACGCATTGACTCCCCCAGCAACAACGAAACAATTTGGAATTGGTTCGTTATCTCCACCGCAGAACTCACACAAAGTTTGCGACATGAAGAACACCGTTGGGATCAGCTCAGTGATTACGTACAAGCCCAACTGAAATTCGGTTCCACCGTCACAATTGACCAGTACATCGAAGCGCAGCGGAAGCGTCACGAGGTCTCCGCGCGATTTGATGATCTCTTGACTGCGGGCACTGTCATCGTGACACCAACGGCCAATGCTCGTTCCTGGCCAGCAGAAGGTCCTTTGCCCACTCATGCCGGCAATACAGATGATCCGATGATCACTCTGAATACACCCGACAACAATTTCACCGGACATCCAGCCGTCTCGGTCCCGATGGGTCTTGATGACAACGGTGTTCCTTGCGGTATTCAAGTTGTGGCACCACGTTTCCAAGACGGATTAGCCCTGGGCTTAGCCGCACATCTTGAAAAAATTCAGCCCTGGGCACTAACTGCCCCTGGATACACAACGTTTTCCCTCTGATCTAGGGCGACCAACCAACCTGAACGTGGCTCACTAGCGTGGGAGAACTCCCATGAAGTTCTTCTCATTTCTCTTCGCAGTGGCCACCGCTTCTGTCATCGCTGTTGCAACACCCGTTGCGCAATCGGCAACTCCGAATGTTCCTGGGCTCGCTACTACACCACAGCTTTCTTCACCCGCAGCCGGCAATGAGCACACATGCATCATCCGAGACACCACAGTGTGGTGTTCAGGCACAAATTCCCGTGGCCAATTAGGAACTGGAACACTCACCAAATCCATTGCGTTTGCACCGACCCTGATGACCAACGCTGTACAGGTTTCTGCAGGTGCATATTCCACGTGCGCAGTGAAAGCTGATGCAACGTTGTGGTGTTGGGGACAACTTTCCACATCTCTCGACCCGCTCACACTTCCTCCTGCGGTTGTACGAACTGATGTCTCGACTCCGGTACAAATTCCGTTGGCGTCAGTGAAATCCGTAGCTGTCGGCGCTAGCCATACCTGTGCGCTCCTTCTTGATCGCACTGTGTGGTGTTGGGGCGTTGGTAACAGTGGCCAACTCGGCGACGGAACCAGGACAAACTCCATTCTCCCTGTTCGTGCGCGCATCGATTCAGTGGTCTCTGTAGACGTTGGCCTTACACACACCTGCGCTGTTCGATCCACTGGCTCAGTGTGGTGCTGGGGTTCCAATCAATACCATCGCCTCGGTTTGCGCTCGTCTGCAAGCAAGACCATTCCCACATATGTGCCCAAAGTGCGCGCGACCCTTGTAGCGACTGGCGACGGATTTACTTGTATTGCATCAACAACCAAACGAGTGCAGTGCTGGGGTCGAAACAACTATTCCCAAATCGGAATGACTTCTGGTGCTTCGCGATTTACCCCCGTCACCATCAACGTTAAGAGTCCCCTTGCGGTCACCGCCGGCAGCGAATTTGCATGTGCGAGTACAGAAGCCGGAACCACTTGGTGTTGGGGCCGCAATCGATATGGCCAACTTGCCAATGGAAACACCATCCGTAAAGCAGCACCGCAGAAGGTGATTGCATCTAGTGCCGTTGGCACTCTTACCTCTGTCACCACAGGCGCCTCTCATGCCTGCGGCATCGCACAGGCATCTGGAGGCATGTGGTGTTGGGGTCTAGGTCTTAACGGACAACTTGGTGACTCTGGTGGTGGGAACAGAATGCGTGGTACTGCTGTTTGGCAGAACGGCGTGCGTATGAAGCCCATCGGTACCGATGTATCAGCTCGTCTAGTCATCGCGGGCGACATTGCATGCGATACAGCACGACGTAATGCTTTTGGCCTCGGGGCTGCCGGAACTCAGTGTGGCGAAGATGCAACCGCGCTTCTCACTTCATCACTTGCTCCCGACGGCGTGATTGCTTTGGGTGATGTTCAGTACGAGGCCGCAAGTTCTTCCGATATCAAGTCCTTCTACGACACCACTTGGGGACGTTTCAAGAACATCACATATCCCGTTCGTGGAAATCATGAATACATCACTGGTGGCGCAGCTGGCTATGTCGATTACTTCTCTGAAATGTCTCCGTCGTACTGGACGACTGATGCAGGCGGATGGCGCATCATCGCCGTGGACTCTTGGTGCCAAGGCCTGCTTTTTGCCGGCTGTTCCGCAACATCGCCGCAAACGCAATGGCTCACCACGGAATTGCAACGCGCACGCACGGAAGGTCGTTGCGCAGCGGTCATGATGCATCATCCATTTGTTTCAAGCGGTCGCTACGCAACAGCAACTGTGCAGTACTTGTGGGAAGCAGCGGTCAACGGTGGGGCTGACGCAGTTTTCACCGCACATGATCATCATTACGAGCGATTCGAACCTCTGGGCACCACCGGCGCTCCAACAGTGGGTGGCGTGCCCCTCTTCATCACCGGTCTTGGCGGTGCACCTGTGTACCCCATTGATGCAACAGTTCCTGGAAGCCAGTACCGCACCAATATCGAACATGGCGTCATGAACGTGACATTCACACCGACTTCATTCACGTGGGCATTTGTCAGTGCAATGGACCGACTTCCCTACGATCAAGGCACAGCAAGCTGCACTCCGTAGTTCTTATTTGAAATCAGGAATGAGCGCGACTTTGCCAGCGATCTTGCGATTCTGCATATCGCGCAATGCTTGTGATGCCTGAGACATGGGGTACGTCACTGGCTCCACTGGATGCAATTTTCCGTCACCAATTTCACCCAGTACGTCCATCAACATGCGTGCGTTCTCCAATTGGTTGCGCATCATCCATGCGCCCCAATCAACACCTACGACAGTGCGGTTGGTGAGGAGAATGAGGTTTGCCGGCAGTTTCGGAATACCACCGACGAAACCAACAACCATGTATTGGCCACCAGGTGACAATGCACGCAAAGCTTGTTCTGCCAGTTCCCCACCGACGGGGTCATAAACAAGATCAAGTTGATTACCTGACAACTCTCGCGCACGAAGTTTGAGATCTTCCGTAGTTGTATCAATGACCGCAAACGCACCTCGATCAAGCGCGAGCTGTCGCTTCTCTTCTGATGAGGCTGCAGCGATGACACGAGCGCCCATGGCCACTGCTAGATCAACTGCTGCAAGACCAACGCCGCCGCCGGCGCCCAACACCAACATGGTGTCGCCTTCCACAATTGATGCGCGGAAATTGAAAGCGAACCATGCAGTGAGATAGCTCTGCATGAACGTTGCACCCTGACCATCGGTGAGCTTCGCCGGAATAGGGATGACACGAGACTCGTGCAGAACAGCCTCGTCTGAGAATCCGCC
>JBEDFA010000015.1:0-4208 GCA_041175365.1 Actinomycetota bacterium | reverse complement strand
AACGGCCGCGTGATTCCAATCATCACGGGCATCGCATTGTTCGCATTTGGCACAAAGTTGCTGGCACCTGAGTTGTTGATTGCAGGTGCGTTTTGCATCGTGACAGGAATCGTGATGACAGTGACACGGTGGGTGAACAACGACATGGCTCAAGGCTTGGTCATCATTGGCACAGGAGTTGTGATGTTGATTGTGCTGTCCGCACAAATGAAGCGAATCTCTAATCGACAAGCGCTTGGTGTACCAGCTGCTTAAGTTGTGGACGTAGTGGCCACGTGCTGGAAGGCATGAGCTGCGTCATTATCATGTACACAAGATTTTCTTTTGGATCAACGGTGAAGTTGGTGCTGGCAGCACCACCCCAGCCGTAATCACCAACGCTGCCGAGCACCTTTGCCTTGACGGGGTCAATGGTGACACTCATGCTCAAACCGAATCCCACTCCATCGAATGCTGTTTCCGCGAAAAGCGGACGTCCGAATGCGGTGAGGTCTGCGTTGTTTGGCAAATGATTTGATGCCATGAATTGCACAGTGCGCGGCGAAAGAATTTGCACGCCGTTGTATTCGCCCCCGTTGCGGAGCATTTCTGCAAACTTCAAGTAATCAGAGGTCGTCGACACAAGACCGCCACCACCGAGATGCGCTTTTGGTTCGTGCAATGCACCAGCACCCGCCGCATCGTTACGAAGAATCTTGCGGTCAGCAGGGTTCGGGACGTACAGAGATGCAAGGCGATCAGCTTTAGATGCTTCGCAGTGGAATGCGGTGTCGGTCATTCCGAGCGGATCAAAGATGCGCTTCTTCATGAACTCGCCGAGAGACATTCCGGACAACACCTCAACAACGCGACCGATGATGTCGATGGACATGGAGTACGCCCATTCAGTTCCTGGTTGGAACATGAGGGGGAGGTCAGCGAGCATGTCGCAGATGTCGCCGAGCGATGCATCGCGTGGGACGCCCCACTCAAAACCTGCATTGCGATACATCTGGTCGACGGGGTTTGAATACACAAAGCCATACGTCAGGCCGGCGGTATGTGTGAAGAGGTGCCACATCTCCATGGGCTCGGTCACTGGCTCGAATCGTGGAGCAGTGAGAGTGCCCGAACGGAAGACTTTCTGATTGGCGAAAGAGGGAATGAACCACTTCACCTGGTCGTGCATCTCGAAGAGGCCCTCTTCCCACAAGATCATTGCGGCGACCGCGCAGATGGGCTTCGTCATGGAATAGATGCGATAGATGGTGTCGTCGGCGATGGGCTTGCCGTTCTCAACGTCGGCATGACCATATTTGGTGCTGTAGGCCAGCTCGCCACCGCGAGAAACCGTGATGTGATACCCAGGAAGCTTCCCTTCGTCGACGTATTTGGCGAAATGGGTCTGAATTCGGTCCAAACGGGTGGGGTCTAAGCCCAGGGAGCGAGGATCGGCAGATACTTCAAGGTTCGACATGGGCGAATCGTATGCCTGTGGCTAGCGTCACTCCTAGTGGAGAGTTATTCTCACCATTAAGGAAATTCAGCCAAAGGGGGCATCCGTGAGCGAGATGATCGACTGGACCAGCGAATACGACATCTTCAGCAAGGAATACATCGAGAATCCATTTGAGATTTGGGATGACCTTCGCGAGAAGTGCCCGATTGCGCACACCGATAAGTGGGGCGGTTCCTGGTTGCCGACTACCTATGACATCGTGACCAAGATGGCGCGCGAGCCAGAGAAGTTCTCTTCGCGCGAAATCATTGTTGTGCCTCCAGCAGAAGCTCCAGGTTCTGGTGCATACGGTCCAGCTCCTGCAGCTCCAATTTCTGTTGATGCGCCAATGCACACATGGACACGTCGTCAGTTGTTGCCAGACTTTTCTCCGAAGGCCGTTGATGAACTCGAAGTGTTCACACGCGCATGGTGTCGCGAACTCATGGACTCCATTGCTGGTAAGTCAGAAGCTGACATCGCAGTGGAATACGCACAGCAGATTCCTGCACAAGTGATTGCCACCATGTTGGGTGTTCCCACCAACATGAAAGATCAATTCACAACATGGGTGCGCAACACTCTTGAAGCAGGTCTTACCAATCCTGAACTTCGCATTAAGACACGTGCTGAACTTCAAGATTTCTTTATGGGCGAAATTCGCAACCGTCGTGAAACAGGAAGCACAAGTGACCTCATCGGTGAACTGGTGCACGCTGAACATGATGGTGAACCATACCCTGACGGTCTCATCCTCGGAATGTGTGGCTTGTTGTTGATTGCCGGTGTTGACACCACGTGGAGCGGTATCGGATCTTCGTTGTGGCACCTTGCGACACATCCTGAAGACCGCATCCGTTTGGTACAGGAACCAGAACTCATTCCAAGTGCAGTGGAGGAATTCCTGCGTGCGTATTCACCAGTGACAATGGCTCGTCTTGTGAATGAAGACATGGAATACGAAGGATGCCCCATGAAGGCGGGCGATCGCATTCTGATGGCATTCCCGGCGGCAAACCGTGACCCTGAACATTTTGAGCGTCCCGATGAAGTCATCATCGATCGCGAACACAACCGCCACGTTGCGTTCGGTGCAGGTATCCACCGTTGCGTTGGTTCAAACCTTGCTCGTATGGAAATGCGTGTTGCAATTGAAGAGTTCTTGGCACGCGTGCCAGAGTTTGAACTTCGTGAAGATGCCGAAGTCACATGGGCTGGTGGACAGGTTCGCGGACCTCGCACCATTCCAGTGCGCATCAACAAGGTGATTGGCCACTAAGCCAGACCTAATTATTCGGCGGATTTCTTTTCAAATTCGCGGAAGGCGGCAAACGCGCGAGGACCGTACACAGTTGCGGGTCCGCCGGCCATCAGTATGGCAACGCCAATGGTCTCAGCAACTTCTGCTTCTGTTGCATCTGCAAGAGCTGCCCCACGTGCATGATTGGCAATACAACCATCGCATCGCGATGAAATGCCGATTGCAAGTGCAATGAGTTCCTTGGTTTTCTTGTCAAGAGAACCTTCAGCCATTGCAACATTGTGCAGTTCACCGAATGCTGAATACACCTCAGGAATCAACGTACGTAGCTCGCGTCCTTCTGCACCCAGTTGCTGTAGGACGCCGCGGCCATGATCATGTGAATGTTCACTCATCGCAACATTCTGCCTCAAATAGATGAGCGTGAGTTGCTAATTATTTACCGAATGACGCTGAGTGCGTCGTTGTCTTCCACGCAAGAGAGTGCACGCAAGAACATGTCACGCACCAGCTTCTGGCCACGCTCATTCTGTTCGGGGAAGCCAGCAAAGATGGTCACGCCGTAGGTGACACAGAAAGTGATGGCGATGAGATACTGACGCCATGCTTCGTCACGGTCGATGTCAATGCCATGGAATTCCAAACGATCGAGGTATATGTCAACAAGCTCCTTGTCGCGACCACGACGGACATCGGTGGTGATGGACTGACTGATGAAGTAGCCCACGTCGTACATGCCTGAGCCGGTACCGACAATTTGGAAGTCAATTGCGACTGGTCTGTCGCCATCGAACATGAGGTTGTCGGCGCGGTAGTCGCCGTGACACATGGTGACCGGACCCGAGAGGTTCTCGAGCATCCAGGGCACTTTTCCTGCCCAGAGATCACCAATGTCTCGCACGGCATCAGAGATGAGATCGCCGGCATGTTCGACTGCTGCAGGCCAACCACCCGTCCACAACATCGGTAGAACTGCGTTGTAGGTGGGGTTATTCAGCGGCTGGAAAGTTTCAACGTAGTTCGGCAACTTTGGGCTGCCCCACCACATGGCATGGAAATCGGCAAGGACTTCCAGCAACACTTTTGACTGCTCAAAGCTGACGCCTTCAAGTTGGTTGAGCTGCGTGAAGTGACTGATGTCTTCCATCGCGATGGTGAAGTCAGTGTTGTCGCCGGCAATTGCCTGCGCATAACACTTTGCAGTTTTAAATGGCGCATCCGGTGCGCAGTCTTTGTAGAAGACGAGCTCTCGAATGTAGAGAGCCAGTGCGTCCGCCGTGAAGCGCTGTGTTGCATCTTCCGTGGGGTACTTCACGACGAAAGACATCGGTCCTTTGGTGGCGCCTGAGTAGGTCGGAATGACGCGCTGAAGGATGCTGAGAATTCCCACACCTTCACCGATGCGCTCAACGGAAACTCCTGTGACTGAAACATTGTCTTCGAGGCTCTTGCTGCCTTTCAGGACACCTT
>JBEDFA010000014.1:0-24026 GCA_041175365.1 Actinomycetota bacterium | reverse complement strand
TTGTGGTTTGCGTACGGTTGTTTGATCGTAAGGAATGCAGTGCCAGTGATGCTGCGTGAGTTATCAAGAGTGCCGTCGTCATTCACTGCAATCCACGAGATGACAGTGTCGCCATCATTGTTCGTGTAGTTGATGAAGGCGTCAGTTTTTGCTGGAAGATGGCGAACAGCAAATCCAAGAAGACCGCGTTCACCTTCGCCTTGAGTCATCGCAGTGATGTCAAGAACAGTGTCGATGCGATTGCCGTCGCGTGTCCAACGTTCAATGGTGCCCTTCTGAGAAACAACATAAAACCAGTTGTCTTCAGGAGAACGTTCAACGAGGTCGACGACACCTTCGAGCTTTCCGATGGTTTGTGCGGAATACTCCACTGGTGCACCTGGAGTCGTGGTGGTGACTGATGTGCTCGAAGACGGTGTGGTGGTGCTCTGAGAACACGCAGTGATCGCGAGCGCGAAGACGAGTAGCGCCCAGCGACGCATTATTCGTTGGGCTTTACGCGGATGAGGCCCTCTTGCACGACAGTGACGGCAAGGTGGCCGTCCTGTGTGTAGATGGAGCCGCCGGCAAGACCACGTGCATTGGACGTAGAGATGGCGCGCTGGTCATAGAGGTGCCAATCATCTGCACGGAATGGGCGGTGGAACCACATCGCATGATCGAGGCTCGCCATTTGCACGCCACCTTCGTTCCATCCAAGACCATGGGGAAGAAGCGTGGTGTCGAGCAGAGTCATGTCGCTTGCGTATGTTGCGATGCACGCATGCAACACAGGATCTTCAGGAAGTGAGCCGTCCGCGCGTAGCCAGACTCGTTGTCCGTTGCTTTCTACGCCTTGACGTTCAAAAGGTGAGCCATCGATGTATCGAAGGTCGATCGGACGCGGCTTGTCATACCATTCGCCCATCTGCTCTTTGAATGGAGCCATACGAGTTTTGAAGTCGGGGAGTGATTCAGGTTCAGGAAGGTTCAGAGGTGAAGGAATCTGCCAGTCAAGGCCTGGCTCTGATGCATGAAAACTTGCCTGCAAGTTGAAGATGACCTCACCGTGCTGAATTGCAACGACGCGGCGAGTAGTGAAGCTGCGACCATCACGAAGTCGATCTACTTCGTACAGAATGGGTGCACTTGGGTCGCCAGGGCGCAAAAAGTAAGCATGCAACGAATGCACATGTCGAGATGGTTCATCGACAGTGCGTGATGCAGCAACAAGGGACTGTCCGGCCACCTGGCCGCCAAAGACGCGAACCGCATTTTCTTCGGGAGAGCGTCCACGGAAGATGTTGACTTCAATGACTTCAAGATCAAGCAGGGAAACAAGTGCGTCAAGAGGGCTAGCCATGACCCCATAGTAGGGTCGTTTCATGCCTCTTTTACCGTTGGATGCTGACCAATTGCTCACAACAACACGTGCAGTACGAAAGCGTCTTGATTTTTCACGTCCCGTTGAAGATTCCGTAATTCGTGAATGCGTGGATATTGCGATGCAATCTCCATCAGGTTCGAACAACATGACGATGCAGTTTGTTGTGGTGCGCGATGAAGCTAAGCGAAAGGCCATCGGCGAGGTCTATCGCCAGTGTTACGACATCTACCGTTCTCTTGACGGCATCTACATCGGCTCTATTGAGAAGAGCACTGATGTAGAAAACGCACAACAGAGTCGCTCGGCTTCATCAGCTGACTTCCTTGGCGATCACATGGGTGATGCGCCTGCGTTGGTCATCGCGTGCAATGTGGGCTCTCGTGTTGAAGGTGCGCCAGCAATGATGGCCGCATCGATGATGGGCAATGTGCTGCCTGCGATGTGGAGCTTCATGCTTGCGGCACGTGCGCGTGGCCTCGGCACTGCGTGGACCACTGTTCATCTCATGATGGAACAGCAAGTCGCGGACATCCTCGGTATTCCATTCGAGACTGTCCAACAAGCATGTTTGTCCCCACTTGCGTATACACAAGGCACCGACTTCAAACCTGCAACGCGTCCACACGCGGACAGCATTATTCATTGGGATACATGGTGAGTCTGAATCCAACTTTGCGTGCGCATGCGTTAGCTGCACGAGGCTTCATGCCTGAGAACGAAGGCGATGCCTTGTATGACGCGGCGATGTCAGCTGCTGGTGCAGTGACAGGCCCATTTCTTGAGGTGGGTTCCTACTGTGGTCGCTCAACTGTGTGGTTGGGCGGCGCTGCTCGCGAAACTGGTCGCGCGTTGTACGCCGTTGATCATCACATGGGTAGTGAAGAGAACCAGCCCGGATGGGAATGGCACGAACCGGACCTCGTGGATGAACGCACGGGACGCATGGATACGTTGCCGCGTTTCCGTGCCACCATCGTTGATGCGGGACTCACCGATGTAGTGATTGCTGTCGTGGGTGATTCACCGACCGTTGCGCGCAATTGGACAACAGAGCTGGCGTTTTTGTTTATCGATGGTGGCCATGGTGTGGAGCCCGCAACGCTTGATTATGAATTATGGACACCGCGTGTTGCGCATGGTGGAACGCTGGCGATTCACGATGTATTTGAGAACCCTGCAGATGGTGGACGTCCTCCATACGAGAACATTTACTTGCCTGCGATTGCAAGTGGATTGTTCGAAGAGACGAGCGTCGAAGGATCGCTTCGTATTCTCCGCCGCGTGTAATTAAAGAGCGGGAACCTGAAGGTGTGCGTTCTTGCGGGCCATTGGCTTCGTGAACAATGACGACGCTGGTGAACCGCCGCTAATTGCATCGGCCGCCATGATGATGGCTGCCGCTGTGTATGCAGAATATTCATCAGCAGGGAAGTGCACCATCGTCTTGTCTGGGTCGGACGGATACACAATGCCTGTCCAGTACGCGCCGTCTTCGCGACGATGAGGCATTGTCCACAGCAATAACTCGCTCGCTGTTTCGCGGTCGCCTGCAGCGCAATGCGCAATAGAGCACTCGCTCGTTTCAGCTGCCGTGACCCATTGCTCGTCGAACACGCAACGAACGCCACGATCGTCAAGAACAAACTTGTCCCAGCTCTCTGCAAGTCGAGCTTTGGCGCGTACGCCAGTCATCGCACCAGTGAGAACGGGGTAGTACCAGTCCATGGCCCAACGATCTTTTGATTCAAACGCAGTGAGGTCGGTGTTGATCACACGGTCAATTGCATCGGCAGCGGATGTCCACTGTGGTTGCGGGTCATTGAGTAAATCACCCAATGCCGCACCGCAATGCAATGCGTGACGAATGGACGAGCAGCCAGTGAGCAATGAGTAATCCCATGGCTTCTCGTTCACTTCACGTGCCCATGTGATGGTGCCGTCGTGGCGCTGCATGTCCATGACCCAATTGAGCGCCTTGCGCACTGTCGGCCACAAAGATGCAACAGCTTTGGTGTCGCGTGTGCAGAGCCAGTGAGCCCACACGCCCGCAGCAATATATGCCGTCACATTGGTATCGAGTTTGCGATCTTCAATTGAGCCGTCAGGCAAGTAGTAGTTAAACCACCAACCAGTTGCGTCCTGGTTGTTGGCAAGCCAGGTGTAGGCAGCGAACGCTGCATCGTGACGGCCCATGATGTCGAGAGCGATAGCGGTTTCAACATGGTTCCAGGGGTCGCAATGACCGTTCGGATACCAAGGAATCATTCCGTTGGAGAGCTGCAAAGCCTCAATGGAATCAGCCGTTTTTGCAAGGTCAGCCGTGGTGAGGATGCCCGGCAAGTGCGGCATGTTCTTGGTCATGATGATGCGCCAGCAATAAATGGCTTCGTGGAATAAACGATAAAGCTCTTGCCGAGAACCGGGCTGAGAACTCGCTCTGCGATGCGCATGGACTTCGGACCTTCAATGATGTCCCATTCCAAAAGCTTGCGGTACTTCGCTACGAGAGGGTGGTCTTCGTTGCGTGGTCCGACTGCACACTTCAGCCACCAGTACGGTGAATGCAATGCATGTGCGTGATGCGAGTCGCGCACTTCAAGGCCTGCCGACTGCAGCTTTGCCTTGAGTTCTGTCGCGGAATAGATACGAACATGTCCGCCGACACTTTTTGGTGCGTGGTATTCATCCGACAGCATCCAGTTGATCTTCTCTGGCCACCACGTAGGAACGGTGACGCCAAGGGAGCCGCCTGGCTTCAGCACGCGGTGAAGTTCTGAGATTGCGGTGACGTCATCTTGAATGTGTTCAAGTACTTCAGAAGTGACAACACAGTCGAACGTGTTGTCTGCGAAGGGAAGGCGTGTTGCATCACCGCGAAGAACGCCACCAAAGTTGGCACGGGGAATTTCACGCTCGTACACCATGCCGCCAAAGACTGCGCGAGTACCAACGACTTCTTCTTGTGCCCAGTCGAGTGCGTACACAGTCGCGCCTTGTCGTGCTGCTTCGAAAGCATGACGTCCGAAACCTGCACCAGCATCAAGGAACTTGTCGCCGGGACGAAGACCGAGTTTGTTGAATCGAATAGTGAGCATGGAGTTATCCCCGCTTCTGCAACTTGGCTTGATTGTGCGGCATTTCAAGAACTTCTCGATATTGATCGACGGTGAGTGAGGCGCAATGCCTCCAGCTCCAACGCGACACCACGCGTTGACGGCCTGCTTCACCCACGCGGGCGCGAAGTTCTGCGCTGTCGAGACCACGACGAATCGCTGCTGCGAGTGCATCGGCGTTGCCGGCAGGGCACTGAAGAACAGTTTCGCCATCAGTCCCGGTGACTTCAGGAAGTGCGCCACCATCTGTTGCAACAAGACAGATACCTGTGCTCATCGCTTCAATTGCTGGAAGGCTGAATCCCTCGTAAAGACTCGGCACAACTGCTAGTTCTGCTTCTGCGTAGAGCTCAACGATTCGTTCGTCGCTTACACCTGATACGAAGTCGATGTAGGGCATCAAACCAAGTGACTCGATGAGGTCCATGCTGTGTCCCGGGCGCGGCTTACCAATGATGGTGAGACGAACTTCGCGCTCTTTGCGCAACTGAGCCATTGCCTCCAACAGGAAGGAGAGGCCTTTCAGTGCAACGTCTGCTGATGCAGTCGTGATGAGTTGACCAGGCTTGCGCTGAACATTGGCGAGAGGCTTGAAGAGATCAGGATCCACGCCGACGGGAACTAGCCGCATGCGATCGCGTTCGACGCCCATGTCTTTGTTGATGTCATTGATGCTGTTCTCGCTCACCACAACAATGCGCGGCATCTTGCTTGCAACTTTTCCTTGCATCTCAACGAAGGAATACCAACGCTTCAAGGAACGACGACGCTTTGGTGTTGCAGCATGAGTCATTTCCAATTCGCGGTCACGCGTAATGGGGTGATGCAACGTGACGATGGTGGGAATCATCTTTTCAATCTTCAAGATGTCATACCCGAGGCACTGGTTGTCATGAACGAGGTCAAAATCATTGACGCGAGTCTTCAGTTCGCCGTATACGCGCTTGCTGAAGGTGAGAGGTTCTGCGAACTGGCCACGGAACAAACGGGCAGCTTCGACGAAGTCTGGCCATGATTTGATTTCCCAGTAGCCAGGGATACGGCCTGGATACTGATCGTTGAACAGATCGAGGCTGGGCAACTTGTGTAGCTCGATGCGATCGTCAAGTACGGGGTATGGCTGACCGCCAAAAACCTCTACGGAATGTCCAAGATCGACAAGTGCCTTAGTGAGGTGACGGGTGTACACGCCCTGCCCGCCCACATGCGGTTTGCCGCGATATGTGAGATACGCAATGCGCAGGGGGCCATTGGGGTCGTACGCGCCTGACATAGGCGATTGAGGCTAACTGGCACCCTGTGGAAAGGCTCGGTAGCTTCGGCGGGCAATGAGGAATGCTGCAGCCATGAGAAGGGCAATGTAGACCCCATTCCCAAGGTACGAATAGAGCGTTCGCCCTGTGCGCACGGGGATTACGCGGTCAATGATGGCCGCTTCGGAGACCTTTGTGCGGTCGTACATGTGCCCGTCCGGACCAACAAATCCACTAAAGCCGGTGGGGGAGATTTGCAACAGCCATCGGCCCTGCTCTTGGGCACGCAATCGGGACGACGCCACTTGTTGGGTTTGCAAGATGGTCCAGGTGTAACTGGACCCATTCGTGGGGTTGATGATGTACCCCGCACCATCGCTGACGCCTTCATTGACGCGCCCACCAAAGAACACTTCCCATGAGATGGCAACAGAGGCGCGTTCGCTAGCAATGTCAATCCATCCACGTGCATCTCCCGAACGCGCATCGCGGGGAACCAAATGCGTGGGTGCTCCGAGGCTCGCAAGAAGTGAGCGCATTGGCATGTATTCACCAAAGGGAACTCGTCGCACCTTGTCGTAACGAGATGTGATGCCGAGTTCCGGATCGATGACTACCTGAGCATTAGTGAATGCATCGTTTCCTGCATCTTCTGTAATGCCGACGACGAATGGAACATAAAGTCGTTTCGCTTCGGCCAATAACTCGGTGTATTCACGGCTGTCAAAGAAGAGTCCGTCTGCCGACACATTGATGACATTCTCTGGCCAGACAACTGCCGTGCGAGTCGCATCGGGTTGAAGCGTTTTTGTCAATGCGAGATGACGCAGAAACACTTCACGTGGGTCAGTGTTCACTGCGTGTGTGCCTTGTTCGCCACCTCCTTGAATGGCAGTGAGATGGACGGTGCGACCGGTGTCAGTCGTGCCATCCCAGCGAGATGCGATACCAATGAGCACGGTGACAACGAGAAGAAGTCGAATGCGATGCTGTGACATGCCGATCCACAGCACAACAGTGGAGAGTCCGATGACGCCCAGCCAAGGCGCAAGATGTGCAAGTGGACTGTCCGCATGTGCGATGGCAAGTGTCGCGAGCGGTACTCCACCGAAAGGCAATGAAAGTCGCACTGTTTCAGCGAGCGAATGAAACACAATGAGAGCTGCAGTGTGGCTATTTCCCTCCGGAAAGAATGCAGCTACCCGTGCAGCTAGGCCATGCAGTGATGCAAAGAGAAGTACGACGATGAGATAACCAGGAGCTGTAAGAAACCACATCCACGCCATGGCGGGTAAATACCAACCGATTCCAAAGATGAATGCGGTAACAAAGGGAGAAGCAGTTCGACGTTCACGCGCAATGGATGCGTAGAGCGCAATGCCGATGAAGCTCAGTGGCCACCAACCCCAGGGAGGCATTGATGCTGCAATGAAGAGTCCAGCAATCAGTGGACGGAATGCTTGTTTCATTCTGGTGAGAATGTCGCACGGATGACGTAGCGATGGGACGTCTTCCCGACAGGATGACAGGAGAACAGTGTGAGAGTGGACGTCGGCGTCGGCTTGGTAATCCACATCGCAGTCTTTGAAACCACCAATGATCTAGCCACCAGGTATCGGAAGGTCTTCCCATTTTTCTTGAGATAAATCACATCCCCAGTTTTCAACTTGTGGATGTTTGCAAATGGTCGATGCCCCGACGTGCGATGACCACCAATCACGATGTTTCCCAGCGTGCCTGGCTGTGGGCTGCCGGGCCATTCGCCAACACCGACGTTGAATTGTTCGTCGGTGACACCGATGTAAATAGTTGACTTCACTTTGAGGCGTGGGATCGAGAGCGTTCCGACAGGTGCCATTTTTCGGGCAGAGATAGACGCTGCAGGTGGGTGGGTGAGCGCAGTGGCAGAGACAGGCCCAGAGACCATGGGGACAACACATGCAAGTGATGCAAGAAGAATGCCGACACGACGCATCTCTCTATCCTTACAGCGTTGCGAGGTGAGCAAGAACTGTTTCACCAGCAGCCCGTGCTTGTTGAACGCAAGCGGGGATGCCGATGCCTCGGTAACTGGCGCCTGCAAACACGATTCCCGGTGCTTTGGCACTCAGTGAATGTTCCACTTCAGCCAGTCGAGCGAAGTGATGTGGGCGGTACTGCGGGAAGGATTCTCCCCAGCGCGAGATGCGCACTTCTTTTGGCTCGATATCGAATCCAAGATGAAGTTTCATATCGGCAAGAGCCAAGTTCAGAAGTTTGTCATCATCGAAATGCATGACATCAAGGCCATCACGTCCAAGTGACACGCGAAGAATCATTGAGCCGTCAGCGGGGCGCCAGTGAGCCCATTTGTTAGATCCGAATGATGCCGCTGTGACCCATCGCTGATCGGGTTTCGGAACAAGGTAGCCACTGCCGGTGAGTTTTGCAGGCCAATCCTTTGCTGGCACCGCAAGAGTGATGAGCACAACAGAAGCGTGTGTCCACTCTGCAAGTAATTCACTCGCGCGTTTATCGAGATCGTGAATGAACGGCGCACTATGTCGTGCAGGTGAGGCCACAACAATTGCATCGCATTCGTACTGCTTGTCATTTGAGTGCACGTGATAGTGGTGACCCGATTTCGTGATGCTGTGCACGCGAGAGTTCAGCACGATGCTTGCACCAAGTGAAGTGACTCGTTGCGTCAATGTCTCAATGAGTGCACCCATGCCGCGAATAGGCGCACCGAAAATGGGGGCACCAGGTGTTGCATTCTTTGTCGCAGCTTTACGTGCACGACCTGCGGCGAGCAACATGCTGCGTTCTGCTGTGAGAGCTGCCAACTGTGGAACAGCTGCCATGGAGAAATCATCAGTGTTTGCGGCGTAGATGCTTCCTACCAATGGGTCGACAAGTCGTTCGTGAATTTGGCTTCCAAACCGACGACGAACGTAATGACCGATGGAATCGTTGTCGGTGGTGCGTGGAAGAAGTGGCTCAATGGCGGCGCGTGCTTTACCGAGCGGGGAGAACAGAGGCGACATTGCAAACGCACGTGCTTTGGCGGGTACACCGAGCAATAGATCGCCTGGGATGTCGTAGAGCCCGTTGTGCCAGACCGATGCATGAGCACCAGTGGGTGACGTGAGGGCTGCTCCGAGTCCTAGTTCTGCTGCAAGTTGTTGAGCATGTGGAACTCGAACAAGAAACGCATCTGCAGCTTCGTCAACTGCAGGCAGTCCTGCAAATGGTGATGTGCGAATGATGCCACCGACTGAGTCTTTGGCCTCGAGCACAGTGACCTGCACCGGAGTTGGTGAGTCCGCGATGATGGAAAGCGCAGCGGTTAAACCAGCAACGCCACCACCGATGACAACAACCCGATGCGCATTGCTCATGCGGAGATGACTCGTTTCGCCAAAGCGTTCATTACTTTCTGATCGTCATTGACGCACTCGATACGAGCGAATGCGAGACCAAGTGGTGCAGCGCGGTGAGCGGCTTCGATATCAAGGTCGTAGAGAACCTCAAGGTGGTCGGCTACGAAACCACACGCACAAACAAGAACGCCATCAATGGGCTCATCGGTTGACTTTGTCGTTGCGATTTGGTCAATGACTTCAAGAATGTCGGGGCCGATCCACGGTTCAGGCGTGCGGCCTGCTGATTGCCATGCGATGGACCACTGCGACCAACGGGTCAGCCCTACCTTTTCAGCGACAAGTTCGGCCGTTGCACGAAGTTCATCGGGGTATGGGTCGCCGCCATCAATAATGCGTTGCGGCAATGAGTGAGCTGTGAACAACACCTTCGTGCGTTCTGGCATGGTTGCCAATTTCTTCTTCATGTCCTCAGCGAGGAATTCAATAAAGGCTTCTTCTCGCGCCCATGAATCGATGCCAACAACCTCAATGTCATGTGGTGCAGCAGCTTCGCGTACGCGACCGATGTACTGACCAATTGAGTAAGAGGAGAAATGCGGTGCAAGAACAAGTCCCACAATTTTCTTGAAGCCAAGTGATACAACTTCGGCCACTGCTTCCTCCACGAATGGCGTTGCATGCTTGAGGCCAAGAAACACTTGGTACGTGCCTGGTGAGAGTGCATCTAATTCGCGCTGCAAAGCATCGCGCTGCGCTTCAGTGAGCTGCTTTAGCGGAGACAAGCCACCAATTGCTTCGTAGCGATTGATGAGGTCTTGCAGTGCTTCTTCCGTGGGGGGACGGCCACGACGAATGTCTGTGTAATAGGGAAGAATTTCTTCTTTGGTCCGTGGTGTTCCATACGCCATGAGTACGACTGCGGTGCGGTTTTCATTGCTCATTTACGAGTCTCCGTGTGAACGAAATCAACAACTGCAGTGAGGACTTCTGGGTTGGTATCTGGTTGAACACCGTGGCCAAGATTAAAAATATGGCCAGGGTGTCCAGCGTTGTCTTTCAATACGTCTGCTGCGCCTTGTAGTGCAATGTCGGTACCGGCCAGAACAAGAGCTGGATCGAGGTTGCCTTGTACGACGGTGTTCGCGCCGAGTCGTGCACGCGCATCAGTGATGCGTGTGCGCCAGTCGAGTCCCATGACTGCGTTGCCGACGGAATTCATTGACTCCAACAGATGGTCGCAGCCGATTCCGAAGTGAATGCCTTTGACCCCCGGGTGACGTTCTGCGAGTTGTGCATAAACCGCAGTGGTATGTGGCTTGACGAAAGTGTCGTAGTCGGCGCGAGAAAGGGAGCCAGCCCAGGAGTCGAATACCTGGAAGGCCTCAGCACCTGCAGTGAGTTGCGCAGAGATGAATTCAACAGAGTGTTGAACGAGACGCTCCATCACGTCGTGCCACAACGGTGTGTCTGCACGCATGAGGTATTTCGTGTTTTGGTATGTCTTGCTCGGGCGACCTTCGATGAGATAGCTAGCCACAGTGAATGGAGCGCCAGCAAACGCAAGAAGAGGAACTTTCAATTCGTTGGCAAGAATCTTGACGGTGTCGACGACATAAGAGATGTCGGACACCTCTAACGGACGAAGTCGGGACAGATCATCACGTGTGCGCAGCGGTTGTGATGCAACAGGTCCAGTGCCCGGGGCGACGTCAATGCCGAATCCAACTGCGTGAGGCGGCACGACAATGTCGGAATACAGAACTGCAGCATCCACGTTGTGACGACGGACGGGCTGCAGAGTGAATTCTGCGGCGAGCTCTGGCTGCTTGATCGCGTCGAGGATGCTTCCTTCGCCGCGAATCTTGCGGTATTCGGGAAGGCTGCGTCCTGCCTGGCGCATAAACCACACGGGGGTGTGGGCTGCGTGCTCACCGCGAGCCGCTGCGAGGAATGGATCGCCGGGGAGACTTGTCATAACAAGTCAAACGCTATCGGGGACGACCCTTTGGGGTCCTACGAAGTTGGGCATCGATACGGGCAATACGGGTGCGAGCAGGGGGGTGAGTGGTCACCAGGCGGTCACGCCAGTGAGTGGCACGTTCGCCATGCCCGGTGTTCACCACGATGCGCAATGCATCCCGTAGTTGATTGCCAAAGCCCATGGAGATAACGGTCTCATCTGCTTTGAACTCGGCACCCTTGCCAACGGCGTTTCCGATGATCTGAGAAATGGTGATCATCGAGAGAAAGAGCCACGAGACAATCGTGAGAACTCCGGCAATGGTGCGTCCGAGAAACGCAGCAGCATTTTCACGGCGTGCAAACGTGTCAGTTGCAGCATGAGCGATGTTTTGCAAAAAGAATCCGACACGCGCAAGCAAGATGATGGGAATCGTTAGCCACTGTCCCACTGTGAGCGCAATGGTGTGCATGCCCATGTGATGACTTAACTCATGCGCAAGAACTCCGCACAATTTTTCATGTGAGAGATTTGTGATCGCCCAACTGGATACAACAACAAGGTGTCCACCTGATGCGAATGCATTCAGCTCTTCGGAATCAGCCACTGCAAGAACGAAATCTCCGGGGGCAATGTGATTTGCCTGAGCGACAACATGCCAAGCACGATGCAGCGATTCATGTTCGGCACGAGTGGGAGTACGTGCGCCAAGGAGACGTTGCAAAACAACACGTTGCACAGGGCGAACAAATAAGAGCGCGCCAGTAAAGAAGGACGCAAGTGCAAAGAGCACGAAACTGACGGGAACGAATAGTTGCAGTACCCACCAGATGGCCGCAATGGCAGTGAGCCAAGCAGGAAGAAGTGCGACAACGGGAGCAATGGCCGCGATGGCGTATCCGTCGACCTTGCGCTGACGTTGAAGGCGAGAGGAGGACGGCATAAGCCTGACTAGTCCACCAGTAAAGAGGTGTGGGGGTCAATACCAGTGGTGAGGTGAGACGGGCGTCTCTTCCCGATAGTCAACTCACATACACTCGGAGTAGCGATTGAACTTGCGATAACCGAGGAGCCCGTTATGACCGCACCAACTATTCCAGGAGCTGAGCCACTCTCTGTGAACGGCACCCGCGATGCAGGAGTCCTTGTATTGCATGGCTTTACGGGAAACCCTGGTTCCATGCGCGGTTTGGCCGAGGCATGCGTGGCCGCCGGCTTTCACGTGGAAATGCCACAACTCGCTGGTCACGGCACCGCGATGGAAGACATGATCCCCACCCGATGGGCCGATTGGAGCCGTGATGCAGAGGCTGCATATCAAGCACTTGCCAAGCGCGTGTCAAAAGTTGTTGTGATGGGACTGTCGATGGGTGGTGCGCTCACATTGTGGGTGGGTGCTGAACATCCAGAGGTAGTGGGACTCGTGTGTGTGAACCCCGCAACACAGCCACAGCCTGCAGAAGTCTTGGAAATGCTGAAGGGCATGGTGGACAGCGGAGCGGAAGTGATGGACGGAATTGGATCCGATATTGCGGAGCCTGGCGTTGTTGAAACGGCGTATCCAGGAACACCACTTGCCGCGCTTCTTTCATTTCAGGTCGATGGGTTAGTTCCACTGTCGCAGCGTTATGGCGCGACCAAGATGCCACTGCTTCTTTTCTCTTCCGTGCAGGACCATGTTGTGAGCCCCGCCGACAGTGATGCATTGATGGCAAATTACGGCGGCCCAAAAGAGCAAGTGATCTTGGAACGCAGCTTTCACGTTGCAACGCAGGACTATGACAAGGGCATCATCTTTGAAGGTGCAGTTGCCTTCGCGCAGCGCGTCACTGCGTGATGAATTTTGCAACGCTTGTCGCGTCAATCCCTAGTCCATCAAGCGGTTCTCTTCATTTAGGACCAGTACGTCTTAATGCCTATGGGCTGATGATTGCGTTGGGCGTGGTTGTCGCCGTGCGTATCGCTGGACGACGTGCGGAAGCGCGAGGTGTTGGCACCATTGACGATTTCAGCTCCATTGCAATGTGGGCGGTGCCTGCGGGCGTCATAGGCGGTCGTGCGTATCACGTGATTACTGACGTCCAACGATTCCGTGGCAACTGGTCTGAAGCATTCATGATTTGGCATGGCGGGTTAGGCATCTGGGGTGGTGTTGCTCTCGGTGTTGCAGTTGGTTTCTGGCGTGCGCGCATTCGCGGCCTTGATGCATGGGCAATCATTTCTTGCGCAGCGCCCGCCATTGCGATTGCACAAGCAATTGGTCGCTGGGGAAATTGGTGGAATCAAGAACTCTTTGGTCGTCCCACGACTTTGCCGTGGGCCCTGCGCGTGTCTGATTCAGTGGCAATCAAGGCGGGAGAAACTGCCGGCACCACATTCCACCCCACTTTCCTTTATGAATCATTGGGTTGCGTAGTGCTTGCCGGGCTGCTGATTCTCGTCGAACGACGCTTCCAGCCAGCTCGCGGTCGTCTTCTTGCGTGGTACGCAGCGGGTTACACCGCGCTTCGATTCTTCATTGAAGGATTGCGAATCGACCCTGCACATCAGGCCGGTGGTTTACGCCTGAATCAGTGGGTGTCGATTGCGGTATTCGGTGCTTCCGTGATTTTCTTGATTGTTGATGCTCGGCGTTCTCATCGCGTCTCGCCAGCGTCTACGGTCACTGAACATGAGTGAAGTTCTGTATGAAGTCCGTGAGCCCGGTATCGCGCTCATCACGCTGAATCGCCCCGAGCGTCTCAACGCATGGACGGGTCGCATGGGTGTCGAGTATTTCGATGCGATTGATAAAGCAGTTGCAGAAACCAACGTGCGCGTCATCGTGGTGACTGGTGCTGGCAAGGGCTACTGCGCCGGTGCAGACATGGGCACCTTGCAAGGGATACCCACCGAGAAGAGTGCTGATGGCAAAGATGACAGCAACATTCTTGAAGGCCGCATGCAAGATGAAATCACGCGTATCTCAAAGCCAGTGATCGCGGCAGTGAATGGTGCCGCTGCTGGACTTGGTTTAGTGCAAGCACTGATGTGCGATATGCGCTTTGCCGCTGACACTGCAAAGTTCACGTGTGCATTCTCGAAGCGCGGACTCATTGCCGAGTACGGCATCTCGTGGGTACTGCCTCGCCTTGTGGGGCAAGCCAATGCATTGGACCTGCTGATGTCCAGCCGTGTCGTCATGGCTACCGAAGCACAGCAATTGGGAATGGTGAACAAAGTCGTTCCCGCTGACCAATTGATGGATGTGGTCATGGCATACGCATCAGATCTTGCGATGAATGTGTCGCCATCATCAATGTCGGTGATGAAGCGTCAGGTCTATGGCGATTACGACAAGGACGTCGCAACGGCAAGCCTTGATGCACTGAAGTTGATGGGACAGTCGTTTGGGCGTCCTGACTTTAAAGAGGGCGTTGTTAGCTATTTGCAGAAGCGACAGGCTGAATTCCCCCCTGTAGACCCTTCGGCGTAGCCCGAAGAGCCAGACGGGCGGGGGTGTCGTCCCGCTCGGCTCGTAGGCTTAGACACTGTGACCCAGTCAGGTAGCCCCATTTCCGCAGCCGACGTGGCCAAAGTGGCTCACCTCGCGCGCCTCGATATCGATGACGCCCAGGTAGAGAACTTCACCGAGCAACTTGCCAAGGTGATGGGCCATTTCGGAGACATCGACGCCCTCGATCTCACTGGCATCGAGCCAATGACCCAGCCGTACCCGCTGGTGAACGTGATGCGCGAGGATGTGGAACTGCCCACTCTCGACACTGATGAGGTGTTGGCATCAGCTCCTGCTGCAGAAGAACGTCGCTTCCGTGTTCCTCCCATCGTCGGAACAGAAGGCTGATCATGGCAACGATTCCCACCACCGCATCAGAAATTGCTGCAGCAGTCGCTGCAGGCTCCATCACCGCACGCGAAGTTCTTGAAGCACACTTGGCGCGCATTGATGCCCGCGAGTCGGAGATCAATGCTTTCAACTTGGTGACAGCCGATGTTGCACGTGCGCAAGCTGATGCCATCGATGCAGACATTGCAGCAGGACGTCCTGTTGGTCCGCTTGCTGGTGTTCCCATTGCGTTGAAAGACAACATGTGCACCCACGGCATTGAGACCACATGTTCTTCAAAGATTCTTGAAGGTTGGAAGCCACCATACGACGCAACAGTTGTGACGCGTTTACGCGCAGCAGGTGCGGTCATGGTGGGCAAAACAAACCTTGACGAATTCGCCATGGGCTCCAGCACGGAGAATTCCGCATTCGGTGCGACTCGCAACCCGCTTGATACTGCGCGTGTTCCTGGTGGTTCCAGCGGTGGAAGTGCTGCCGCAGTCGCTGCAGGTTTCTCACCTGTCAGTCTTGGTTCCGATACCGGAGGAAGCATTCGCCAGCCTGCGGCGTTGTGCGGTGTTGTTGGCGTAAAGCCAACGTATGGCCGCGTCAGCCGTTACGGCCTCGTTGCATATGCAAGCTCGCTTGACCAGATTGGGCCATTCGCAACAACAGTCGCTGATGCAGCGTTGATTACTGAAGTCATCGCCGGCCATGACGAAAAAGATTCCACGTCGATTCCGCAACCATCACCATCACTTGTTGGCGCAGCATCGCAAGGTGTTGCAGGCATGCGCATCGGTCGCGTTGTTGATCTTCCTGGTGGCGCAGAGCCTGAAGTATCTGCACGTTTGGATGCCGCATTCGAAGCGCTTGCCGCTGCAGGCGCAACGATTGTTGACATCACATTGCCAAGCCTGGGCTATGCGTTGACGGCGTATTACCTCATTGCTCCAGCGGAGGCCAGCAGCAACCTTGCTCGATTCGATGGCGTGCGGTACGGATTGCGCGTGAATGCTGCAGACACCAATGCCATGTACGGCGCAACACGCGCGGCTGGTTTTGGTGATGAAGTAAAGCGTCGCATCATGCTGGGCACGTATGCGTTGTCGGCTGGTTACTACGACGCGTATTACGGCAAGGCACTCAAAGTGCGTCGCCTCATTGCGCAGGATTTCGACAAGGCATATGAATCTGTCGACACAATCTTGATGCCAACTTCTCCGTTGGTTGCTTTCAAGTTTGGTGAAAAGGCCGATGACCCAATGTCGATGTACTTGTGCGACATCTACACAATCCCCACGAACCTTGCAGGTCACCCAGCGATGAGCGTTCCTTTCGGTACAGGTGCACATGGTTTGCCTGTTGGCATTCAGGTGTTGGCACCTGCGCTCGGCGAAGAAGCAATGTTCCGCGTGGGTGGAGCACTTGAGGCAGCAGCAGGAGGCGCGCAATGAGCGACAGTCCACTTAGTTCCATCGTTGCGACCGAAGAGCAAATGTTGCCCGGTGGTTGGGAAATGATCGTTGGCCTTGAAGTGCACGTTGAACTTGCAACACGCACAAAGTTGTTCAGTGGTTCACCAAACCGTTTCGGTGACGAGCCCAACATCAACATCGACCCTGTCACCCTTGGTCTTCCTGGTGCATTGCCAGTGTTGAACAAGCAAGCAGTTGAACTTGCCATGCGTATTGGTTTGGCGCTCAACTGCCGCATTCAGCGCTGCATTTTCCACCGCAAGAACTACTTCTATCCCGATCAGCCCAAGGCCTATCAGATCAGTCAGTACGACCTTCCGTTAAATGCGGATGGTTTCCTTGCGTTGCCAAGCGGTGCGGTCATCGGCGTGGAACGTGCACACCTTGAAGAAGACACAGGCAAGAGCACGCACATTGGTGGCGCCACTGGTCGTATTCATGGCAGTGATTACTCGCTCATGGACTTCAACCGTGCAGGTGTTCCATTGGTGGAGATCGTCTCGCGTCCCGACATTCGCACCAGCGAACAAGCGCGTGAATATGTCTCAGAACTTCGTGCGATTCTCGAAGCCATCGGTGCGTCTGACGCAAAGATGGAAGAGGGCTCAATGCGTTGCGATGCCAACGTGTCGGTGCACAAGCCTGGAACTCCATTCGGCACTCGTTGCGAAATCAAGAACGTGAACTCCATTCGTGCGCTTGGTCGTGCGATTGATTATGAAGCACGTCGCCAGATCGACATCATTGATTCGGGTGGAGTGATTCGTCAGGAAACACGCCACTGGGATGATGCAGAAGGACGCACGCACACATTGCGCACCAAGGAAGATGCTGACGACTACAGATACTTCCCCGAGCCAGACCTTGTCACTGTTGACCCATCGCCAGAGTGGATCGAAGCAGTTCGTGCTGCGTTGCCACCATTGCCTGCGGCTCGTCGTGCGATGTTGCAAGAGCTCACGGGTTACGACCCGCAAAGCGAAGCAATTATTGTTGCGGTGGAGCGTGGACAGCATGAATACGTGAAGGCCATCGCTGATGCGGGTGGAGATCCTGTGAAGGCTCTCATTTATGTCACGCAGGCATTCGCAGAAGCAGGCGCATCGCCGGCTGTTCCTGCTGCAGACATCGCTGCCCTCACGCTTTTGGAACGTGACAACAAGTTGTCAGCAACACAAGCCAAGACAGTTCTTGCGGAAATCGTTGCCAATGGCGGCGGAGACGCCGCTGCAATTGCTGCCGCTAAGGGCTTTGAAGCAATGGACACATCTGCCGTGGAAGCCATGGTGGATGAAGCAATTGCTGCAGACCCTGATGCATGGGCCAAGTACTGCGCTGGCGAAGAAAAAGCTGCCGGCGCAATTGTTGGTCGCATTATGAAAGCCAGCAAGGGCAAGGCAGACGGCAAAGTCGTGTCTGCCATCATGCAATCTCGCCGCGGCTCGTAAGCCTTTTCCTGCTAGGCGTACTGTTCGCCTATGGACTTCGCCGTACCGCAAGAGACCCTGACCATCCTTGACGAGATTGATGCCTTTATCGAGGCGGAAATCAAGCCGTTGCAAGCGCAAGACGATAACGAGCGCTTTTTCGATCATCGTCGCGAGTGGTCTCGTACTGATTTTGAAAATGACGGTGTTCCGACTGCAGATTGGGAAGCACTACTGCGCGAGATGCGAACACGTGCAGACAAAGCCGGTTGGTTACGACTGGCTCTACCCGAAGAGTTTGGCGGCAAGAGTGCCAGCAACCTCACGATGGCAGTCATTCGTGAACACCTCGCCGCGAAAGGTCTTGGCCTTCACAACGATTTGCAGAATGAAAGCAGCATCGTCGGCAACTTCCCCACAGTGTTGATGATGCGTGACTTCGGGACGGAAGAACAAAAGAAAAACTGGATGCCCGGATTTCTTGAAGGAACAAAGCGTCTTGCATTTGGTCTCACTGAACCTGATCACGGCAGTGATGCAACGTACTTGGAGACCACTGCATATCGCGATGGCGATGAATGGGTGATTAACGGAATGAAGCGTTGGAACAGTGGTTTGCACCACGCCACGCACGACATCATCTTTGCTCGCACCAGCGGAAACAAAGGTGACGCAAAAGGAATTACTGCGTTCCTAGTGCCTACAGATGCGCCGGGGTTCAAAGTCGAATTCTTCTGGTGGACATTCAACATGCCGACAGATCACGCGGAAGTCAGTCTCACTGATGTGCGTGTTGGCGCCGATGCGGTGTTTGGTCCGCTCGAAGAAGGTCTTGCACTTGCTCAGCACTTCGTTCATGAGAACCGCATTCGACAAGCTGCAAGTTCGTTGGGTGCTGCGCAGTACTGCATCAACGAAGCAGTGAAGTATTCGAATGAACGCATCACGTGGGGAAAGAAGCTCAGCACCAACCAAGGAATTCAGTTCCCATTGGTAGAGCTTCATACGGAGGCTGCAATGTTGCGACAAATGATTCGCTACACAGCATGGATGCTGGACCATAAACATCACATGGAAGTCACGCACCTGGTGGCGATGAGTAACTACCGAGCGAATCGCCTGGCCTGTGATGCAGCCGACCGCGCAATGCAAACGTGTGGGGGAGTCGGCTACAGCCGCCACATGCCCTTTGAACACATCTATCGACACCATCGCCGTTACCGCATCACGGAAGGCTCCGAGGAGATTCAGATGCGCAAGGTGGCCAGCAACCTCTTCGGCTTTGGGGCGCAGCCCGACCGCCGATAGGGGGGCTTCAGAAATTCTCAAGATAGGGGTTGCATTTGGGTGATAGGCACACCTAACATCTCTTCAAGTCATTAGGTATACCTAACAACCCCAGAGGATTACGGACATGGGCGCAAGCTTTCTCATCACACTTCGCGAAGGTCTCGAGATCGCGATTGTTCTCGCCATTCTTCTCTCGTATCTCGTGAAGAGCGGTCGACGCGAGGAGATTGCTGAGGTGTGGCGAGGTGCGTCATTGGCGGTGGGTCTCTGTGTCGTTGGTGGCATCGCATTTCATCTTTTTGTCGGAGAATTTGAAGGGAAGCCTGAACAATTCATCGAGGGAACTATCGCAGTTCTCGCGGCTTCTGTTCTGACGTGGATGATTTTCTGGATGCGGAAGAACTCACGGTCACTCGGCGCAGATCTTCGTTCGAAAGTTGATGCTGCAACGACAACGAAAGCTTTAATTGCGATCTCATTTGTGGCAGTTCTTCGTGAAGGTTTAGAGACCGTGTTGTTCCTTCTCTCGGCCGAAACAGAGTCATCAAGCGGGGCCAGCGTTGTGGTTGGAGGGCTTCTTGGTTTGGTCGTTGCTGCAATTTTGGGACGGCTCTTTTACACCGCGGGCCATCGTCTCAACTTGCGGACATTTTTCAATGTCACTGGAATTCTCCTCATCCTGTTTGCTGCAGGTTTAGTCGGTAAGGCCTTCCATGAGTTCCGTGAACTATTGGGATTTGAAGATGGCTGGTTGATCACTAATGCTTGGACCGTGACATCAGGTGCGCTTGCAAGTGGAACTTTCTATGAATTCCTGAAGGGCTTCTTTGGCTGGCATGCAGAGACCGAACGCATCCGTCTGTTCGCCTATGTGGCATATCTGTTGCCCGTGGCGTATCTCTTTCTCCGACACTCAAAGAACAACGAGATTCATTAAGCGTTAGTGCTGAGAAAGCCTCACGACGTATGGGTGACCAGAGAGAGGACTTGTTTATTTCTCATCGAAGGCGAGAACTTGTCCATTCACCATGATTCCCACTGTTGATCCCACCTCGGGTAGAAGTCGAGCATGAAGCCGAACGGTGACAATGACGCCATCAGGCAACTGAACTTCGACTGTTCCATCATGTCCGAAATAACGAGTTGTCATCACTGTGCCGACCACCTGTGTGCCTGTGTGATGAGCACTCACTAGTTCAAATTGCTCTGGTCGAATCATGACTATGACAGCGCCGGGCGAATGGGGAGTAAGAAGACCGAGGCGACCGAAGCGGGTTTCAACTATTTGTTTTGAGTTGATGACAGTTCCGGGGAAGGAAACAGTTTCGCCGATGAAATGAGCAACTTGCGTTGATTGAGGAGTGCGATAGACGGCCGTGGGCTCAGAGAATTGGGCAATTTTCCCGTCAAGCAAGACTGCAACTGAGTTGGCCGTTGACAAAGCTTCATCTTGATCGTGCGTGACCCAAACGGCTGTTGCATTCGCTGCTTGAAGTATTTCAACAACTTGATCACGAAGTGATTCGCGCAGACCTGCGTCAAGAGCAGAAAATGGTTCATCGAGAAGTACGACGGTAGGTCGAGTGGCAAGTGCGCGTGCGAGAGCTACTCGCTGTTGCATGCCACCTGATAATTCAGAAGGTCGAAGGTTTCCTGATTCGGGCAGACCGACCAAATTCAACATTTCTGAAACGCGAGAAACAACCTCGGCAGATCGCCGTTTCTTCAGACCGAATGCGACATTTTCTGCAACTGATAAATGTGGAAACAGCGCTCCTTCTTGAGGGACGAGAGCAACGCCGCGTTCATGGGCCGGAACCCAGGTTTTTCCATCGGCAACGACCGTTCCGTTAATGGAAACGCTCCCATGTTGGGGGCGTTCAAGCCCAGCGATAATTCGCAGCAGAGTTGTTTTACCTCCGCCAGATGGCCCGAGGAGCGCAGTGATATCACCGTGAGAAACACAAAGGTTGATGTCTCTTAAGACTTCTGTTCCCCCGAATGAATGAGAGACATTGCGTAGTTCAAGAGCGTGTGACTTCATCACGAATGACCATCTTTCATGACCGACAGTGTGCCAAGAAGTGCGGTAGGTAACGCAGCGAGTAACAGCATTGCCAGCGCAAATGGTCCAACTGCTGCGTAGTCGGAAATTGTGCTGAAGTCCCAAATCTTGGTGGAGAGAGTGTCCATGCCCGTAGGACGTAGCAGCAGCGTGACGGGTAGTTCTTTGACTGCAGCCAACATTGAAAGTGCTGATCCAGCGAGAATGCCGGGAAGTGCAATGGGAAGAGCAACCCGAAGCAAAGTTGCAAGGTGCCCCACGCCCAAACTGTGAGCCACTTCTTCCAATGCAACAGGAGTCTTTTCGAATGCAGATCGCAAAGAGGACACCATGACGGGGAGGAAGATGATGACCTGTCCAAAGATAAGTAATGGAAATTCTTGATACCACGGTCGAGCCACACGTATCCCTACGTACACGACAGAGATTGCAACAACGATGCCCGGCAACGCATGAGTGATGTAGGTCAATCGCTCAGGCAGCTGAGCACGCCATCCAGAGAGTCGAACGGCGCTCCATGCAACAGGAAGCGCCAACAGTAGAGTTGCACTTGCAGTGACACTTCCATTGAGGAACGATTGTCCAGTTGCCATCCATACTTGGGACAGATCAACCACTCGCTCCGAACTTCGACCTAGCCACGCAATGATGTTGATGATCGGAACACCGATAGCTGGTACAAGAATGACAGCGCTGCCGGTCAAGGAAAGAACTGTGGTTGATCGCGAAGCATTCCGCTGACGGTGGCGAGCAGCGGTTGTTCTGTTGGCTGACTTATCTCGCCCGCGAGCCAAAGATTCAGCAAATGTGAGAGCAAGTGCTGCCATGACAAGAACTATGGACAATGTGGCGGCGCGAGTGGGATTAAAACCAGCGCGGTATGCCCCATAGATCACCCACGTGAAGACCTCGTGGCGCATCGCTGCAACGGCGCCAAAGTCACTGAGAGCGTAGAGAGCGACGAGTAGTGCACCAGATGTAATGGAGCGACGTAACTGCGGAAGAACAACTTCAAACACGATGCGAAAATTGGAACGCCCCATAGTGCGTGCCACATCTTCATGAACAGGGTCTAACCGACTCATCGTTGCAGCAACAGGCAACATCACATAGGGGTAGCAGGCAAATGAGAGAACGGTGAATGCGCCAAAGAAGCCAGTGATACTCGGTTTCCACGAGATCCAGGCAAAGGCTGAAAGATAGGAGGGGATTGCAAGTGGCAATGAAAAGGCAATAGTGAGAAATGTGCGTCCCCGGATTCCGGAGAGTGTGATGACCCACGCCGCAAATGTTCCGATGATGACGCTGGCAGCAGTGACAGACCCGGCAAGAACGAAACTGCGCACAATCAGACTGAGAGTTCGTTGTTGCATTAGTTCATCAACAAACGGCTGCAGCCCTTTGGAGAACGATTGAGTGACGAGGTACCACAGTGGGACGAGCGAAATAAGAGAAGCAACAAACGCGAGGCCCAACGGGACTGTCAAACCTCGCGTTTGTTTCATACTTCTATTGTGTCTTGCGTTTACTCACTTGGTGAGCAAGCCGACCTTTTGTAAAAGCTCTTGAGTGATATCAAGCGACTTCAGGTCTGAAAGGTCGATAGATGGAGCCTTGAGGTCTGAGAATGAGGGAAGCCCCTCTGCCTGCTGCGCTCCGTTCGTCAGGATGTATTCCCACGTCTTGGTGCGGAAGTATTCGGCAGCAGTTTCACTCTGCAGGAAGTCGATGAACTTCTGGGCAGCGTTGGCGTGCTTCGCGCTGGAAAGAATTCCTGCTCCAGAAACGTTGACTAATCCGCCGACATCTCCGGGTGCCATGAATTGATTCTTGGCCGTCACTGCATCTGCACCTTCTGCAGCAATCTTTTCCAACAGGTAGTAATGATTGACGAGTCCCAAGCTGACCTCTCCTGAGTTCACAGCATCTCGAACGGCGCTGTTCTTTTCAAATGCAACTGGCTTGTTCTTTGCGAATGCTGTGAGCCACTTCTCTGCACCGGCCTCGCCACGTAGGACTCGAAGTGCTGTCACAAATGATTGCCACGAGGCGTTCGTTGGGGCAAAACCAATTTTCCCGGACCACTGTGGATCAAGAAGTCCATCAATTGTGTTTGGCGGGGTAGGGGCGAGTGTTGGGTTGTACACAACAACTCGTACTCGTCCCGTGACTCCGACCCATTTGCCACTAGTGGCCGAGTACTTGGCATCGACGTTCGATAGAGATTGAGTCGGCAGCTTTCCAAGGAGATCTTCCACAGCTCCTAGTGCCCCAGCATCCTGAGAAAAGAAGACATCTGCCGGGCTTGCTGAACCTTCGGTCATCAAGAGCGCTGCCATTTCTCCGCTGTCGCCGTATCGAGCATCAACTGAGATGCCGGTCTCTGAAGTGAATGCAGCAAACAAATCTTTGACTAATTCTTCGCTACGACCGCTGTACACAGTGAGGGTGGTGTCTGCAGATGCCGTTGTGGTGTCTGTTGATGAGTCAGATGAGCTGCAAGCAGTTCCGACCAAGGTCAGCGCCGCAAGAGCGGCGATGGTTTTCCGTAATGATTTCAAGTGGTCCTCCTTAGTTAGGCTCTCCTAACACATTTGATGATAGGCACACCTAACAACATTTGCAACCCGGACTTCTCGGGCTGGGGGAAGGCCTGGGAGTACCGTTGAATTATGTCCCCAAGCGCAGACGGCACCCCCATCGACATCAAACCTCGCAGCCGCGACGTCACCGACGGCAACCAGAAGGCAGCTGCTCGTGCCATGTTGCGTGCGGTGGGTCTGACGGATGACGACTGGCAAAAGCCTCAGGTCGGTATCGCATCTTCTTGGAATGAAGTAACGCCCTGCAACATGTCGTTGCGTCGTCTGGCCGATCACG
>JBEDFA010000013.1:0-2700 GCA_041175365.1 Actinomycetota bacterium | reverse complement strand
TTGATCTCTGCGCGAAGTCCGCCAGCCAACAAAAGTCCGATTCCGGCGAATGAAGCGGAGCCAAGGAACACTGCAGCGAATGCGAGTGGCCATGTTGTTCCACTTAGTTGCCAACCAAGTGCGACACCAATCGGCAAGAGAATGGCAGCTTGGACAATTTCAACAATGAACACGGAGAGAATCTTCGCGACTACGAGTTGTATCCGTGAGAGCGGTGTTGCTCCGAGGCGTTTCAAAACGAGATACGAACGTTCAAACCCCGTTGCAATTCCGAGGCTCACCATTGACGTGCTCATGATGGCAACTGCGAGAACTCCTGGGACAAGGAAGTTCAACGGTTCTGTGTCTCCGCTGGGCAACACGTCAACCGAACCAAAGAAGCCCAGAAGAATGACCGGAATAACGAGAGTGAGCAACAATTGTTCACCGTTGCGAGCGAGCAACATCAACTCTGCTCGCAATTGAAGAAAGATGCGCTTCATCGACGACCTCCTGTCATCCGGCGATACGCATCCTCGAGAGACTCTTGACCCATGTCGATACTGACAAGTGGTAAGCCCTGTTCGGCAAGCCATTGCGTCACACGTCCGACAAGTCGTGGAGAAGATTCAGCAGCAATCTCGTATACACCATCACCTAAGTGATGCGCGGGGCTTCCTGCAGCACCGGATAACTCTGTGGTGTCGATGGTAGGGACGGATGTAAAACGGAAACGCTTCCGTACTCCGGTGAGATCTGAGATAAGGCCTTGCGCGATGACTCTGCCTTCTTGAAAGAGAACCGCATGGGTGGCCACGCGTTCAGCTTCCGCCATGTCATGGGAGGCCAGAACAACGGTCGTGCCTCGAGCAGCAAGTGACGCGATGATGTCGCGGATGGTGTCTCTACCGTCGATGTCGACGCCCGATGTGGGCTCGTCCAGAAAGACCACTTCTGGGTCTGCGGCGAGAGCAAGAGCCAGGGAGACACGTTGCTGCTCGCCACCGGAAAGGCGCCGCCAGGTGCTTTTCACGCGAGATGTGAGCCCCACTTGCTCAATAAGGGCCTGGGAATCCACCTTCTTGCCGTACAGGGCGCAGAAATGGCGGATGACATCACCCACGCGGGCGCTGGGGTAGACGCCCCCGCCTTGCAACATGACGCCCATTCTTTGGGTGAGAGCACCATGTTGGGTGGCGGGGTTGAGGCCGAGGACTCGGATAGTGCCATGGGCGGGGGTGCGGAAGCCCTCACACACCTCGATGGTGCTGGTCTTGCCGGCGCCGTTAGGACCGAGGACCACGGTGACAGCTCCAGTGGGTGCCTCAAAAGAGACATCGTTGACTGCTGTGAGGTCGCCGTAGCGAACAGTGAGATTTTCGACAACGACGGACACGTCTCCACATTACGCCTGATGTATTCACCCCGACCCCGTAATCGGTGGGGAGGTAGCCTCATTTCTGTGATTGATGTTCGCCTATTGCGCACCAACGTTGACGTAGTGAGAGAGGCCCTGGCTCGCCGAGGCAAGCCAGAACTCCTCGCCCAGATCGATGAGGCGGTGGCTCTTGACTCTCGGGTACGTGAGATCACTGTTGAGCGCGATGCCATTCGCGCAGAGGTGAACGATGTGTCCAAGCAAGTGGGCATGTTGCGTCGTGACAAGAAGAACGAAGAAGCCGAAGAACTGATGGTGCACAGTCGCACATTGGGTGAACGTGAGCGTGTGTTGCAGGCTGAGGCTGAAGGAGTTCAGGAGAAATTGCAGCAAGTGATGCTGCGCATTCCGAACCTGCCGCATCCCGATGCACCCGATGGCTCTAGCGATGAAGACAATCCCGTCATCAAGGGCCCGATCAACATGCCAGCATCTTTCGCTGATCATCAGCGCGTTGCACACTGGGACACTGCACGTGAATTGGGCATTCTTGATAACGAGCGTGCCACCAAGATTTCCGGTGCGATGTTCACAATGCAGCGCGGGCTTGGCGCAACGTTGTCTCGTGCTTTGTGTCAGTACGCGTTAGATATGAATGCAGATGCATTCGAAGAGATTCGTCCGCCGTCATTGGTCACCACTGCAACATTGACTGCAACAGGACAGTTGCCAAAGTTTGCTGACGATGCATATGCAATTGAACGCGATGACCTCTGGGCGATTCCTACTGCGGAAGTTCCTCTCACGTCGTTGTATGCCGGTGAAGTAATTGAAGAAGCAGATTTACCTGCACGTTTTATGGCGTACAGCAGTTGCTACCGCCGCGAAGCTGGATCTGCAGGTCGTGATACTCGCGGCATGTTACGCGCACACGAATTCGACAAAGTAGAAATTCTTGCGCTGGCAACACCGGAACAGTCACCAGAGTTGTTGATTGAATTGCGTGATCGAGCCGAGCGCTTGATTGCCGGTCTTGGTCTGCCGTATCGCATCATCGAAATCTGCACCGGCGACATGGGCGGTAGTCATCACCGCAGTTTTGATATTGAGGTGTACGCACCCGGTTGCGATAACTGGCTCGAAGTCAGCAGTGTTTCTTGGTTTGCTGACTACCAAGCACGCCGTGGAGACATTCGCTTTAAGCGCACTGGCCAAAAGGGCACGGAAGTTGCGAACACGCTCAACGGTTCTGCACTTGCGGTGCCACGTGTGTGGGCCGCCATTTGTGAGAACTTCCGTCAGGCCGACGGCAGCGTGAAGATCCCCGATGTGCTGTTGCCGTA
>JBEDFA010000012.1:0-2901 GCA_041175365.1 Actinomycetota bacterium | reverse complement strand
AGGCCCCGCAAGTAGCCTGTCCTCATGGCAAAAGGCACCGTCGAACGGTCACTAGAGAACCTCTTTGATGGTCTCTTCTCGCGTGCCTTCAAAACAGGGGTCAAACCCCTCCAACTGGGTCGCAAACTGCTCCAAGTGGTCGATTCCGAGCGTGATGTCGATGCCCAGGGCCGTCGCGTGGTGCCCAATAGCTATCTCATCCAGCTCAGCCCCGAAGACCGCGAGGGCTTTGCCGATGTAGAGCCCACCTTGCTGCAGGAACTCACCGTGGCCCTGCGCGAATACATCTCTCAAGAGGGTTTCCATGTGGAAGGCAAGGCCCGCGTGGCTTTGCGCACCAACCCGGACCTTCGCCGTGGCAAGTTCGAGGTGGATTGCCGCAACATCACCCCCGAAGCGGCCGCCCCAGAAGCACCGGCCGAGACGCCTGCTCCCCTTCTCGCCGTCGTGCCGTCCGCTTTCGACCGCCCACCGGCAGTGCTCAGCCTGCCCAATGGTCAGCGCATCGAGCTGCACGAAGGCCACTACATCCTTGGTCGTCATCTTGATAACGACATTGTCCTCAACGACACCAACGTCAGCCGCAAGCACGCAGAGTTTGTATGCGCAGCCGGCGAAGTGGTGGTGCGCGATCTTGGTTCCACCAATGGCACAAAGGTGAATGGCGTTCTCATCACTGGTGAGCAATTGCTGCAACATGGCGACGTGGTCAACTTCGGCACGGCCCAGGTGCGGTTCGAGGCGTCGTAGCCCGAACATGACAGATCAACTTCTGACAGCACTGAAGATTCTTCTTCTTGCACTCATCTATCTCTTCTTTGGTCGCGTGTTGTGGGCAGTGTGGAGCGAAGTACGCACACCTGTTGCTGCAGCTCCTGGTGAGGGCAAAGGCAAGCGCCGCAAGAAGAAGTCTGTTCCAAAAGGCGCATCGGTATTTGTGGTGATTGAGCCAAAACAACATCGTGGTCGCACCTACACGTTGTCAAACGCGTTGAACATTGGTCGAGTGGACGACAACGACATCATCATTGATGACGACAACTTCATTTCGTCACACCACGCTCGTATTGAAATACGACCTGAAGGCGTGTGGATGATTGACCTGCAATCAACCAATGGCAGTTTCGTGAACGGACAACGCCTTGCCGGCGAACGTTCCATCCGAAAAGGCGACAGAATTCAAGTGGGCTCAACAGTGCTGGAGATGCGTTCATGAAACTCAAATGGGGCGCCACTACAGATGTCGGCATGGTGCGACAGCAAAACGAAGATGCGTTTCACGCCGAAGAGAACTTGTACATCGTTGCTGACGGTATGGGTGGACACAATGCCGGCGAGGTCGCCAGCGCATTAGCGGTCACTACTGTTCGCAGTGGTGCACGCATGGGCATTCGCACTGCAGATCAGTTCCGTGAACTTGTACAGCAAGCAAACACCGCTATCTACACAGCAAGTCTTGACGACAGCACACAAAGTGGCATGGGCACCACACTCACTGCCGCTGCTGTTGTGCCCGGCGAGGAACCGCGAATTCTTGTTGCAAACGTTGGGGATTCACGCACCTATCTCTTCCGTGGTGGTGTGCTCTCACGTCTGTCGGTAGATCACAGTTACGTGCAAGAACTGGTGAACGAAGGCATCATCACGCCAGAAGAAGCACGCGTGCATCCACGCCGCAACATCGTGACTCGCGCAATGGGTATCGATCGTTCCGTGCAGGTGGACGTATTTAGTCACCTTGTACGCACGGGTGATCGTTTGGTGTTGTGCAGTGATGGTCTTGTTGACGAAGTAGCCGACGTTGACATCACTCGCATTCTCACCGAACACAGCGACCCGCAAGAAACAGCGGAAGCATTGGTGATGGTGGCAAACGCAAATGGCGGACGCGACAACACCACTGTGATTGTTCTTGACATTCTCGACGACATCAGTGAACCGATTGTCTTTGACGAGCCTGATGAAACACAGCCAATGCCCGCAGTTGTCGCCGAGACTCCAGCACCGGTGAAGAAAAGGAATCGCGTGGGCATCATTCTTTTCTGGTCGGCCTTTGCAGCAATCCTTCTCGGTGTCGTCACCACCATTGGTGTGTATGCACGCAGTGGATACTTCATCGATTTCAATGAGGACAACAACGTCGTCATTTATCGCGGTCGCGTTGGTGGCATGTTGTGGTTTCAGCCCACTGTCGATACACAGACAGAACTCAACATCAATGACTTACCCGAGGATGTTCTGCGCGAAGTAAAAATGAATCGCGCATTCACTTCATCTGGACAGGCTGCAAAATATTTGATGTTGGTACAAGTGGCAATCGTTGATGCAACGTCCACCACAACCACCACTTCCACCACTGTCGCGAAGTAGGCACATGGCCGAGGGATCCGTCGCTCGTTCCCGCAGAGGAACAGAACTGGGTCTCATCGCATTGTCCGGCGTCATCACGGCATCGGCGTATGTGTTGGCGTCGCTCGGCAAGCACTCCACCATGCCAGCGCGCGTTGTGCCATTCATGCTGTTTGTATTGGGTTTATTGGCGTGTGGACACTTTGTAGTGCGCTTCACCGCCAAGGGTGCCGACCCAATGTTCTTACCGATGGCTGCTTTCGTTCATGGACTTGGCTTCGTGATGATCGCGCGACTCAACGACCGGTGGGCTGGGCTACAAGCAACATGGAGCCTCATTGGTCTCCTAGCGTTCACCGCCACCTTGTTGTTCATCGAACGCACGGGCGATCTTCGTCGTTACCAATTCACATCACTGGGTCTTGGTTTGGTGTTGTTACTTCTCCCGATGATTCCAGGCATTGGTTTCACCAGTGGTGGTGCTCGTATTTGGGTGAGTGTTGGGCCTATCAACTTCCAACCCGGTGAGTTCGCCAAGATTCTTCTTGCAGT
>JBEDFA010000011.1:0-11827 GCA_041175365.1 Actinomycetota bacterium | reverse complement strand
GGCAATGTTGATGACATCTATCGGGTGGGGTTAAGTGGAAAATTGATTGGCCGGAAAACACCAATTAATGCATCACCGAATGTGAGTGTCACTTGGACTCTGAATGGTGCTGAGAATTACCAAGCGGTGGGTACTAGGCCACTTGCACCCGTCCCTACGCGCGCATCAGGGATGCTGAAGACCGAGAGCAAGTTATGTGCAAAGTGCGAGGGGCTGATCTCGGTGAACGGAAAATTTGTGGGGGTGCTGCCGGAACTCGCAGGCATGACACCCGCGATGGGCGCATTGCCATTCTCCAGCAGTTTGATGTCGCGATTGATAATGCCAGGGGTGAACTCTGTGGAGTTGTGGGTGGCCGACTGGACCAGCGGCAAACCAGTGATCTCTCGGGCAGGAGCACCGAAGAATTAGGACAAATTGGTGGGCGTTGAGGGACTCGAACCCCCGACCCTCTCCTTGTAAGGGAGATGCTCTAGCCAACTGAGCTAAACGCCCGCAGATGCAGGAGCCATCAGGATATCGGGAGACTTCCCTCCCGACTCATGCCCTCAGCGACAGAGCCCCGCCTTACAGTGCATATATGGCCGATGTATCCCTCCCCTCCGAGGACACCGGCACACCCCTCTCTGAGGTGATTTTCTGCGTACTCGACATTGAAACTGCGGGCGGCAGCCCCGACGGTGCCGGCATCACCGAGATTGCAGCAGTCAAATACCAAGGCGGCTACGAATGTGAACGCTTCAACGTTCTCATTCACCCCGAGACCACTATCCCTTCGTTCATCGTGATGCTCACGGGCATCTCCGACAGCATGGTGCGCAACGCACCCCCTATCCGGGAACACATCGCACCACTCCTCGAGTTCATCGGCGACTCAGTTCTTGTTGCCCATAACGCACGATTCGACATTGGCTTCATCAACGCTGCCCTCGATCGCTTCGGGCAACCGCCACTTGCCAACAAGGTGGTCGACACTCTGCAATTAGCTCGGCGTCTCATCCGTAGTGAAGTTCCTAACTGCAAGCTCTCCACACTTGCTGCCAGTTTGAATCTGAATCATCAACCGATTCACCGTGCGCTGGACGATGTGTTAGCCACGGGCGACCTCTTGCACTACCTCATCGAGCGAGCATCATCGCTCGGCACCCAATACCTCGAAGATCTCATTGCACTTCCGCAAATTGGCAGTCATCCACAGTCAGGGAAACTCAAACTCACCGAATCACTCCCCCGCACCACTGGTGTGTATTTCTTCGTTGATGCTCACAACGACATTTTGTATGTCGGCAAAGCAAGCAATATTCGTTCCCGCGTGCGCAGCTATTTCGGTACTGGTGAATCACGAAACAAAGTGGGCAAGTTGCTCAAGATCATGCAGGGTGTTCATTACATCGAGACTCCCGACATCCTCACCGCCGAAGTTCTTGAGTCGCGCATTATCAGCAGAGCAAAACCGCGATACAACCACGCTGGTACTCGCGCAGACAAATACAGCTATGTCCGATTCACGACCGATGAGGAATGGCCGCGACTTGTCGTGACCAAGGTTCCATCACCAAAGGGAATCACCATTGGTCCTTTCACAACGAAAGCCATGGCTCGCGACATTGTGGATGCAATCGAGTCCGTCATTCCGCTGAGCCGATGCACGGTGCGGATGGGTCGCAATTACACCGCTCCCGCCGATGCAGAAGTGTGCTCTGCTGCCCGTCTAGGTCTCGCACAATGCCCGTGTTCCGGCACAGCCGATCCGCAGGAATACGCACGACTCGTTGATGTTGTTTCACGCACTCTTCTCGGTGAACCATCAGAGGTCATTTCTTTATTGACAAAGAAAATGGCCATTCATGCCGAAGCACAACGATTCGAAGATGCCGCATACATCCGTGACCGTATTGAAAACCTGCAGACAGCATTGAAACGGCAACAACAAGCCCAGTCCATCTGCCGTTCTGGCGACTTAGTCATCGAACATGCCGGAATCATCTACGAGATCTCCAACGGAATCCTGATCAACACTCGAAGAGAGAATGAACTCTTTGCGCCCATGAAGAACTCCGGCATCCCGGTAGAGCATCTCACTGCGCCACCTGAATCAGCCATTATTCACGACTCACTAGTTCGCACGGATGCCTTGAACGAAGTGATGTGTATTGCTCGATTCCTCGAGAAGAACCAATTACAGGTCTAGCCAAACGCACGCACGGGGCGCACGCGTAAAGCTTTCACTCCGTTGACAGTGTCCGGCAATAACCACTTCTCACGGTCGAACTGTTGTCCGTCTTTGAAGTTCACTGTCCAGGCATTGTTGTAGTCGTATTCACTTGACGACCAATAGAAACTGCGGGCGTAATCACCAATGCGGGGATACGCAGTGGAGAGAACTGTGTACATCACGTTCAATTCATCTTTTGATGGCAGGAACCAGTCATCAAAACCGTTGAACACCATCGCATCGGCGTATCGCGCTGCATAGCGACCTCGGCCATACGCCTTGAGAATTGTCTTGGTGTTGACCTGACCCATCCCAATCGCCTTTGACAACACACGCTTTACTCGAGCAGGTTGTCCCTTTGAATCGCGATATACCGGCTTACGAAGATCAATCGCCGTCAAACGCTTCCATGGAAGACCAACGCCCTCAACCGAAACAGGCGCAGCTTCCATATAACGTCCCCATGGCATGTGTACACCTGCGTCATAGAACACCACTCCGCCCGCAGGTCCGATATCACCAACAACACAGGGACCAGTTGCAGCACAGGTATTTCCCGTGAGAGCTGGAGAAGAAAGCGCAGGAGGAATCCCCGTACCGACGGGGAATGCACGCATCGCCATCATTTGAAACGGCAATGACGGGAATCCAGATCCGCGGTGCAAACGATTACGGGTCAACTTCTTAATTCCGCTGATGGCTCCAACGCCACTTTCATCGGTGAACTGGGTTCCATCCTGAAACATCTGATACCAGGCATAGTTCGCTGAGTTTTCCGAGGACGACCAGTACGGAGCACGCGCCACTTTTGGAACACCCTTCACCGCATTTGTGTTGTAGGCAGCATCAAGTTCATCTTTTGATGGCAAGAACCAATCGTCATATCCGTTCAGCACCAATGCATCTGCGAAAGAGGCTGCATAATCACCGGGACCACTCTGCGCGATGATTGCGGCTGTATTTGTTCGGCCATACCCAATGCCTTTGGCATCAATATGTGCTCGCCCCGTCACATCGTTTGGATACAGAGATGTTGTCGGCTGCAGAGACCAAGGTCGACCAGCACCAGAAGCCACGGGCAATGCTTCGAGATACCGACCCCACCACTGCAGTGAGCCGGCGTCGTACACGATGCGTCCACCTGCTGGGCCGATGTTGCCCACTTGGCACACTCCACCTTGCGCACACTTCAAAGCAGCAGCGTGAGTTGTGGTGGTCAGCGATGCGCTCGCAAGAAGGAGACCCGCTACGAGAAATGTGAAACGACGAAGACGCATCTCTCTGTTCTACAGCAGAAAACGACTGGTCTATTGGCGCTTAGCGAACATCAGCGAATTCATCATCGCCTGGGATGAAGCAACAACCGGACGGCGCCGAGCGTCAATGTCCACGGTCATCAGATCGCGACCTTCGGCTTCAGCCACCAGTGCACCCGCCTCACGACAGATCAACACTGCAGCGAGGTAGTCCCACACGCCCAGGCCACCATCGAAATCGATGTAACCATCAAGTGCACCTTTTGCCACCAAAGAAATATCGAGAGACGCAGCACCCATAGTCCGCACCTGCCACCAGCCGTGACCAGGAGCGGGCAAAGCATTCACTCCGACGACTGCAGTACGCGTGTCTTCGATGGGGTTCACGTTCATGCGCATGCCATCAACGTTGGAGCCTGCACCACGAATAGCGGCATAGCGCGTTTCGCTGCCAGATTGCTCAGCCACTAACGCAACGCGAGGACCATCAGCATCTACAACGCACAATGACGTTGCGTACCACGGAAGCCCTTTACTTGCATTTGTGGAGCCGTCAACGGGGTCAACGACAATCAGCAATCGTCCTGGCGGCAATGGCCATTCCAAATCACCCACGCCGGACTCTTCGCTCAGAACAAAAAAACCAGCGGCTTCACACATGTCCACCACGACTTCATCGACAGCAACGTCGCCGGTGTATTGACCCTCTCGGTGGCCCGTGAGCGACCAGGAGACCGTTTCATCGATCATGTCCGCCGCAGCATCGGCAACATCATGGAGAAACCCAAGTATGTCGCGGTCATCAGAATCAACATCAAAACGGCGCACATTCAAACGGTAGTGTCCTTGCGTGGCAGTTATTGACATAGCCGGCTTTGTGAGCGACCTCAAGAGCCATGCAGTGGACCACGGTTTCCATGTGCACGACGAGCGTCACTTCGTAGAGACCTACTCTCTTCGACAGTTATGGGAAGTTGATTTGCATCCCGAAGAGGCATGCACGGGGCCGATTGACCTTCACGTGAGTCTTGAGATCGACCCACGCACACTCCTTAGCTTTGAAGACGTAGTGCTTGCAATGGATGACCCCGATGACGAACCACAGGGCGACTTCACCTTCCCCCTTGTCTTCACTTGGGCATTTCCGCCGCTGACGAATCCACCCGACCTTCTTGTACTAGCAACTGAGGTCGCTGGTCTCGGCGGCATTGATCTTCCACTGGAGATTTCTGCCATTGACTCATTCCAAAAGGTCACCGATGCTCCTGAGCGCAGCCTCAGCGTGATAGGTCGTGTGCCTATCTCGCTGGCGATGGTCTACCGAGGCGACACAGAGACTGTCTGCCCAATGCTTGATAAATGCCGAGAGATCAGTCTGGACCTGTTGGAACGAGTTCCTGCATGGATTGGCGATAGCCGCTTCTAATTAGCGCTCAGCCAAGGTGACTCGAGCTACGAGGCCTTGATTGCCATCGTTTCGCGGCAACAACTTTGTTGTTCCACCACTTGCAACGGCCAACTGGCGAACAATGGCTAAACCAAGTCCTGTGCCCGGTGCATTCTCCGTGTGCTTGCCACGCCAGAAACGTTCGAATGCCAGGCTACGTTGTTCTTCGGTCAACCCTGGACCTTCGTCCATCACATCAACATTGATATGTGCTGATTCTCGCGAAACAATAATTTTGATTGTCGAGCCGTCGGGCGCTACACCCAGCGCATTGTCAATGAAGTTGTCAATGATTTGTTCGAGGGCGCCATCAATCGCCGCACACTCAGCATGTTGCGTCCCTTCCACCACGAACGAAATGTTTCGCTCGCTGGCAAGTGATTCCCACATCTCAATTCGAGACCGCGCAATTTCTACAGCGTCGACCGTCGATGTGGCAGCTGTTCCGCCTTCAATCCGAGCAAGCGCCAACAATTGCTCGACCATTTCTTGCAAACGATCAGTTTCTGCGCGCGATGCCTCAATTGCATCGGCAACCTCGGGCGACCCTTCACCTAAGGCATCCTGCGCTTGCTCTAGACGTAGGCGAAGAGCTGTGAGAGGTGTGCGCAGTTGATGCGAGACGGCACCCGCAAAGTGGCGCTGGTTCTCCACCATCAAACCCAATCGTCCTGCCATCACATTGAAAGAACGTGAAAGTTCTCGCACTTCGGGAGGACCACTGGAGTCTTCAGCTCGTACAGAGAAGTCTCCATCAGCCAACTTCTCTGTACGGCGTGTGAGACGAGTAATTGGGCGCGCAATACCTAATGCAAATGGAATCGCAAGAATGCCTGCTGCAAGAACAGTGAAGAGACCTGCGGTCGCGATGCCGAAGATGCGGTCACGGACTGCCCTGTCAATTAATGATTTGGGATTCGACAGACGAACCACTCCAAGGACATCATCACCCAACAACACCGGTACTGCGACAAACACAAGCGGTTGCCCCAGCGTGCGCGAATCTCGTTCGCCCACTGCCGGAACACCTGTCAAAGCCTCGGCAACTTCAGGTCGATTCGAAAAGTCCGCACCAACAGTGAGTGTTGCATCGTTGGACGCAACAATCAGCCCCATCGAGTTCGTCACAAGTGCTCGCGTTCCCTTGGTAGAGGAATGCTCATGCAAGTACGGCTGCAACGAAGGCAAAACTGCACCTGATGTGGTGTTCAAAGTTTCTTTCGCATGCCCCGCGAGAATGAAGGCGTCGCGCTCCATTGCAGTGACGAGACGTTCCCGCTCCACCTTTGCAACAAATGAAGTCAGCGGAACACCGAAAACTAAAAGAATGACAGCAGCAACGCCGACAAGCGCTGCGATGAGTCGGATCCTCACTCGGCAACCTCGACGTATTTAAACCCAACGCCACGCACCGATTGAATCCAATCGGGACTACCCAACTTCTTACGAATAGAAGCAATGTGAGCATCGAGAGTTTTCGTGGTGCCGTACCAGTTGGTGTCCCATACGTGCTCAAGAATGTCATTACGACGAAATACAACACCGGGCTCGGCATACAGGTACGCAAGCAAATCAAATTCTTTTGCAGTGAGCGCTATTTCAACGCCATCCAAAAGAACCGTGTGTGCACGTTCGTCAATCTGCAAACGTGCGCCTTCTCGAGTTGATGTTGGCTGAGTTACGTCTGCATTGCGACGAGTCACCGCACGGATACGAGCGAGAAGTTCACGTTGACTAAATGGCTTCACCACATAATCGTCGGCGCCCAATTCCAGCCCAAGGACTCGATCCAATTCGTCGCCACGCGCACTCACGATGATGATGGGAACAGCAGACGTTTCACGAATCGTCTTAGAGGCGTCAAGGCCATCCATGTCGGGCAACCCCAGATCCATCAGAACAACATCGGGAGAAGTCTCTGTGGAAGCCGCAATGGCTTCTGCGCCGGTCATGACGTGATGCACTTCAAGTCCTGCCATCTGCAGCGAAGCGATGACCGAGTCAGCAATGGACTTGTCATCCTCTACCAGCAGAACTTTCACCCCTCCATTGTGCCCCGCAATCAGCGACTGCCCCGTACTCCCTATTTCTTTACCGAATCTTGGATAACGCCACACCGTCCCCTGTATTGGACCCTCGTACTCTTTCAGTCATCGGGAAACATCCCGCGAATGGAGCTTTGAGCCATGAAAACAGGAATCGCCACAACAGTCTCAGTTGTCGGAGTCATCGCCGCCGGAGTTGCTGCATTTGCAGTGAACTCCAGCGTCCTTGGCGCCTCCAGCCCAGCAAACTCAGCCATCGTGACCACCTCGGTTGCAGGCATGACGCCAGCCAATGCCACCCCGGTCAACAATGGCCAGGTCGGAGCTACTGGCGCACAAGCCACCGAGGTCACAGACACCACCACCACCTACAAAGTGGGTGAAGCCGGATCAGTCGTCATCGACACATCCACTGGCGCCATCGTGGTGACAGGAATTGCCCCCGCTGCTGGTTTCACCAGTGAGCCGGCTCGCACCGAAGCAAACGGAATCGTCAAGGTTCATTTTGTCTCTTCCACCCAGCGCATCGAGTTCATCGCACAAATGGTGAGCGGAGTCGTCAAGGTGAACGTTGTGAACGAAGGAAAGCCAACAGCAGGCTCCGTGCCTCCGCGGCCACGCCATGACGACGACGATGACGACGACGACCATGAAGAGCGCGAAGAACACGACGACGACCACCACGAAGACGAGGATGACGACTAATGATGAACGACCCACTTCTCCCACCGCCACCGCCACCATCTGCCAAGGCCACGAGTAAGTCCTCCAGCGTCAAGCGCACAACTAAGAAACCGGCAACAGCTGCAAAAATTCTGGTCACCGGACTTTCTGCAACAGCAGTTTTTGGCATGGCCGCTGGTTATGCGCTTGCAGGAAAATCTCAGGCACAAAAAATCACGAATGACTTGACTGGCGCGAACGGCATCAACCCAGCGACAGAACAACAGGTTCAGTCAACGAATCCATCTGTGGATTCAGCAATTGCACCAAATACTGCAGCACCGGTTGTTACTGCCGCACCACAGGCCACGAATCCTCCTGTCGTCGAAGTGCCAGTCCCTCAAGTAGCCCCTGCAACACCTGGCACTTCCAACAGTGGATGGCAGCAGCAACAGAGTTCCGGCTCTCGTTAACAATGAGCTCGTCCGCCCTCACGCTTGGCACTCGTCAACATCGAACACTCATGGGTGTGCGATGCGAGATCAGCGTGGTGGGTGGCAATGCCTTCGCCCTTGTCGAAGAGGGCCTGCAAATGGTCGCTGAACTCGAGCGTTTATGGAGCCGGTTCATTCCTTCGTCTGACATCTCTCGCTTGAATCAGGCAGAGGGAGAAACTGTCTGGGTTGATGCTCGCACTGTTGCACTTGTTGGCTACATGGTGGCTGCACACTCAGCAACTGATGGTGCCTTCAATCCCACGGTTCTTCCCATATTGATTCAACAGGGAGACACTCGCTCCCTCATTGACGACAAGGTCTCAACCGTCCCCGTAGACGCACACGTCTTCCATTCTCTTGACGGCATTGTGATTCGCACTGACAACACCATTTCGCTTCCAAAGGGAATGACACTCGATGCTGGCGGAATAGGAAAAGGTCTCGCGGCCGACATGGTGGCCGAACATCTTCTGACCCATGGTGCGGAATCTGTCTGCGTCAACCTCGGAGGCGACATCCGCGTTACTCGTCGAATCGGTTCGACTCATGATTGGCCCGTGCAGATCATGTCGCCTTCTCATCCCGACATCGCGCTGTGCACCATCTCTCTCTCCGAAGGTGCAGTAGCAACATCTCACACCTCTGCCCGACAACGCAATGAGCGCGGCATTCCACAGCACATCGCTTCCGATACTTCCATCACCCCCACGGCTATCGCTGCCAGTGTTGTCGCTTCGACAGCGGCATGGGCCGAGGCGTGGACAAAATATGCAATTCTTCGGGACATCACCATGATCGAATCGTTAGGACTTGCTGCGATGACAGTTGACGACAACGGCAATATTGCTGAGACCACTACCTGGAAAGAGTTCGTTCGATGATTGCTGGAATTTGGTGGGACTTCACCCGCGCCTCTGCCAATGTTGCATGGATTCTCATCCTCTTCACCATTATCTGGGGCGTCTTCCTCACCACACGAGTTCTTCGTGGCATGGATCGTCCTGCTTGGTTGCGAGATCTTCATAGCTGGATGGGCGGACTCACTGTTTGCTTCTCTGCGATTCATATGTTCACGTTGATCCCGGATCCCTATATTGATTTTGAAATCGTCAATCTCTTTGTGCCTTTCACCAACAACTACAAACCATTAGCTGTCTCGCTTGGTGTCATCGGATTCTGGACACTCGTTGCGATCCAAGGAACGTCGCTCATGATGAAGAAGATGAGTCGAGAAACGTGGCGTCGCATTCACATGTTGTCGTATCCGCTCTACGGCATCATCGTGGTGCATTCACTCACCGCGGGCAGTGACGTGGGCACACGGCTGTACACGGGCTTCTCTATGGCGCTTGCCATGACTGGAGCCGCCATCGGCGGAGTGCGTCTCGTTGCAGGTCGCAATATTGACCGCAAGAAGCGCGAGAACAGAGAAAACACCGCCGCGAGATAGCGATTGGTGGGCCAGGCAGGGATCGAACCCGCGACCCAGGGATTATGAGTCCCCTGCTCTAACCAACTGAGCTACTGGCCCTTACTTGGTCCAGAAGGGACCGAAATGGCTCCGGGGGTGGGGCTCGAACCCACGACACACGGATTAACAGTCCGTTGCTCTGCCAACTGAGCTACCCCGGAAGGGAAATAACAGGATATCAGCGGGGCAACCTGCCCCCACAAAGGAAATGGCTAGTCGCCGTCGATGAAACTGCGTAATCGCTGGCTGTTATTGGGGTGGCGAAGCCGCGCAAGGGTCTTTTGCTCAATTTGGCGGATTCTTTCGCGAGTCACACCCTCTTGTTTGGCCACATCGTCCAAGGTCAACGGCTGGTCCGTATGGATACCAAACCTCTTCTCCAAGATGCGGCGATCTCGCTCGGGGAGATGCTCGAGCTCAGATTCAATAGCGGCAATGAGTTGACGCTTCTGCACCTGCTCAATGGGTGAATCATCATCGTCACCATTGGTCACTCTCTCGCCCCATGTTGACGAATCTTCATCGGAACCCACAGGTTCATCAAGACTGATCGAAACAGAAGAGATTTGTCGAAGCTCTTCGATCTTTTCTACGGAGATCAGCGTGCGCTCGGCCAGTTCTGCAAGAGTTGGTTCGCGCTTGAGTTCAACGGTGAGATCACGGTCGGCCTTTGTGATGCGATTCAACATTTCCACCACATGACTAGGAACACGAATCGTGCGACCTTGATCAGCCATCGCACGCATCATCGCTTGACGAATCCACCATGTGGCGTAGGTAGAGAACTTGAAACCTTTTTCCCAGTCGTACTTCTCGGCCGCACGCATGAGACCGATGTTGCCCTCTTGAATGAGATCAGACAGCTGCAATTCACGACCGTCGTACTTGCGTGCAATGGAAACAACTAGACGCAAGTTCGCAGTGATGAGATGTTCAAACGCGTCTTCGCCTTCGCGAATGATGTTGCGAAGTTCACGACGCCTCGTGACGGAAACATCGCCCGCCTCTTGTTCCGCCTTTGCTTCTTGCATTGCACGGATTGCTTTGCCAAGAGTTCGCTCACCTTCTGCATCAAGAAGGCTGACTTGACCAATTTCTTGCAGATAGAGCCGAACAGTGTCGCCCGTATCCCCCGCCATAATGCGAGGTTGAGTGATTTTGCGAGGAACTGACTTACGTTCGATCTCACCAGAGATATCTGGTTCGACTTTTGCGATGGAAATATTGAGTTGCTGTAACACCGACTCGATCTGACGAATCGTTTCTGGATTTAGTTCCAGGTTTCTGCAAACGTGAGCGACGGTATTCGCATCCACAGTTCCTTGATCGGAACGCGATGCAAGCAAGGTGGCCCATTCTGCTGAATCCACATTCGGAAACGGCGGAAGATGGGCCGGCGGCGTCACTGCACTACACCCGCCACCGAGGCCAGCCACTGCAGTAATTGCACAGCGGCGGCCGTTGATTTGTCCGGCTTGGCAAGATCATCCAACGCGATGCGTACTTGCCGCTGTTGTTGAATGCTTTCCACATCCGCTATCTGACCACGCCGACCGAGCTCTCGCCTTACCGCAGCGGCAATTAATGCCCTGGACTCCACTATCGGATCTGCTTCGGCGTCGTACACAGCGGCACGTTCGATAATTTCTGCGGCCTCTGGGGAGGCTATTTGCAGCGCAGCGTGAACATCTCCGTCGGTTTCAGCCAACGCACGGAAGGCTTCTTGCGATGCGGAATCCACGAAGAGCTCTTCAATGAGCCATGGCGCAATTGCATCCCACTCGTGAATCAGAAGCGAAATAGCAATGAAGCCGGCACCTTCTGGTGCTTGCTGCACAGGGGCCGTGAATTCAGTGACGACTTTGCCACCGCGCTCAGCAGCTTTCACAAGATCTGCAGCAGAGAGACCGGTATGACTTGCGACTTCACCGGCGTACAGGCGACGCACGTTGGTGTCGGGATGCTCGTTAATGAGTTCCATTGCCTTGCTGGCAAGACGTGAACGAGATTCCGGCGACCGCAATGGATTCGCATCGAACAACCGCTTCAGACGGAAGCCGAGAAACGGCATCGCTCCGGAAATTGCCTTTGCCAATGCTTCGGGGTCTGTTTGTGCAAGTTCACCAGGGTCTTTGCCTTGTGGGAATTGCGCAACCGACACGGAGATGTCGTACTTCTTCTCCCAGGCATAAAACTTTTCAGCAGCACCTTGTCCGGCTGAGTCGGCATCGAA
>JBEDFA010000010.1:0-10441 GCA_041175365.1 Actinomycetota bacterium | reverse complement strand
TTCCGGTGCTCTGTGCGCCAGGGGGTCCACGCACCGTTCCTTCGTGGATGCCGTCCATCGTTCAGGGTGCCCCGCGCATCGTTGTGCTGCTTCTTGATGGGTTGGGCTGGAATCAGTTGCAAAAGTACGCAGAACACATGCCCACGCTCTCTGGCATGACCGGAGGGCACATTACGACCGTTGCCCCCTCTACAACGGCAACGGCGCTGACATCGCTTGTCACGGGCCTCTCACCAGGAGAGCACGGCTTGATTGGTTACCGCGTTGACATGGGTGACACCGTGATGAACGTCTTGCGATGGGGAGATGAGAACGGAGACCTGCGTCGTCGGTATCCGCCACAGCAAACGCAGCCATGTCCACCATTTCTTGGTTCCAGTGTTCCCGTCCTCAGTAAGGCAGAACTAGAGGGCAGCGGATTCACGATGGCTCACCTCGATGGGGTGAAGCACATGGGGTGGCGTGCTTCCAGCAGTATCCCGGTGATTGTTCGTGATGCGCTTGTCGCAGGAGAAGACTTCGTGTACGCCTATTACGACGGCATCGACAAGATTGCCCATGAACGAGGATTCACCGATCACTACATGGCCGAGCTGCGCGCCGCAGACAACTTGGTTGCCAATATTTTGTCCGTCCTTCCATCAGACACGGTGCTCATCGTGACTGCAGACCACGGCCAGGTGCATGTGGGGGACAACACGATTGTTCCGATGGCATCGGTGACGGAGCATGTTCATCACCAATCGGGTGAGGGGCGCTTTCGCTGGCTGCACGCACGTCGTGGGCGTGACGGTGCCTTGCTGGACGCGGCTCGTCAATATGACGATGTTGCCTGGGTTGTCACCAAGCAACAGGTGCTGGACGAGAACTGGTTCGGACCGCGCGTCAGTGATGCAGTGATTCGTCGAATGGGCGATGTGGCTCTTGCTGCGCATGCGCCCGTCAGTTTTGAAGAACCTCTGGACGGGGGTGCTTTTGAGCTTGTGTGTCGCCATGGGTCCCTGACCGCCGATGAGATGTTGGTCCCTTTGCTGGCTCTGAAGGCCTGACTCACCTGACTGCTACCTTTGTAAATCCCACCGCTGTCGTGCCCTCGGCCGTCGGTGGATTGAGTCAAGTTGTGGTTTTGAAAAGGAGTGTGGGGCGTGCCTTCATCGTTTACACACCTCCATGTTCATACCGAATTTTCCATGTTGGATGGTGCAGCGCGTCTCGATGAATTGGTGTCGAAAGCCGTGCAAGATGGTCAGCCAGCGTTAGGTATCACCGACCACGGCAACATGTACGGCGTCATTGACTTCTACAAGGAATGCAAGAAGCAGGGCATCAAGCCCATCATCGGTACCGAGGCCTACATGGCGTTCGACCACCGCACCGAGCGCATTGCGCGTCGCGGAAAGATGGACGACAACGGTGGCGCAGACGAAGGTGGTCGCAAGCAGTATTACCACCTCACGTTGTTGGCAGAAACCAATGAGGGCTATCGCAACCTCATCAAGCTCTCCAGCCTTGCGTTCCTCGAGGGATACCACTACAAGCCACGTATCGACTGGGAACTGTTAGAGCGCCACTCCAAAGGCCTCATCGCCACCACGGGTTGTCTCGGTGGGCACGTGTTGCAGTCGCTCCTGAACGGAGACGAGAAGGGTGCCGTTGCAAAGGCCGGTCGCTTGCAAGACATCTTCGGCAAAGACAACCTCTTTGTCGAGATTCAAGATCACGGTATTGCCGACCAGTTGCGCACTAATCCGAAACTCATCGAGATTGCCAACAAGATCGGCGCACCGCTTCTCGCAACAAATGACTCGCACTATGTCAACCAGGCCGACCACGAAGCACACGATGCTTTGTTGTGTGTGCAAACTGGTGCGCTCATGCGCGACCAAGATCGTTTCCGTTTCGAAGGGAACGAGCACTATCTCAAGTCGGCAGAAGAGATGCGCTACTTGTGGCGCGAGCAGCCCACGGCATGCGACAACTCATTGTGGATCGCAGAGCGTTCCAACGTTGAGATTGAACTCGGTACGTACCAGCTTCCCGTTTTCCCCATTCCGAAAGAATTCGCTTCCGATGAGAAGTACCTCGAGTACCTCACATGGGAAGGCGCCAAGATGCGCTGGGGACAAGATCTCCCTGCCGATGTAGTGGAACGTGTTTCGTACGAATTGGGTGTCATCAATCAGATGGGCTTCAGTTCGTACTTCCTCATCGTGTGGGACCTCATCAAGCACGCCAAGGACGAAGGAATTCGTGTCGGCCCTGGTCGTGGTTCTGCTGCTGGTTGTGCTGTGGCGTATTGCTTGCGCATCACCGAACTCGACCCGTTGAAGTATGACCTTCTGTTTGAACGCTTCCTGAACCCTTCGCGTGTGAGCATGCCCGATATCGATATGGACTTCGACTCCCGATATCGCGACCACATGATTCGTTATGCAGCAGAGAAGTACGGTCGCGATCACGTTGCGCAGATCATTACGTTCGCCACCATCAAGTCACGTAACGCAGTGCGCGATGCGGCGCGCGTGCTTGGGCATGAATACGCAGTGGGCGACCGCATTGCAAAGCTGATGCCGCCGCTGAACCAAGGTCGCGATACGCCGCTGGCTGCGTGTCTTGAATTCAATGAGAAGTTCGCAGATGGCTATCGCGATGCTCAAGGTTTGCGCGACCTGATTGCCATTGACGAAGTGGCAGCCAAGGTTGTTGACGTTGCTCGTGGTCTCGAAGGTCTGAAGCGTTCCGATGGTATTCACGCAGCCGCTGTGGTAATTACTCCAAAGGAACTCACTGAGTACCTTCCCATTCAACGCAAGCCGGTGGGCGATCTCAAAGCTGATGAAGCACCCATCGTGACGCAGTACGAAATGCACGGCGTGGAAGATCTTGGTCTTCTCAAGATGGACTTCTTGGGTCTTCGTAACTTGGACGTCATTACCGATGCCGTCGAAATGATTCGCCGGCAACGCGACCCCAACTTTGATATCGACTCAGTCCCACTGGACGACAAGATGACATTCGATCTGTTGGGCAGGGGAGACACCATCGGTGTGTTCCAGTTGGAGTCTCCTCCGATGCGTGCATTGTTGAAATCAATGAAGCCGACAACGTTCGAAGACGTGAGTGCTGTGCTTGCGTTGTACCGCCCAGGTCCGATGAGTGTGAACATGCACTACGATTACGCGGACTATAAGAACAATCGCAAAGAGCCTGAGTACTTCCACCCTGAGGCCAAAGAGCTTCTGCACGACACCTACGGACTCATGGTGTACCAAGAGAGCATGATGCGAGTGGCGCAAAAGTTCGCCGGCTACGACCTCGCACAGGCAGACAACCTGCGTAAAGCCTGCGGTAAAAAAGACCACAAGGCAATGGCAAAAGAAGAAGTTGTCTTCGTCGAAGGTTGTGAGAAGACCGGATACGGTCGCGAACTTGGCGAAACCCTCTTCGGCGTGATTCGAAAGTTTGCTGACTACGCATTCAACAAGAGCCACACATTTGGATACGGACTTATCTCGTATCAAACGGCGTATCTCAAGGCCCACTTCCCAGTGGAGTACTCGGCTTCGTTGTTGTCCTCCGTGAAGGGCAACTATGAAAAAGCTGCTGTGCATCTCGCTGACTGCCGCTCGATGGGCATCACGGTGTCGAACCCCGATATCAACGCGGGTCGCTCCGACTTTGAATCAATCTCAACAGAAGAAGAGAAGCGCATCATTTTCGCTCTGTCTGCTGTGCGAAATGTTGGAGAAGGTCTGGTGGCGCAGATCGTGGAAGAACGTGATGCCAACGGTCCGTACGAGTCTTTCCATGATTTTGCAAAGCGTGCTCCTGAACAAGCGCTGAACAAGCGCGCAGTGGAATCTCTGATCAAAGCGGGCGGTTTCGACTCTCTGGGTCATCCACGTCGCGGTCTTTTGATGGTGTTCGAGTCCATCATTGATAACGCGGTGGCTAAGCGACGCGAAGAAGAGAAGGGCGTGATGTCCCTCTTTGGTGAGCTGGAGGAATCAAGCGATAGTGGCTGGTCTTCAGAGATTGCTATTCCTGATTTGCAATTCGCAAAGCCAGACCAGTTGCGCCATGAAAAAGACATGCTGGGTCTTTATATTTCTGATCATCCATTGAAAGGTGTTGAGAACGCACTTCGCCGACTCACCACAAGCTCGATTCGTGATCTCGAAACTCGCGAGTCAGGCAATGTCACCATCGGCGGTGTGATGACTTCACTGAATCGGCGCTTCACAAAGCGTGGCGATCAGATGGCCACGTTTGTATTGGAAGACTTTGATGCAACGATTGAAGTCACGGTCTTCTCAAAGGTGCTCGGTGAGTTCGGACATCTCCTGTCCGACGACCAAGTAGTCACGGTGACAGGCCGATTGAACCGTCGCGATGACGCACCCGCCAGTTTCTCGGCTCAGCGAATCGTTGTCCCCGAAAATCTGCACACCCGTATCGAAGAAGTACTGATTTCTCTTCCGTCGGGTTTCAACAGCACAAAACTTGACGCCTTGAAATCGATCATTGCTGATTTCCCGGGTAACTCTCCCGTGCGTCTTCAGCTCGCCGGCGGCAAGGTTTTCGACCTTGGCCCTGGGCATTTGGTGGATATTGAGAAGGCTGTAGCCCCGCTTCGACTCACTTTTGGGTCAAATGCGGTGAAAATCATCTGATAATTGGGCTCCGTTTCAGGGTTCTCACTTTTCAAATGGCAGAATAGAGGGGTTGTTGTCGGCGGTCTCGCCGCATGAAGCCCTAGGGAGTCGCTCGGTTCTATGTCGTTGGAAGTCACCACACAGGACTGCAGTGCCCTTACCGAGGCTCAGCTCGAAGAGATGCTGACCATTGAAGGCGCTTTTGGCCTTGAACAGTTTCAGAAGGCTCAGCAAGATTGGGTGCTGTGCACGCTCGCACGCCTTGATGGCAAGTTGCATGGTGTCACGTTCTCGACACTGGAGCGCATCGGTGGAACACCTTGTGTTCTCCTTGGGCTGATGACCATCAAGCGCACCGCAAAGCGTGATTCCATCTTGAAGGGTCTGATGGGCGAGGCCTACCACCGTGCACTCATGGCTTTCCCGGATGAAGACGTCGTCGTCGGAAGCCGTTTCCCTATTCCTGATGGTGTCGAGGCTTTCAAAGCACTTACCGACATCATTCCTCGTTTCGAACACCGCGCAGATGGTGAAGCGCGTGCATGGGGCAAGCGTCTCGCACGTCGATTCAAGGTCGACTCGACATATGACGACAAGACCTTCACGGTTGCCACCGGCGGTCAAAGCGGTTTCCTGGATCATGTTTCGCTGAAGCCAGAGAAAATCTCTGATGAAATCACCTCACTCTTCAAAGGCGTGAATGCCAAGAAGGGCGGAGTGTTGATCGTGCATGGTTGGACGATGGCAGAGAGCCTCGTCAAACTCGGCGCTCGCTCGTAACGCTGTGCAATTCTCCGACGTCGTTCGCTCGCGTCGGATGACTCGTTCGTTCTCATCGGCACCTGTTGATGCCTCTGTACTTGAGGCATGTGTCGAACTTGGTCTTCGCGCACCGAGCGCTGGCAAGTCACAAGGCTGGCATGTTCTTCTCTTGAATGGTGATGACACGTCCCGCTATTGGGATGTCGCCCTTGCACAGGAAAAGCGTGCGACGTTTGCATTTCCGGGACTTCTTCAAGCGCCGGTCATTGCACTCATGTTGGCCGACTCATCTGCGTATTTGCAGCGGTATTCCGAGCCCGACAAAGCCCATACTGGTCTGGGAAATTCCGTTGACGACTGGCCCGCGCCCTATTGGACGATTGACGCATCTTTCTCCACAATGACTTTTCTTCTTGCACTGGAGGACAACGGCGTAGGCGCGCTCTTCTTTGCGCATGCCAATGAAGAGGGATTGCGATCTGAATTCAACATTCCCAAAGACGTGCAGATCTTGGGAACTGTTGCCTTAGGGCATCCTGCAGCGGATGCAAATCGTAAAGGTCGCAGTGCGTCACGCACAGCGAAGAGTGTGCAAGAAGTTATTCACCATTCTCAGTGGTGAGCAGACGCTCGCGCATCTCCTGCGCATTGTGTGCTGGCAATAAACACACATAATCACGGCACACATATGCAGCACCTGGCGTGCGACCAGCCCACAACGGGGAATCAGTGGCTTCGCCCCAGGCCACCACGTCATGTGGGCGCCATTCTTCGCGGTACACGGATAACAGTTCAGGAAGTTCGCCGGGGATAACAACTTCGGTGGTGCCGACGTGAAGAAGCAATGCTGCAGCCAAAGCGTTGCCAAATGCAGATGGGGCATTGGGTGCGACGCGAGCCAACAACCGCAAGATGTCATGTGCGTGTTCGCGAAGAGTTTCATCGCCTGTTAATGCAGATAAACGCAGGAATGCCATTGCAGCAACAGAGTTGGCCGATGGAGTGGCATTGTCCATGAGGTCCTTCTGGCGAACCACTAATTGTTCTGCGTGTGCTGCCACAGTGAAGAGACCGCCATGTTCCGCATCCCAATGTCCTGTGATCAATTGCTTGGCAGTGTCATTGGCGATGTCGAGCCATTCATGTTCCGACGTCAGTTCGTACATGCGAGTCATTGCATCGACAACATGTGCAAGGTCGTGCGCAAGAGCGTTGTGTCGTGCCGCAGGAGTTGCGTCTGATTGCCAACTGCGTCGCCAAGTGCCGTCGGGTAATCGAAGATTGTCGACCAGGAATCGAGCGTTGGCTCGAGCCATCTCTCTGTAGCGATCATTGTTCAATGCAGCCGCCACTTCACAGAGCGATGCGAGCATCATTGCGTTCCATTCGGTCAGAACTTTGTTGTCTAAACCTGGACGGTGACGCAAAGATCGCACCGCAAGCATCTCTTCTTGAGCGCGAAGAATCGAAGGAGGGCGAATAAGGTCTCCGCGTTGTCGAATGCGGTTAGGAATGGAGCGCCCTTCAAAGTTTCCGTCAACGGTGATGTCCCAATACGCGAGGACAGCTTCGGGTTCATCGGTCACTGTGTTGCGAACCTCTTGTGGAGTCCACGTGTAGAACGCTCCCTCTTCAGAGTGTCCATGATCATCGAGAGAATCCGCATCTTCTGCGCTGTAGAAACCGCCCGAAGTATGCATGAGGTCGCGTGCGATGTAGTCGACAATCTCGCGGACAACTTGTTCATCGCGTGGTTCATGAGTCAATTGCCACTGGTGCAAGTACACGCGAATTAGAAGTGCCTGGTCGTACAGCATTTTTTCAAAGTGTGGTACCAACCATTGGTTGTCCACGCTGTATCGAGAGAAACCGCCACCAAGATGGTCGTACATTCCGCCTGCAGCCATTGCATCAAGCGACGTGCGCACCATGGGCAAGAGTGAGGCATCTTTGTTGACTGAATAGATGCGCAGTAATAAATCAAGCGAGAACGTGGAAGGGAACTTTGGCGCACCGCCGAATCCACCCCATGTGGAGTCGAAGTTTTTTCGCAATGTGTCGACAGTGGAAGAGATCAAACCTGCCGCATCAATGTCGTCGGCCGGAGGAATGATCGCGGTACGACCAATGGTCTCCACCAACGCATCAACATTCTGTTGCAGTTCATCGCGTCGATTCCGCCACGCATCGTCGACAGCTTCCATCAGTTTGACAAAGGTGTCCCGTGGGTAATACGTGCCGCCATAAAACGGCTCACCAGTTGGAGTCAGAAAGACGGTCATTGGCCATCCGCCGCGACCAATGAGTGCTTGAACTGCATCCATGTACACCGCGTCCACATCGGGTCGTTCTTCGCGATCCACTTTGATGTTGACAAAGAGGTTGTTCATCACCGATGCGGTGGCGTCATCTTCGAAACTTTCGTGTGCCATCACATGGCACCAGTGGCAAGCGGAATACCCAACGGAGAGCAGGATGGGCTTGCCTGTTCGCTGAGACTCGGCGAATGCGTCGTCGCCCCATTGATACCAATGGACAGGGTTGTCTCTGTGCTGACGAAGGTACGGAGACGTTGCGTCAGCGAGACGGTTTGTCACGGCGAGTTATGCGCCCATGGCGTGGTAGCCGCCATCAACGTGAATCACTTCACCGGTGGTGGCAGGGAACCAGTCAGACATCAATGCAAGAACTGTCTTTGCGACAGGGGTGGAATCTGTGACGTCCCATCCAAGTGGCGCGCGGTCATCCCAAATGTCTTCAAACTTCTTGAAACCAGGAATGGACTTTGCTGCCATGGTCTTAATCGGGCCTGCTGCCACCAAGTTGCAACGGATGCCACGAGGGCCAAGGTCTTTCGCAAGGTAGCGATTGGTTGCTTCAAACGCTGCTTTGGCAACGCCCATCCAGTTGTATGCAGGCCACGCCACGGTGTTGTCGAAGTCAAGTCCGATGATGGTGGACCCGGGCTGCATCAGAGGAAGGAATGCATCGGCCATTGTCTTGAGGGAGTACGCCGAGATTTCCATGGCAACGGCAACATCGCTCCATTGAGCTGCAAGGAAATCATCGCCTAAACAAATTTCAGGAGCAAAGCCAATGGCATGGAGGACGCCATCCACTCGGCCAAGGGTGGCCCTCACCTGTTCGCGAACCGACTCAACATGCTCAGCGTTGGTGACATCAAATTCGAAGACTTCAACAGGGGTGTCCAACTTGCGTGCGGTGCGCTGTGTGAGGGAGAGGGCGCGTCCGGCGCCTGTCAACACGATCTCGGCACCTTCACGCTGTGCCAGCTGCGCCACGCGGAACGCAAGAGATGCATCCGTGAGAACGCCTGTGACCACAATTTTCTTACCGTCGAGAAGACCCATGCATATGACCGTAGTTCGGTAGGGGTCTATGTGTAAGGCTCTATCAAATGCGTATTGGAATCCTCGGAGGCACCGGTCCTGCCGGAACTGCTCTCGGCGCCCGTTTGGCGTCAGTTGGCTATGACGTCGTTATTGGCTCGCGATCGAAGTATCGCGCTTTAGAGGCCGTGGACGGTGTGAAAGGCAAGTGGCCAGAACTGAACCTCTCGATAGAGGCGGGCGACAATGAAGCTGCATCATCGTGTGATGTTGTTGTTCTTGCGACTCCGTGGGAGGGCGCAGCCACTACCGCCCAAGAGCACATCGGTCTTCTGGCTGGCAAAGTTGTGATCAGCATGGCCAACGCGCTCGTTCGCGTGGGACATGAATTCCAGCCATTGATGCCGCCTCGTGGAAGCGTGGCTGCACATGTGCAGGCTGCAGTTCCTGAGTGCCGCGTTGTTGCAGCATTCCATCACTTGCCCGCAACAGAACTCGGCCACCTTGGTGACCCCATCGACTCTGACGTTTTGATTTGTTCTGATGATGACGACGCAAAGCGCATCACGATGGAAATCACGGAACACATTCCTGGTTGTCGTCCACTTGATGCTGGTGAACTCTCGAATGCGACAGCAATTGAAGCTTTTACTGCGGTCCTCCTTCAGCTCAATGTTCGTTACAAGACGCGCGTTGCTCCGAAGTTGACAGGCATTAAGAAAGACCCACGAGCAAAGGCGTAATCGCAATGTCGATGAGGTTGTACGACACGGCACGACGGGAAATCGTTCCATTCACCCCTGGTGATGAAGTGCTGATGTACACGTGTGGCATCACGCCATATGACGCAACCCATCTTGGTCATGCATCAACCTTTTTGATGTACGACATTGTTCAGCGTCGCCTGATCGATCTTGGACACACAGTCAAGTGTGTTCGCAATGTCACTGACGTTGATGATCCGTTGTTCGCGAAGGCTCGCGAACTCGGCGTTCATTACCTTGATCTTGCAGCAGGGGAGGAAGCACGATTCAACCGTGACATGGTCGCGTTGAATGCACTTCCTGTTTTCAGCACTCCGCGTGCATCATCTGCAATCACAGACATTCGTAAGTTCATCGGTGAAGTACTTGATCGTGGCTTCGCCTATGCCGCTGGTGGCTCGGTGTATTTCGATGTGACCAAGTTCCCCAGCTTTGGCGATGTATCGCATTATTCCCACGAGCAAATGATTGAGTTCGCTCGTCAGCGTGGCGGAAACGTTGATGATCCCCACAAGCGCAATCCACTTGACTTCGTTCTGTGGCATCCATCTGCCGATGATGAACCAGCGTGGGAAACCGCATGGGGTGCTGGACGTCCCGGCTGGCACATTGAATGCTCTGCACTTGCTTTGCGTGAATTGGGCACCACCATCGATCTCCATGGTGGCGGAAGCGACCTGATCTTCCCGCACCATGAATGCGAACGCGCTCAGTCCGAAGCCGCCACTGGTGAAACATTCGTGAAGCATTGGATGCACGTCGCAATGGTGTTCAAAGATGGCGAAAAGATGTCGAAGAGTCTGGGCAACCTTGTCTTCGTCGACAAGCTCCGCACCGAATGGGATCCACGTTCCATTCGTATGGCGATCATCGAGCACAGCTACCGCCGCGAGTGGGAGTGGGACGATGA
>JBEDFA010000009.1:0-10211 GCA_041175365.1 Actinomycetota bacterium | reverse complement strand
GGAACAACGCCGGCGAGTTCGGGGAACACGGGCATCACTGCTTCCATGTAGGTCTCGTGTGCAATGAGTGTGGGGGAGCGCAATTCGTTCACAAACTGCACGAGATCATGTGCAGTGGAGTGCACGTCTTTTGCGCATGAACCTTCGAGTGCGCTGTGGTGCATGCCCAGTGGAGCGAACACGGCATCGTCGAGGTATTCAACAAAGGCAATACCTGTGCTGAGTTCCACGTGCTGAGCCAACATGTCGAAACCGGTGTTGCTGTAGATGCGCTTCACGCCGGGCTTGCCAACGGGTGTTGCACCTTCGAAGGCGTACCCACCTGCGTGTGCAAGAAGATGGCGGACGGTGCATCCGGTTTGGCCGATGGCGTCTTCAAGATGCACACTGCCTTCTTCGATAGCAATCAGAACTGCATAGGCGCTGAGTGGTTTGCTGAGACTGGCGATGCGTTGACGACGATCCATGTTGCCGTGTGTGTCATCGCCATCACGATGAACAACGGCAATGGAAGATTCTGTAACGGGCCAGGCATCGGCAAGGCTCCATGCAGAATCAAGTAGCGACATGTTTAGCCGTGGTTGCGAATGAGTTCGGCCACGCGGAAAGCGAGGTCGAGGCCCTGGCGGCCATTCAAACGAGGATCGCAGATCGTCTGGTAACGATCGTTGAGGTCATCGCTCGTGAGGTCGTCGGTACCGCCGGTGCATTCGGTGACATCGTCACCTGTGAGTTCCACGTGAATGCCGCCTGGCCAGGTGCCTTCGGCCTTGTGCGCGCGAACGAATCCGGCAATCTCAGCAACGATGTCTTCAAACTGACGTGTCTTGCGACCGTTCGGTGCAGTGATGGTGTTGCCGTGCATGGGGTCGCAAGCCCACACCACAGGGTGGTCTGCTTCTTTCACGGCGCGCAACAGCGGACGCAATGAATCTTCCACCTTGTCGGCACCCATACGGCTGATGAGTGTGAGTCGGCCAGGAATGCGAGCGGGGTTAAGTGTTTGGCACAACTCAAGGACCCATTCAGGGGAAGTAGTGGGGCCAACCTTGCAACCGATGGGGTTGCCGACTCCGCGCAAGAACTCAATGTGTGCACCGTCGAGCTGACGAGTGCGCTCACCGATCCAGAGCATGTGTGCGCTGCAGTCGTACCACTGTCCCGTGAGGGAGTCTTGACGAGTCAGTGCTTCTTCGTAGCCGAGGATGAGTGCTTCATGACTGGTGTACACGTCGACTTCATGTAGTGATGAGTCGGATTCAGTGTCAACACCACATGCACGCATGAAACGAAGCGCACGCTCGATCTCGTTAGAGAGATCAACGTAGCGCTGACCCTCAGGGCTTGATGCAACGAAATCTTGTGTCCATGCATTCACGCGATTGAGATCAGCAAAGCCGCCCTTGGTGAATGCGCGCAGCAAGTTGAGTGTGGAAGAGGACTGGTGGTACGCCTGCACTAAACGCTGTGGGTTAGGGATGCGTGCTTCCGCAGTGAATGCTGCGTCGTTCACGATGTGGCCACGGAATGATGGCAACTCAACATCGCCAATCTTTTCGGTGCCAGAAGAACGTGGCTTTGCGAACTGACCAGCCATACGACCGATCTTCACAACAGGAACACCCATGGAATAGGTGAGCACGATGGCCATCTGCAAGATGACGCGCAACTTCTCGCGAATGTTGACTGCGTTGAACTCGTCGAAGCTCTCGGCACAGTCACCGGCTTGCAACAAGAACGCGTTACCGGCGGCTACCTGACCAAGCGATGCCTGCAGTGAGCGAGCTTCGCCGGCAAACACGAGGGGAGGGAACGCAGCGACTTGCGAGAGTGCTGCTTCGAGTGAGCCATTGGTGGGCCAGTCGGGTTGCTGCTGTGCGGGGAATGCCTGCCAGGAATCGGGGGTCCAACTACGTGCCATAAGAGGTACAGCCTTGCGCTTAAAGGGGGGTAAACGCAACGCCTATTTCCCGATGGTGGGAAATAGGCGTTGAGAACGGGGAGTCTGAGTGAAATCAGACGGCGAGGATGCGCTCGGCGTCGTCGCGCAGTCCTTCAACTGCACGGCTAACCAAGCGGCGAGCTGCCTCGGCGGTCACGCCGAGATCTTCGCCCACTTCGCGGAAGCTCTTGCGCTCACCATCGAGAAGACCGAAACGGGCTTCCACGGCGTAGCGAGCACGGTCGTCGAGGGTTCCGAGGAGCTCATCGAGCAATTCGGTGTCCACCATTGCCATGACTGCGTCTTCAGGGGTGCCCTGGCCGTTGTCCATGAGGTCGCCCAAGGTTGCGTCACCATCGTCGCCCACGGTCTTGTCAAGAGAGACAGGAGTGGTGAGGCGGTGAAGTTCGGCGTTGCCTGCATCAAGGGTTTCGCCGTCGCCGGAAGCCTGGCGAAGTGCTGCACGCAAGCTTGCGGAGCGGTCACCAGGAATACGGATGAGGCTTGCCTTCTGGTCAAGTGCGCGACCGATGGCCTGACGGATCCAGAACGTTGCATAGGTAGAGAACTTGAATCCACGGCGCCAGTCGAATTTGTCAACGGCATGCTCGAGACCGAGGTTGCCTTCTTGGATGAGGTCCAGGAGGTCCATGCCCTGTGGCAATGGGTAACGGCGAGCAATGGAGACCACCAAACGAAGGTTGGAGCGAATGAAGCGATCCTTTGCGGTGGCTGCATTACGCAGGTCGCGACGAAGGGCTGCTCCGCGCTCGCCAGCTTCTAGCTTCTGAGCGGCTTCACGGCCAGCTTCGATTGCCTTTGACAATTCGCGCTCATCCTCGGCAGTGAGGAGGGCAACTTTGCCGATGTCATTGAGATAAAGACCAATTGAGTCATTCATGATGCAGTGTTCAACCGTGTGTTCGTAGGGCTTGTTCCCATGTGATCCGTGGCAACGGGCACATAGGTCCGGCAAAGAGAGGGTCTCCATGTCGGGGGGATTTGAGAGATTAACAGAGCCCAAGGCCCTTGGCTAGGGGCAATTTGGAGATTTTGTTTTCTGCGGGTAGAAGGGTGCCTCGGGCACTTACAATCGCTACGTGCCGAACCCCTCCCCACAGCGTTTGGGCCTCCTCGGAGGCACCTTCGACCCACCACATCGTGGGCATCTGGCTGCCGCCATCGCTGTGCGTGACGCATTGGGTCTTGACCGCGTCGATTTCCTCGTGGCGAACGACCCGTGGCAGAAGTCCGGCGAACGCGAAGTGACTCCGGCGGTCGTACGTCTGCAGATGGTGCAGGCAATGGTCGAGGGTGTTGATGGAATCGGCATTGATGATCGAGAAGTGCGTCGAGGTGGGCCGACTTACACCGTTGAAACTTTGGAAGAGCTGGCCTTTGAATACCCAGGTACGGATGTCTTTCTCATTGTGGGTCAAGACACTGCAGATCGAATTCACACATGGCATCGCCATGAGGACCTCCTCGCGCTCTCTACGCTCGTCATCGTGAATCGCGAGCAGAACGCCCAGCATGTGCCAGCAGCTCTGGCCGATGCTCGCGTTCAGTTTGTGGCAATGCCTTTGGTTGACGTGTCCAGCACAGGCGTTCGCACAGCAGTTGCCTCGGGTGCCGACATCTCCGGCATGACTTCTTCCGGCGTTGCGGAACTTGTTCGTGCAAACGGCTTGTACGGAGCTACAGCATGACCGCAATTCCTGCGCGTCGTCGTCGTCGCATGATTGCGGCGATCACGTCATCGGTGCTCACTGTTATTGCGTTGCCAAGCGGGTTGGTCCTTGGTGCCAACTCTTTGTTGAACGAGACCGGCGGCAACAAAGTCACGAGCGAAGCAACTGCAGTCATTCCTGAGACTCCAGTTGAGTTGTTGGTGATTACAAATGCACGGAATGAAGTTGCATCACTTGCATTGATTGCGATTGCACCAGGAAATCACGGCGGCACCATTGTTTCGTTGCCTGTTGGCTCGAGCGCAGACGTCGCGAAAGGCGTTGCGCCACGACGTATCGCGGATTTGTATGCAACGGGTGGTCTCGATGCGGTGCGAACAGATGTTGAGAACTTGTTAAACATCACCATCGCAATGGCAGATGATCTTTCTGAAGTTGAACTTGCGAGTGTTCTCGCACCGGTGGGCAGCCAGTCGGTCACATTGCCTCAACCAGTTGTGGATGCAGGCGTGGGAGCAGCCCCAGTCACGGTGTTGCAAGCAGGTTCCATCACTGTTTCGCCGGCACAAATCGCGGCAGGTCTTGCAGCGACGCAAGCAAGCACCGCTGAGGCAACGCGCTTGCCACAAGTGAAAGCACTGTGGAGTGCAGTTGCACGCGCAGGACTTGTTGAGGATGCCACGACTGCAACGACCGTTGTTGAAGAAGTGTCAGCACCAGCGTCAACGGGCGAATTCATTTCTGCATTGCTTGCGGGTCGAGTTGATGTGTGGCAGTTCGGTGCAACGTTGATGAACGATGCAACACGTAATCCTGCGGGTATCGACATGTATGCAATTGATGGTGGCGAAGTATTGACGGTGATGGCGAGTGTCGCTCCATCCGTGATGCGTATTACATCAACGAACATCTCCGTAATGGTGGACTTGCCATTCAGCAACATGGCTTATGCGCGTGAAGCGGTGACTCGCTTGGCGTTCATGGGGGCAAACGTTGTGCTTCTTCGTCAGACAACTGAAGCGCCAGCGGAAAAGAGTGTCGTGTACTACAACGACGCCATTGCGCGTGCTGAGGCTGAGAGCTATGTCGGTCTTCTGGGTCCACTGGAATATGTGGAATCAAAGGAAGTCATTGACGGTGTGAACCTGCGCATTGTGCTGGGTAACGATTTTGCTGCGGCACTTGGTGCGGGAATCGGTGTAACCACGACTACGGTGGCAAAGTGACTAACGAGCCCGCTCAGCCAGAATCTCTCGAACTTGCCCAACTTGTGGCGCGCATTCTTGACGAGAAGAAGGGCGAAGAGATTCTCATCTTGCCCGTGGGTGATGTAGTCGGAATCACTGAGTACTTCGTGGTCGCAACTGCGTCAAACCCTCGTCTCGCCGGCGCACTGAACGATGCAGTCTTGGGTGACGTTCGTGAGCTAACAGGTCGTGGACCATTGCGTTCCGAAGGTCACCGCGAGAAGAGCTGGATCTTGGTGGACTACGGCGATGTCGTCGTGCACATCTTCGTGGAAGAGTCCCGCCGTTTCTATGAGATCGAGCGTCTCTACAAGGACATCGTCCCCGTTTCTTGGTGAGACAAGGCCCTTGCTTGGTAAGGTAAGGGCTTCACAAACCTAGACAGGCTTGCTTTTCTAGGGGCTGTAGCTCAGTTGGCAGAGCGCTTGCATGGCATGCAAGAGGTCAGGGGTTCAATTCCCCTCAGCTCCACCAATGACCATGGTTGCCATAGTGATGAGGACCTACGAGCGTCCCGTGCTGTTGGCTCGCGCTATCGCCAGCGTCCAGAACCAGACTTTTTCTGATTGGGAACTGATCATCGTGAATAACGGTGGAGACCCTGCCGGAGTGGAGAGAGTTGTCTCCGTTGCTCGAAACACCACAGGCACTTCTGCGATCACCGTGTTGCATTTGCCGGACCGTGTGGGCATGGAAGAAGCGTCGAACCAGGGTCTTCGTGCGTCGACGTCTCAGTACTTCGCCATCCATGATGACGATGATTCGTGGCGCCCCACATTCCTGTCAGCAGCAGTGCGTGAGTTTGCTGCTCAGCCCGCAGCGGCAGCAGTGCTCACGGGCGTGACACGAGTGCATGAAACGTTCAAGGGTGGCAAAGTGTGGCCCGAGAAGCATGAGAACTTCCCGTTAGATGATTCCCGTCTTACGTATGACCGCTTGATCGGTGGAAACACATTTCCGCCGATTGCTGCATTGTTCCGTCGTTCAGTTCTTGACTCAGTGGGGTACTTCGATTCATCGTTGCCGGTCTTGGGTGACTGGGAATTCAACTTGCGCGCCGTGCGTGATGGTGGCTTTGTTTTCCTGCCTGAACGATTGGCGAACTATCACACACGCACTCCAGAGAGCGATCGTGCGGCTGGCAACAGCATCACTGTGGGCGAAGACCTGCATCTCCGTGTGAAAAAGGAACTGCAGGAACGCTGGGATACCGAGATGGAATCTGACGGCGTGAGCAAAGGACAACGCTCGCGTGAGGTGGAAGCTGAAGTTGCAGCTGCTGAAGCGAGGTTGCGAGCGGAAATTGCTGCAGCACAACGTGCAGGCTCACAAGGTCGCACACTTCGTCGTATTGCGCGCGCAGTACGACATCCGAGGCGAACAGTGCGAGCAGTTGTGCGCATCGTACGACCAACGGCGAAGTGGTGAATATGTCGGCCGCAGAAGTTCTGAATGCACATCCAAATACCAGAGTTCTCACTGTGGACTTCTTTGACACGATGGTGACGCGCACCGTTGCGCAGCCCACTCATGTATTCGCGGTGATGGAACAGTCTCTTTTGCAGGAACATGGCTCTCGGTGGGCTGGTGTTGCACTTGCGCGTGTACAGGCGGAACATCGAGCACGAATGACAGCTGCGAAGACCGATTCCTTGCGAGACATCACGATTGAAGAGATTGCTGCGGAACTTGCCATTGCGATGAATCTGAGTGTGGCAGAGAAATTGCTCGTGATTGCATCGGAGAAGGCAACTGAGGTGTCGCTTGCGAAGGCTGTGCCTGCGGGTGCTGCAATCATCACGGAAGCGCAAGCTCGTGGACTTCGTGTATTGATCGTGAGCGACAACTACATGCCCGCTTCGCAACTCGTGAACATGGCGCATGCGGCGGGATATTCCTGGGTCACTGCTGCAGATGTTCTTGTCAGTTGCGAACATGGCGGTTTCAAACACAACGGTGTGTTGTGGAAGAAAGTGCTGGAAGTAACTGGTGTTCCTGCTGCACAGATTCTGCACATTGGCGACGACCACGAGGCTGACCACGTTCAGCCATCGAAATTAGGCATCGCGACGCATATTGATATCCGTATGCGTCATTCGCATCGCGACATGCACAACACCTGTCCTGACGTTTTGGCGTTGTCGCGCATTGAAGCAACCCAGCGTGACGCCATGTATGAGTCGGGTTGGGACGTAGCCACTGCGTTGGGTGACGGGCTCGTCGGCATGGTGGTTGCTGCGCAGGTTGCCGATGTGATGAGCGTGGTGAAACAACGTGACGTTGCGGGTATTCACTTTGCCGCTCGTGATGGTTGGTTGGCGCACCAGGTGTGGAACAAGTTGCGTGATGGTGGCGTTTCATTGCCGCCTGCTTCGTATACGGCTTTTTCTCGTTCAGTGATTTGGCGAGCATCGTTGACCGAACTCACCCCAGAAAACGTTGGTCGATTCATTGGTGAAGATGAAGTTCTCACGATTTCCCGTTTGGAACGTCGCGTCGGCTGCCAATTGAGTTCTTTGTATCGCCCAGATGAAGAGATTGATGCGCAATTAGCCCGTGCAGTGTTGTTGGAGAACGACAAGCAAGTAGCTGCCGCCGCGCAGCAGTTGCGTGCGCGAGTGCTTGGCTACTTCGAACAACAAGGGCTGTTGAAGCCAGGCCATCACATCGTGGTGGACCTTGGTTGGACAGGTTCCACCATCGCCGATATGGCGGTTCTCATTAATGAAGCCACAAATGGGGCGACAACAATCGAGGCTCGACTGACTGGCATGTACTGGGATGCGACACCGAATCGCATGCGCGTCTCGATGCACGGCTATGCGATGACCGAGTTCGAATCATTGGACAACAACTTGCGTCTTCTAGGTGTCATCAAGTTGTTGGAAGCTTTGGTGACAGCACCACATGGGTCCGTAGTTGACTTTGCCGATGCCTCTCAGAACTTCCAGCCCATCTTCGTAGAGACAACACCAGAGTTGATTGCCTACGAGAAGTTGATGGGTCGCATTGGCGAGGCAGCAATGACATCGGCACATGCCTTGGTGCAAGGAACGCATTCATCGGGTGTCAGCGTTGCAGACATCACCTCCACAGCGCTCTGGGCGGCGATTCTGCAAGTCGGCCAGTCACCGCGTCGCGATGAAGTGGAAGCGCTCTCCATTGTTCGTCATGTGACTTCCATTGATCACGAAGGTGACGGCACACCACTTGTTGCTTCTCCGCCATCGTCACCAAAGTCATTCCCACAACAACAGTTGCCTGATTTGTACAACTCGCTGATTCATGGACATTGGCTCCAAGGATCACTGCGCTCGTGGTCATATGGCGATGACACGCGATGGATTGCTGATGAGATCGGCAATCGTTGGCCGTTTATGAAATCACAATGGGTTTCCTCGCCGTTAGCGTGACGCCGTGATTATCGACATCCAGTTGAACCAGGGTGCTGGTCCGTGGTCTGCATTGCGTGAGGCAGCGATTGCCGCTGAAGAAACCGGATACTCCACGCTGTGGAACCTTGACCATTTCTCTGGCTCGATGTTCCGCACAGACTCAATGTTGGAATGTTTCACCAGTCTCACTGCATGGGCAGGCGTGACGAACACCATTCGTCTTGGCACATTGGTGACGAACGTGATGAATCGTGAGCCTGGGCTGCTTGCCAACATCGTGTCGTCCATTCAGCAAATCTCTGGTGATCGTTTCACTCTTGGCATTGGTGCAGGTACGGCGCCAAATAGCCCGTGGGGTGGAGAACAAGAGGCACTTGGTCTTCCGTTGTTGCCCACGATGGCGCAACGTCATGCTCGTTTAGCTGACGTGGTGGACATCATGCGCACCATTTGGGCGGACGACCGCCACGAATCGTTTGCAGGGTTCCCTCGTCCAGTTTCTTCGCCACGGATCATCGCCGGAACAAACAGCATTGCGTTGGCTCGCCTAGCGGGTGAACGTCTTGATGGCGTGAACGCCCGCTTTAATCATCCGCAGCGTGGTGAGTTCATCGCAGCTGCTCGTGAAGCCAGCGGAAACCGCGCAGACTTTGATGCGTCAGTGTGGGCGCCATTCAACGCAGCGTTTGCTGACCCTGATCATGAATTCCACAAGGAACTGGAATCAGAAGGAGTCACTCGATTGATTCTCTTCATGAGTGATGTCGTGAACCTTGACGCGATCACTTCGGTGGCTCGCTATCTCAAGTAGTGACTGCGTTACTTCGCAATACCGAAAATGGGTTCGTTGTTCTCAACGCGCCACTTCCATGCCTTCGACATGATGTAGACGAAAATGGGGATCGTGACAAAGTTCTGCACGCTCAACATGGGGTCTGAGACTGCGAAGCCATAGAGCATCCACGAAGTACAACTAATGATTGTCATGCCGTAACTCGCAAGCGAGATGCCGTGCAAGTTGTCGGTACGTATTACATGCATCATCTGCGGGAAAATTGAACTACCGCTCACGGCAATTGCAATGAAGCCCACAGGTGCAGCAGGAAGTTGGGTAAAGCCCAGCGGAACAATGATCATCATGGCGACGAGTCGGAAGATGACATTGCGGGGAATGTGGCCATGTCGATACACCACTGAGATGATGATGGACTGAGCGATGATGAACGAGGTGTTGGAGAACCACACGGCGACGTCTCGTTGGATGACTCCGTAACTGAACCACAGTGCTGAACCCACAAGACCATGCATGAGGGAAAAAGGGGAGAGGCCGTGCGAAGTGTCATGGCGCACGGCGCGCCACACTTGTGGCCAGATGAAGGCGAAGCTCAGTGCGACGCACCAGGCGCCAAAGATTTCTTCCATGGTTATCGAATGTGCGACGGAACGCGACGGACGTAATCGAGATCCATATGCGGAGACGACATGATGAAATCTGCAGAAGCTCTGTTGCATGCAACAGGAATATTCCAGACGACTGCGATGCGCAGCAATGCTTTGATGTCCGGATCATGGGGCTGTGGCTCTAACGGGTCCCAGAAAAACAACAGGACGTCTACTTCGCCTTCAGAAATGCGGGCACCAATTTGTTGGTCGCCGCCGAGAGGTCCGCTGCGCAAACGTTCAACGGGAAGCCCAATCTTCTCGTGCACCAAGCCGCCGGTGGTGCCGGTCCCGATGAGGGTGTGGCGAGACAATTCTTCGCGGTGCTTGCCCACCCATTCGAGGAGCTCGTCTTTCATATTGTCGTGCGCCACCAGAGCAATTGTCTTGTGCGGTCCGACGGACATTTCCACTTCGCTCACAGCCATGTCACTTGTCTAGCCGACTCAGCCACCCCATAGGGGGAACAAGGAGCGAATCGCCGATGAATTACTTG
>JBEDFA010000008.1:0-10728 GCA_041175365.1 Actinomycetota bacterium | reverse complement strand
CCCCCCGCGAAAGCCCTCACCACAGAAAGGAATGTAGATGTCCAGATTTCGGCAAATACGAATGTCCAAGAACTAAGCCTCGGCGCAACCTTCCGAGATTCAGTTTTCGGACTTTCTTAATCAACTCACCGAAATCCCCAACAAGGAGCATCTACATGTCCAATTCACCTTCCCCTTTTGGCGACGGCTTCGAGCCGTTCGACCCTTCTGAGTCATTCGAGGAAATCGAAAAGATCGTCCTCGATCTTGAACCCAAGATCCGCGATCTGAATCGTCACTTCACCGACGTATTTGGTCCATGTCCCGGCGAAGACACCACCTGGGTGTATCTGGCGCGCGATGAAGAAGGCGAGTTCTTCATTGGGTTCACGCAGATCCCCATCGGTAAGGCAGGACAGTTGTCTTCGCGTTTGATTGATGTGTATCGCATTCTTGAAGAAGCAGACGAAGTCATCGTTCAGCACCACGCACACAATGTGCAGCTCAACCTTGGGCCTGCAATTGTGGGCGATGCCGCAAAGGTGCGCTTTACGCCAACCACACATGTTCGTGTGGAGCGTGATTAATGATTCCACAGTTCGAGACAAACCGTTCCGAATGGCAGATTCGCGTCACGTTGCGTGAAGTGCTGGAAGTGTTGGTGGTGACTCAGTCACTGAACTTGAAGCCAGGCATCAACCAAAACGTCTGGCTGACAAAGACTGACAACTGCAAGCGCTTGTGGGTCATCCGTGACCGCATGATGCTTACATGGGTCACTGCAGATGCTGAACCGAATGATCCTTCTTTTGCTCTTCCTATCCCGCACATCTTCATTGAACTGTTGCTGGAATTGATGAGCGAGGGCGGCGGCGCAGACATCTTCTGCAACGAGGTCGAAGGAACCATCATCGCTCGTTCTGATGGTGGCCGTTACATCTCTATTGATCATCCGGAAAACGTGAAGTTTTCTGCGAAGGACTTGCCGTATTTGGGAAGTCCGAGTGGACAAGAAGATGGTCCGGCTGTTGCAGAAGTATCGATGACTGACATGAATCAGTTTGCGAGCTTTGTACTCGCCAACCCTGGTGGTGTCGACTGGAGTGAAGTCAACGTCTATCCGTTCGCATCAATTGTCTTGGAAGATAATCAGTTTGCGTGGACAGTGGACTGGCGTCGCTTCGGTGCACAACGCATCACCGGGGCCGTGCCTGCACATACCCAAGGAACTATTGCTACTTCATTTTTCCCGTACCCCGTTGCAAACGTTGTGCGCGTGAAAGACAAAGACAATGGCGTCAAGATTTTTGTCGACGGTAAGGACGCTGAATATGCGTATTTTGTCGGAGACAACTGGGGTGCACGTATGCCGCTGTATCCGGAATATCTGGCTCGTTGGCACGTCAAACTCGTGCGCAATCTGAAGAAGGCGGGCATGACTGTGGCGGATCACGACAGTGAGCAGTTGCCACCGTTCATTGAATTCACCATGGGCGAGACCAATTGCTATGCGTCAATTCATGCGATGCATGACGACACCGAAACCGTGCGCTTTACGTACATTGTCGCTGACGACGTACCGGAGACGCTCAATGTCTATAGCGAGATCAACCGCATGAATGAAATACTGGTCGGCTCACGCTTGTCATTGCGCGAGAACGAAGTGCGCTTGGTGGTGGAGTTTCCTGCAGAAGGTGTGGAACATGTGAAGCAACACATCGACACCTTCCAGAAGGCAGTAGCTGCGTGTAAGGACATCAACACATTCCTTCCGCTCTTCGCCGAATAACGAATAGCGCACAACAATCTGTGACCTGATGGCGATGGTCGCCCGACGGCAGTGAAGTGATTTACTTGGCTGTTGAACGGCGAGCCATCAGGCCACGCCAACCGAGCATCGTGCTGCCCAGGAACACCGTTGCCACGATCACGAACGCTGTTGCAGTCCCACGATCAAAAGCGAATCGACGCAAAATCATTCCGATTGCAACCGTGAACAAGACAACAGTGACACCATCAACGACTGTTGTCTCATCCTTCTTCGTTGCGCGCATAAAAACACGCGACAAAGTAGTGGCGATGAGGAATGGGGCAGCAACAAAAAGGATTCCGGTGATTCCGGTATCTGTTTCGTGATTATTGGTGCCGATGATGGCCATGGCCAACACGCACAACAGGTCAAACCCAAGCGCGCGAAGCGCAACACGATTCATTGCTGAATCAGGATGGGTCGTCGTAGTACTCGCGACCAAGATGTGTGATCTGGTCTTCGTTCATGATCCAACGCAATGTGTTGTGCAACTTCTCAAGCTGTACGAACAAGTCGTGTTCTGCATGAAGGCCAGGTGCAACCTGTGGGCTCTTGTAATAGAACGACAACCATTCCTGGATGCCGCCAAGGCCTGCACGCTGCGCAAGGTCAGAGTAAAGAATGAGGTCAAGTGCAAGAGGTGCAGCAAGGATGCTGTCGCGGCACAAGAAGTCGACCTTGATCTGCATGGGGTAACCCATCCAGCCGAAGATGTCGATGTTGTCCCAACCCTCTTTGTTGTCGCCACGTGGTGGGTAGTAGTTGATGCTGACCTTGTGGAACACATTGCCGTAAAGGTCAGGGTTGTTGCTCGGGTCGAGGATGTCCTCAAGAACGCCAAGCTTTGATTCTTCTTTTGTCTTGAAGTTTTCAGGTGCATCAAGAACTTCACCGTCACGGTTGCCCAAGATGTTGGTTGAGTACCAACCAGCAAGACCCAGCTGACGAGCCTTGAGCATTGGCGCAAGAACTGTCTTCATCAATGTCTGACCAGTCTTGAAGTCCTTGCCGGAAATGGCAACGCCCTTCTCGGTGGCCATGTCACGAAGGAACGGCATGTCAACTGCAAGGTTTGGTGAACCATTTGCGAAGGGGACGCCTTCGAGAATTGCGGCGTATGCGTAGAGCATCGATGGTGCAACAACATCAGAGTTGGCATCGATTGCCTTCTCAAATGCTTCAACTGTTTCGTGCTCTGCACCTGGCTCGATGAAAATCTCGGTGCTTGCACACCAAATCATGACGAGACGGTCGACCTTCTTCTCATCGCGGAAACGGTTGATGTCGGCACGGATGCCATTCAACATTTCACGCTTGCTAGATGTCGCCATGATGTGCTCGCCATCAAGGTTGCGTGCGTACTTGCGTTCGAATGCAGCCTTCATTGGGCGGATCTCACGAAGAACATCAGAAATGGCTTCGATGTGCTTGCCCTGCTCAAGAACACCAGCGCGTGATGCAGCAACGTATGCGTCGTCAGGGAAAACGTCCCATGCGCCCCAGACGATGTCTTCGAGGCGAGTGAGGGGAACGAAGTCCTTCACAAGTGGGGTGCGCTTTTCGGTGCGCTTGCCCAAGCGGATGGTGCCCATCTGGGTCATGGAGCCAATGGGGAGTCCCTGTCCACGCTTGGCGAGTTCAACGCCTGCGATGAGGGTGGATGCCACAGCGCCGAGACCGACGGTGAGAACACCGAGCTTTCCTTCGGCGGGGGCAATGGTGCGGGTTTCAGACATGGCTCCCACGCTAGTTGGGCTAGTAGGGGGTGGAGGCGATGAAGTCGTTGATGATGGCTGAGATTTCTGGTCCTTTGTCCTCTTGAAGGAAGTGGCCGCCATCAATAATCGTCGTATGGGGCTGATTTTGGGCTCCAGGGACACTTCTTTGGAAGATTCGATGACCACCAGCGGTCACGGGGTCTCCGTCGCTGAATGCGGTGAGGAGTGGCTTGGTCCATGCCTCAAGAACTTTCCACGCCGCACGGTTTGCGGTGGCGGAAGGGTCGTCGGGTCCGGTGGGCACGAGTGACGGGAAGATGCGCGACCCCGCGGTGTATTCATCGCTGGGGAATGGTGCGTCGTAGGCGGCCACGATGTCAGCGCCAAGCGGCTTCGAGTTGCACGCAGCTTCCACCATCTTGCCGATGTGCCATTCAGGCGATGTCTGACTGAACTTCTGCCACTTCATGAATGCTTCGGTTGGTGCGCGATCACCGGTGGGCAAGCCAGTGTTTGAAACAACAATGCGACGGAAGCGTTCAGGGAATGCGGTGACAAGTCGAAGACCAACAAGACCGCCCCAGTCTTGACCGAAGAACGTCATGTTGTTGAAGTCGTTCTTCACGAGCCATTCGGACATCCACACAACGAAGCGTTCGTATGTGTAATCACTCATTTGTGTTGGCTTGTCGCTGCGCCCAAAACCGATGAGGTCGGGGACAATGACGCGATGACCTGCAGCAACGAGACCAGGAATCATCTTGCGATAGAGGTAGCCCCACGAAGGCTCGCCGTGCATGAGAAGAATGGTGTTGGCTGCGTCGCGAGGACCTTCGTCAATGTGGTGAATGCGTAGCGTGACGCCACTTTCATCTGCTGCCGAAACGTCTGTGTATATGGGGGCATATGGCCAATCGGGAAGATTGTTGAATCGATCATCGGGTGTGCGTACGAACTGCATATCTACCTGCCTTTACAGTCAGAACATAGAGCGCTTTCTACTACTGTCAAATAAGCACGGTGTATTCGCACCATTTGTAGGAGGCCCACATGTCCGATCCATTCTCAATGCCGCCACCTCCACCTCCGGGCGGTGGAAGTTTTTCCAGTTCTTTTGGCGGTGGCCCGGTTGTTCCATGTAGCCATGGCCAACGATTAGGAGCACTTGCTCTTGATGGCCTCCTCATTTGTTGTCACTTGTGGCATCGGCTGGTTGATTTGGGACATTGTTCTGTGGAGTCAGGCAACTTCACCTGCAAAAAAGATGCTGGGATTGCGCATTGTTGATCTAGGAACGGGTGCGCCGGCGACGATGCAGCAAATGTTGCTCCGGGAACTTGTCGGGAAGATTGTGTTGGGCTCCGTGACGAGTGGATTGACATCTCTGATTAGTGCAGTCCTTGTGTTGGTGACTCCGTCTCGTCAAGGCGTTTGGGATTATCTGTCGAAAACCACAGTGGTCAGTGAGAAGTAGTCGAAAGACCGAATGGGGGCTGGCGGGCATCGTGCTCACCAGCCCTCTTGCTCTTCGCGTTGCTCAGTATTTGGAGCATCAACCAAGCGTGTGTCCGTTACAGCAATTTGCTGGGATGGCATGCCCCAGCTGTGGTGGCACACGAGCCGTTTTTTACCTGTGGGGCGCTGACCCCGTGCAGGCTGTGAAGTCCAACGCGGGCGTCACGATTCTCGTGCTGTGTCTGGCAGCTCTAATGGTGGCTGGCAAAATCGACCTGATGGGCGTTCTCGGAGCGCCCAATGACCCCAAACTCCAGGAATCTCCCCGATAATTGGTCGTTTTTTCGCTTTTTGAGGCATTTTTTGCCCAAAACGCCAATTCAATAGGTGGTCGTCCACGGATTCAGGAGACACCCGATGTCAGCCAAAGAGATACTTACTGGAGCTGAAGCGCTCATCCGTTCTCTTGAAATGGAAAACGTTGAGACCATGTTCGGTCTCCCCGGTGGTTGCATCCTTCCTGCTTACGACCCGTTGTTGAAGTCCTCGATTCGCCACATCCTCGTTCGCCACGAACAAGGCGCTGGCCACATGGCGCAGGGATACGCGCAAGTCACCGGTCGCCCTGGTGTTGCCATGGTCACGAGTGGTCCTGCTGCAACCAACATGGTGACCCCGTTGTGCGACGCATTCATGGACAGCACTCCGATGGTGTGCATCACCGGTCAAGTTGCAACGACAGCAATCGGTACTGACGCATTCCAAGAATGCGACACGATCGGTATCACTCGCAGTGTGACAAAGCACAACGAAATCATCATGCGTGCAGAAGACATTCCGATGGCAGTGCGTCAGGCATTCCACATTGCAACAACCGGCCGTCCGGGTCCTGTGTTGTTGGATGTTCCGAAAGACATTCTCGTCAACACAATGGAATGGCATTGGCCAACTGACGAACAAGTTCTTGAAGCACTCCCTGGCTATCGCCCGATTACAGAAGGCGATGCAAAGCAGATCAAAGCGGCAGCAAAAATGTTGCTCGCATCAGAGCGCCCCGTTCTGTACTTGGGTGGCGGTGTGTTGAAGGCGCGTGCTGCAGACGCAGTGATGGAACTTGCAGAAATGTTGCAAGCACCCGTTGTGACAACGTTGATGGCACGTGGTGCTTTCCCTGACACACACCCACTGTGTTACGGCATGCCAGGTATGCATGGCACTGCAACCGCAATTACTGCAATGCAGAAGGCAGATCTTCTCTGTGCACTTGGCGCGCGTTTCGATGACCGCGTCACCGGCAAGGTCGCCGGCTTCGCTCCAGAAGCAAAGATCATTCACGTCGACATTGACCCAGCAGAGCAGGGCAAGGTTCGTAAGCCAGATGTCCCCATCACGGGTGACTGTCGCTTGGTGGTGGAAGAAATCATCAAATCCATTAAGGAATTGCAGGCTGCAGGCACCACTCAGGTTGACATCACTCCATGGCGTAGCCGTGTGAATGGATGGCGCGAACAGTTCCCGCTTGTCTATGAACCATCAGAACCTGGTGCACGTTTGAAGCCACAGTTCTGCTTAGAGAAATTGCGTGACCATGCGCCTGAAGGAACCATCGTGTGTTCTGGTGTGGGACAACATCAGATGTGGACCAGTTTGTTCTGGAACTTCACCGAGCCATACACATGGGTGAACTCTGGTGGTCTCGGAACAATGGGTTTCTCTGTTCCTGCTGCAATTGGTGCAAAGGCTGGTCAACCAGAAAAGACAGTGTGGGCCATTGACGGTGACGGTTGTTTCCAAATGACTGCACAAGAACTGGTGACGGCAACTACCGAAGGTATTCACGTGAAGATCGCGATCTTGAACAACACGTACCTCGGCATGGTGCGTCAGTGGCAAGAGATGTTCTACGGCGAGCGTTATTCAGAAGTAGATCTTTCTGGTTGCCCCGACTTCGTGAAGTGGGCTGAAGCAATGGGATGCGTTGGCATTCGCGTTGAATCACCAGAAGAAATTGATGCAGCGATTGAACGCGCAAACAGCATCAACGATCGCAGTGTTGTTGTTGAATTCCGTGTTGAAGAGTTCGAGAAGGTCTTCCCGATGGTTCCTGCAGGAGCAACGAACGATGACGTTCTTCTTCACCCCACACAAGAGAGCCGTCGGGAGTTCCTCAAGTGAGCAACATCAACACAAACAATCCATACGGCGACTCGCATAAGCACCACATCTTGTCGGTGAAAGTGCAGAACCGCCCTGGTGTTCTGGCCCGCGTGTCTGGTCTCTTCGCACGTCGCGGATACAACATCTATTCGTTGGCTGTTGCGCCATCGCATGACACCAACTTCAGTCGCATCACGATGGTGGTTGACATCTCGGCAACACCACTCGAACAAATCGTGCAACAACTCTTCAAGTTGATTGACGTTGTTGAAATCACCGAACTTGATCCCCGCAAGTCAGTCGAGCGCGAGATGCTCATGGCTTCCATCTTGGTGGAAGGGGAGCGCCGCGCTCAGGTCGTCGACCTCGCCGGCATATATGAGGCGAAGGTTCTGGACGTTGGGTCCGCCTCCCTCACCATTTCTCTTGACGACACGCCCGAGAAACTCGACGATTTTGAGGAATTGTTGCGTGGATATGGCATCGTTGAGAGCCAAAGAACGGGCAGAGTCGCTCTGCCCAAGTTGGAACGCGAGGCACCAAAAGGTGCCACAAAGGGAAAGGCAAGCTGATGGCAGCAAAGATGTACTACGAAAAGGACGCTGATCCATCGATCATTCGCGGTCGCAAGGTCGCAATTATCGGTTATGGCTCACAGGGTCATGCTCATGCACTCAACCTCAAGGACAGCGGTGTTCAGGTTGTTGTTGGCTTGCGCGAAGGTTCATCCTCCGCAGCGAAGGCAGAAGCAGCTGGTCTCACCGTCAAGAGCATCGCTGATGCAGCCAAGTGGGCTGACGTCATCATGATGACAATGCCTGACACCGAGCAGAAGGCAACATATAACGATCACATCAAGCGTTACATGAAGGCTGGCAAGGCACTTGCTTTCGCACACGGTTTCAACATTCGTTTCAAGCGCATTCGCCCACCAAAGGGTGTCGACATCATCATGATCGCCCCTAAGGGTCCAGGTCACTTGGTGCGTCGTACCTACACAGAAGGTGGCGGCGTTCCTTGCCTCATCGCTGTTGAGCAAGACGCAACCGGCGGCGCAAAGGCACTCGCTCTTTCGTATGCAGAAGCAATCGGCGGCGCACGTTCAGGCGTTATCGAAACAACCTTCACCGAAGAGACCGAGACCGACTTGTTCGGTGAGCAGGCAGTGTTGTGCGGTGGCGTTGCAGCCCTCGTTCAGGCTGGCTTCGAAACTCTCACCGAGGCTGGCTACCAGCCCGAGATGGCGTACTTCGAGTGCTTGCACGAAGTGAAGCTCATCGTTGACCTCATGTACGAGGAGGGCATCACCGGAATGCGTTACAGCATTTCTGACACCGCTGAATACGGCGACGTCACACGTGGTCCTCGCGTCATCACACCAGCAACAAAGAAGTCGATGCAGAAGATCCTCAAGGAAATTCAGTCCGGCAAGTTTGCTCGTGAGTGGATCAAGGAATCAGAAGAAGGCCGTGCAAACTTCAATGCATTGCGTGAAGCTGGCGCCAAGCACCCCATCGAAGAAGTGGGCAAGCGCTTGCGCGGCATGATGCCTTGGTTGTCAGCAGGCAAGCAGTCAGTGTCGGAAGTGTCCGGCGGCTGATTCTTCCCACAAAGAAGACTTTCAAAAGGAGCGTCACCTTCGGGTGGCGCTCCTTTTGCGTTCTCGCACTCTGAGAATGTGTCCCCGGTCTAATTCCGACTTGTTTGGTCGGGAATTGGCAGATAGGGTTCCCGCCATGAGTAACGCCAACTGGGGTTTTGAAACCCGTCAGATTCACGCAGGACAGCAGCCAGACCCCACCACAGGTGCTCGCGCTGTTCCGATCTACCAAACCACGTCGTACCAGTTCCGCGACAGCCAGCACGCTGCAAACCTTTTCGCACTTGCAGAGATCGGCAACATCTACACCCGCCTCATGAACCCCACCACTGGTGTTCTTGAAGCTCGCTTGTCAGATCTCGAAGGTGGCACTGCCACTGCAGTGGGTCTTCCCGGCGCGCTCGTTGTTTCGTCTGGTCAGAGCGCGGCAACTCTCGCCATCCTCACGCTTGCCGAAGCTGGTGCACACATCGTTGCTTCACCTTCTCTTTACGGCGGCACGTACAACTTGTTGCATTACACATTCCCAAAGATGGGCATTGAAGTCACGTTCGTTGATGACCCAGATGATCTCGCTCAGTGGAAGGCCGCGATTCGTCCGAACACAAAGTTGTTCTTCGGTGAAGTACTTGCAAACCCAAAGAACGACGTGTTCGACATCGAAGGTGTTTCAAAAGTTGCTCATGAGAATGGCATCCCGTTGATGCTCGACAACACCGTGCCAACTCCGTACGGAATTCGTCCGTTGGAGTGGGGTGCAGACATTGTCATTCACTCAGCAACCAAGTTCCTCGGTGGACACGGCACTGCAATCGCCGGCGCAATCATCGACGGTGGCAAGTTTGACTTCGCTGCAAGCGGACGTTTCCCGAACTTCACAGAGCCAGACCCCAGCTATCACGGTCTTGCATATTGGCCAGCACTTGGTGCAGGTTCGTACATCATCAAGGCACGAGTGCAGATGTTGCGCGACCTCGGTATGTCGGCAAGCCCCTTCAACGCATGGAGCATCTTGCAAGGTGTGGAGACACTCTCGTTGCGTATGGATCGCCACTGGGAGAACGCAGCCAAGGTTGTTGAGTTCTTGCAGAAGCAGAGCGATGTCATTGGCATTAACTACGCAGGTCTTGCAAGCAGCCCATGGCACGAGCGTGCGAAGAAGTACTTCGGCGGTCGCGGCTTTGGTTCTGTCATCGCAGTGGAATTGAAGGGCGGTCGCGAGGCCGGGCAGAAGTTCACAGAAGCTCTGCAGTTGCACAGTCACGTTGCAAACATCGGCGATGTGCGCAGCTTGGTGATTCACCCAGCATCCACAACACACAGCCAGCTCACCGAAGAAGAGCAGCGCTCTGCAGGTGTTGCTCCAGGCCTCGTGCGTTTGTCAGTCGGACTTGAGTCTGCTGCAGACATCATCGCAGACTTGGAATTGGGCTTCGCCGCAATCCGCTAAGCACTAGCGCTTTTTGAGGGCGTCTGCGAGCTGCTGCTGTGTAATTCCAGCCTGTTCGCAGACGCCCTTTATCGTTCCCGATTTCAGTTCCTTATGTAATGGAACAACGCAGACACTGTCTTTCTTGCGGAGTACAACGTGACTTCCTCGTTGGCGACGAACCTCGAAGCCAAATGAATTGAGAATCTTGATGAGTTCGACGCCAGAAATTCTGGGCGGCTTAGTCAATGGATGGAAGATTGAACGTTGTGACGAATGCACCCGAGAATGTCGATGCACCATCCAGAGGATTCTCTTCCAGATAGAGAGTAGTTGCCTCGGAAAGATTGGCGAGAGCTTCATCAATTGTTGCGCCTTGAGTTGTTGTGCCCGTTTCAAGGTTCAACGAGCAGTAACCACCTGATGGGTCTTGCCAAATCACGGCGGTTAATTGCATGGGGGAGAGAATAGAACTGATTTGATTAGTCATCAAACAAGATGTGTACCCAGCGAGCGGAACAGCGGTGTTTGATTATTCGTCGGTGTCGTCGTCGGATTGGTTGCGAAGAAACTCTTCGAG
>JBEDFA010000007.1:0-17353 GCA_041175365.1 Actinomycetota bacterium | reverse complement strand
TGCTCAGCCAGCCGACTTCCTTCAAATATTCAAAGGGTCGACAACCAAACGTTGCAATAGAGAAATCATCATCTTCAGCATTCTCCGCAAAGTGAGTGTGCAGGCGAACATCAAGTTTCTCTGCAAGCTCTGCAGAACGAATCATCAAATCCTTTGTCACGCTAAATGGTGAGCATGGTGCAAGCGCAACACGAGTCATCGCACCAAAGGAACGATCATGGTGGCGCTCAACCGCTGCTTGTGACAAAGCGAGAATCTCATCGTCTTCTTGCACAACATCATCGGGTGGAAGTCCACCATCTTTTTCTGACAACGACATTGAGCCGCGCGTTGGGTGGAATCGAATTCCCAAATCCTTTGCTGCTGCAATCTCTGCACTCAATAAGTCGCCACCATTGCGTGGGTGCAAATACAGATGATCTGTCGAAGTGGTGCAACCCGACAATGCAAGTTCTGCCAAACCAATCCATGCAGAAACGTGCGCGGACTCTTCATTCAATGCACGCCACAACGGATACAACGTTTGCAACCATCCGAACAATGGCGACGATGTCATCGGAGGATAAGCACGTGTGAGGTTTTGATACAGGTGGTGGTGTGTATTGATAAGGCCTGGTGTTACTAAACAACCAGATGCATCAATGCGTTCAATGGCTTCAGGCATTGGGTCGGTCGAAGCACCAACACCAGAAATCAATCCATTAGTGATAGCAACCCAACCACCGGGAATCTCACGACGCGTTGCATCAACAGTTGCAACCAATAACGCGTTATAGACAAGAAGGTCAGCAGACATAGAAGTGACCTAACGACTGAGCGAACTCAGATGTTGGTGTCGAGAAGTTCGCTGCCTTCGTAACGGATTTCAGCGTCCTTATCAAGGAAGAAACCAATCAGACCAGCGAGTGCAGCTGTTGAAAGACCAACAACAATGGGGAATCCGAGAAGGATCGCGGCGAGAATCAATGGACCAGGCATGTGATTACTTCTTCTTCTTTGCGGTGGACTTCTTTGCAGCCTTCTTTGGCGCAACTTTCTTCGCTGTCTTCTTCGCAACAGACTTCTTTGCGACAGCTTTCTTCGTTGCTGCCTTCTTCTTGGCAGGAGCCTTCTTTGCAGCCGACTTCTTCTTCGCGGTCTTCTTTACTGGCTTCTTCGCAGCAACTGGCAAATATGCCCATGCTTCGATTTCGACTGCTCCGCCGAATGGAAGTTCCTTCACGCCAATGGTGCTGCGTGCTGGACGTGCCTTGCCAAAACCAGATGCATACATCTCGTTGAACGTGGGGAAGGTGTCCATGTCGGTGAGGAAGCACAAGGTCTTCGCGATGTCATCAATGGTGGCACCCATGGTTGCCAACTGAGCCTTGAGGTTGATCACGGCCTGTTGTGTCTGAGCGCGAACGCCGCCAGAAACAATGGCGCCGTCCTTCATGCCGAGCTGACCAGAAACGATGACCCAATCTCCGGCGCGGACGACGGGGGTATATGGAGGATGTGCGGGTGCTGCCATGCCCCTAATCCTACGCACCGATCCCATGGGCATACGATTGAGAACGATGAATCCCTCACAGATGTTTAGTCGCCGACAGTTTTTCGCCCTCTCGGCCACCATCGGTGCGGGTGCCGTTCTTGCATCATGTGCCGGTGGTTCCAGCACTGATTCCACGGTCGCGTCGGGCAAAGTCCTTGAGGGCCTTGAAGGGAACCTGCAAGTGGCGAAGCGTTTCTCCCCCGATGCCATCGTCCCCGGAAAGATTCGCCTGCCCATTTCTCTCGCTGACAAAACCGGCGTCTTGCCCACCGATGGCAAAGTGCGATTACCTGATGTTCTGACGGGCAAGGTCATCAATCCAGAGACCGGCGACGTCGTTATCGAAAAAGTGTCGGCCAATCGTTACGACGAAAACATGTCGGTGCCGTACTGGCCGATCGTTGTTGACATCAAAGAGCAAGGCATCTACGTCTTGAAACTTGATGTTGCACCGGACGCCGATGTGTCATTCCAAGTGTTGAATCCGGCAGATGTTGTGATGCCGAAGATTGGTGACCCTCTTCCGCCGTTCGATACGCCAACTGAAGACAACGCACGCGGGGTAGACCCCATTTGTACGCGCCCCGAAGGCACATGCCCGTTTCACACGATGACACTCACTGAAGCACTGAAGAGTGGCAAGCCAGTGGTGTACTTCGTGGGAACACCTGCGTATTGCACAACAGGAACATGTGCACCCGGACTTGACGCACTGATCGAACTGTCGAAAACCATTGGAAACAAAGCGGTTTTTGTGCATGCAGACGTGTACAAAGATAAAACTGCAACCGAAGCGGCGCCTGCAATTCAGGCATACAAACTCAGTTACGAGCCGTTGTTGTACATCACAGACGCAAAGGGCGTGCAGATTGATCGCTTAGACGCGATCTTTGATGCAAAGGAACTGCGAGAGACTCTCGCAGCAGCCGGAATTAGCTGAAGGACTTACCGCAACCGCATGAACGCGATGCGTTCGGGTTGGAGATTGCGAAACCCTGCTCGGTGAGGGAGTCCTTGAAGTCGAGGCTTGCACCTTCGAGCATCGGTGCCGATGCTGGGTCGACAACAACCTTCACATCACCGAAGGTGAGTGTGACGTCGTCATCAGCAATGTCGCCATCGAAGTACATGTCGTACGAGAAGCCGGAGCATCCACCGCTCTTCACGGAAACGCGAAGTGCAAGATCTTGTGCGCCTTCGTCAGCGAGAAGCTGAGCGACTTTCTTTGCTGCTGTGTCGGTGAGAGTGATCATGATGACCTCCAAAAAGGGACCGGATGCCCTTCATACTAGGCATGCCTAACGGCATTTCCGATACCCCCGTACACTTCATTTTGTGAGCCAGAGAGTTGCCCCCGCGCCCACCGAGGAAGAGGTCCGAAACCTGCTCCGGGCCGTCATCGACCCAGAGCTGGGCGACAACATCGTGGACCTCGGCATGGCCGGTGACATCACCATGGCCGATGGCATCGTGACCATCGGGGTCAAACTCACGATTCGCGGGTGCCCTTTGCGCGCACAGATCCAAAAAGACATCCGTAGCCGCCTCGAAGTGCACCCCTGGGTGCAAAAGGTGAAGATCGACTGGGGCGAGATGACCGCCGACGAGCGCACCGCCGTCATGGCCCGTGCCCGTTGGAATGCCCGCGAGAACGCCACCGACACTGCCGTGCCCACCTCGGCCCGAGTCTTGGCCATTGCCAGTGGCAAAGGTGGAGTCGGTAAATCTTCCGTCACGGTGAACCTGGCCGCAGCGCTTGCGGCTGCCGGCAAAACCGTGGGAGTTCTCGATGCCGACATTTGGGGCTTCTCGGTCCCTCGCATGCTGGGCATGCCCGACCGCCTTGAGGCACAAAAGGTCGAAGGTCGCGAGAAGCCGATGATCATTCCGAACGAGCGCGTTGTTGGCAAGGGTGTTCTGAAAGTTGTGTCCACTGGAATGTTGGTGGAAGACGAAGGCACTGCGTTGATGTGGCGCGGCCTCATGCTCACCAAAGCTGTCGAACAATTCTTGAACGACGTGCAATGGGGTCATCTTGATTACTTGGTGATTGACATGCCGCCAGGAACTGGTGATGTGCAGATGGGTCTTGCACGCATGTTGCCGCGCACAGACCTCCTCATCGTCACGACACCTGCAGTGTCAGCACAAAAGGTCGCGATTCGTGCAGCGGACATGGCACGCCGCAGTTTCTTACGCGTTGCAGGCGTGATTGAAAACATGAGTTCATTCGAATGCGATCACGGCGAAAGCTATGCGTTGTTCGGAACAGGTGGCGGTCAAGCACTTGCCGATGAAGTCGGCGTGGAATTGTTAGGTCAAATTCCTATCGAACCAACAGTTGCTGCTGGTGGCGATGCTGGAGAACCTGTTGTTCTCGCAGGAATTGGCAAAGCAGCAGAAGTTTTCTCACAAATTGCTGCACGCATTATCGAAGACACACCCGATAACGGTGACATGGCTGGTTGTTCCGCACGCGACGAAGACGCCGGCGTGGGTGTCACAGTACGGCGTAGTCCGGATCACCAGGCATAGCGATTCCCACAACGCGACCGTCGGAGTCAATCTTTAACTTCGGCAAAATCGTTTGAGGCATGCCCACCTTTGAAGCGGCTTCTAAAACTTCGTCGGCCGTCTTAAATGGCAACAAAAACTCAATGTTTGCCTTCGTAGGAGGCATCAGCATTAAGTCTTTTTCATGCGCACGTTCGATTGCTTCCTGCGGAGAAATCCAGAAACTTTCAATCGTTTCACCGTCGTCGTGCAATGGCTCTTGTGCTTGTGGAGCACGTGCGATGAAGAAGCGAGTATCAAAGCGACGCTTCTCTCCCATCGGAGTGACCCAGTGACTCACATAGTGAATGTCATCCGTCGTTAAGCGCAGGCCTTCACGTTGACACAGATCCAACAACGCAACTGAACCATCGTGAATGTTCTCGCGCTCCGCCTCAAAACGCTTCGCAGTCTCTGCATCATCAAACCGAACAACGTCGCCTGTTGATTCATGACGTGCAAGTAACACACCCGCTTCTTCGAAACATTCGCGAATGCATGCGACCCAATACGCAAGTCCACCATTTGCGATACCCAGTAATGAACTCGCATGAGCATCAGTTAATCCATCACACAGTTCTGCAATCTCATCGACGCCATCAACATCGTCAACCTTGCCACCGGGGAACACAAACATGCCGCTGGCAAACGCAGCATTAAAGGTACGTCGCAACATGAACACTTCAACGCCGCCAGCCTCTGCATCACGCACGAGCAGCACAGTGGCCGCGGGCTTCACTGGAACAGTTGTCGGATCAAACGCCTCTTCATTCGCTGTGTTGCTCACTGCTCGCCATCCCCCTCGAGTGGTTCAACATCAATCACGCCATTATTCGTTGATAGATGCCCCTTGTACTCAACCCTAGGTCCCGTATGAGTTGCTCGTATCACTGTGGTTTTCCCTTGAATACGGCCCCCTGCAATACGGACAATCACCAGACGCACAGGGGGAAGTAGCAACGCAATTCCCAACACATCAGAGATGAATCCCGGTGCCAAGAGGAAAATGCCAGCAACAAGAATGCAGACACCGTTTGCGATTTCCTTTGTGAGTTCCTCGCCTGATTTTGCTGCAGCAACGAAACGACGGTATGCCTTGATTCCTTCACGCTTCACCAATGCTGAGCCCACCGCGGAAATCAGAATCAACAACGCGATGGTGGGGATGATTCCTAGTTGCTGTCCGACCTGGACAATGAAATACAACTCAATCAGTGGCAACACCACAACGAGAGAGACGATGAGAAGAAACATGGCCGCTAGTGCGACTTGCGCGCCTCTCGGTAATCCTTCGCAGCACCTTCCAGTGGTTCTACCTGCAACGTGATGCCATCAATGCCCGCAACACGAATCTCGGCGTGGTTCGCAAGCGGCGTCGCACGGTTTGTGCGTGCATGCCACTGTGCGCCATCTACCAACACAATGCCTTCTGGATTCACTTCGCCGACTGCAACACCAGTAGTGCCGATGAGGTTGTCACGACCAATAGTTGGTGTTGCAAAGCGCGTGCGAACCATTGACGGCATTCCCACTATGAACGTGAGTGCGACACCAATGATGCACACCGATAATGAAATCCATGATGGACGTAAGGTCATTCCGTCGACACTGCGGAACATCGTGAATGATGCTGCGATATATCCAACTAGACCGACTCCGGTCCAGAAACGCGGGACTCCCACCTGGACATCAACAGCAAAAGCAATCATCGAAAGAATCAATAAAGTCAGGCCAAAACCGTTCATCGGTAGCGCGCCAATTCCCATCGTTCCGAGAATGAGGCACACAGCGCCAACGAAAGCGCCGATGCCAATTCCTGCAGTGAAGAATTCAAAGATCAGCAGTGCAAGACCAATAGTGGTGAGCAAGTACGCCGATGGTGGGCTTGCAACCGTATGCAACAAACGTGGCATCAGACCAAGTTTGAAGAAACGCACTGTTGTTGCTTCGCGAACAACTTGACCAGACTTATCGAGCTTGTCGGCAACGGTGTCGAGCTTGGTTCCACGAATCTCAAGGCCATCAAGCGCGTACAACATGTTGCGCAACACAGGAACTCCGCGGTCATCAGTGGAGAACTTCAAGACGTCTTGTTCACGTGCTTCCAAGAAACCCAGTGTTTTTGTGAACAGCGCATCATCTGCATCACCAAACGACAATTGCTTTCCGTTGACGGTCAACATTGTTCCGGTACGACCAATACGTGCACCAGGCGCCATGGCAGTCACGTCGGCAACTGCCAACAACTGAGATGGCAAGCCATAGGCACGTGCACCACTAGGTCCGACCCAGATAGCAACAGGAATCTTCGACGCCTGAATTGCTGCAGCAATTTCTGCCATGCGATCACGACTTACCACTGCACCCTTGGTGTTGAACTGCAGGACGACGGCCTGAGCGCCGTTGCTTTGCGAACGCTCAATGGATTCACCGATGCTCTCCGCAACGATCTCATCAACAATGCCGCTGACCTCCACCACATCGACCGGCGCCAATTTGTCTGCCCCTGATGCGGCCTGTGCGCCATGCGCCGACAGGACTCCCATCACTGGTGCAGCAATAACCAGACCAAGTCCGCACATGATGCGTCGTTTTGCGCCTACCCTCAAAGGTCTCTCCTCATTTATGGAACCACACCACTTTTTCACGGCACAGCGTGTCCTCATTGTTGCTGGCAAAGGCGGCGTGGGGAAATCCGCAGTGGCAGGCTCGCTGGCGTTGCTTGCCGCCCAAAGTGGCCTGCGGACCCTTTTGGTCTCTTTTGACGCTGAAACCATTGCAGTTCCTGCACATGAGCGCCTTGAAAAGGTCGTCGTGACCCCCGGAAAGGCCCTCACGGACTACCTGGCCTCAAAAGGTATGGGACTTATTTCACGACAGCTGGCCAAGTCCGGAATCGTCGAATTGGTGGCCACCACCGCCCCTGGCCTCGACGACCTCTTAGTCCTCGGACGTATCAAGGCGTTCGAAAAGGAACTTCGCGCCGACGTCATCATCGTCGATGGACCTGCCGCCGGCCACGCGATCGACCTCGTTCGAGCACCACTGCAGCTCAAGCGCGCACTCGCATCAGGCCCTATTGCTCAACAGGCTGATGAAGTTCTCGCCATGCTTGGCGACGGCAGTCGTTGCAGAGTGTTGATGGTGACGACACCAGCGATGACACCGGTACAAGAGACGGTCGAGGCCGCAACCGAACTGCGTGATGATGTGCACATCGTTCTTGCACCGGTTGTTGTGAACAAGTGTGAACAAGATGTGCCCACGATCAATACAACGGGTATGTCGCAGGATCTCATCGATGCATACGCGTACGCATCTCAGCGCATGCAAGCACAGCACGATGCAATTATGACGCTGCACTCATCTCTAGATCTTCCACAACTGTCCATCACACGTCGCCACCTTGACGGTGAAGAACTCGTCAACGCAATTGTTGAAGATCTTGCCGCTGCAATGGAGACGCTGTCATGAGCGACATCACCGTTGACTCGATGTGTGCCAACGCACGCGTACTCGTCACGTGTGGAACAGGCGGCGTTGGTAAGACAAGTGTTGCTGCAGCACTTGGTCTGCGCGCATCGCAAATCGGTCGCCGTGTCTGTGTCATCACGATTGACCCCGCAAAGCGTCTCGCCGATGCCATCGGATTAACCGAAGCGCTCGGCAATGAACCACAGCGAGTTTCCATTGATTCCATTGGTGAATTGTGGGTCACGATGCTGGATGTTCGTGAAACTTTCGACAACCTTGTTCGTGATACTTCACCAACGCCAGAGCGTGCTCGTGAGGTGATGGAGAATTCGTTCTATCGAAACTTGTCGCGCTCCATCTCTGGTACACGTGACTACATGGCTGCAGAACGTTTGTACGAACTCAGCAACGATGAACGTTTTGATCTCATCATTGTTGACACGCCTCCATCACGTAATGCACTCGACTTCCTTGAATCACCTGAGCGACTCGCACGTTTCTTGAAACACCCGATTGTTCGACTTCTTGTTGCACCCGGTCGGGGTGGACTTCGTTTTGCAAATGCAGCACTCACACCTGTTCTTAAGATCATCTCCAACATTGTTGGTTCCGATGCGCTCACAGGTGTTGCCGCATTCCTTCGAGCTTTCGACGGAATGGAAAATGAATTCTCACGTCGTGCACTCGCAGTTGCCGCAACACTGCGTAGTGATGCAACAAGTTTTGTAGTTGTCACCGCACCATCTCCTGATGCGCTGAACGAAGCAGACCATTTCGTGTCTGAACTGAAGCGTCTCGGCATCTCCTTGAAGATGGTCGTCGCAAACCGCATGCCCCCACGTTTCGGCGCCGCCACTTCCACCGCAGAACATCTCGCCGCAGCATCGGCCTCGGGTGACCTCGCGGTAGCCCACATGCTGTTGGCCGCGATGTGCGAAGACTCGGAAAGGGCCGCCCTCGGTATCGTGGGGTTCGTCGCCCGCACCCGCGGACAGTTCGCCGATGTTCCCGCTGCTTCCGCCACCGAATTACCCTCGGACATCCACGACATGGCATCCATTGCTGTGCTGGCTCAGCAACTCGCAGCCCCACAGCCTCGGCAGTAGAGTTCTCCCCGTGCACATTCTGATTGCAACCGATGCCCAGTGGGTCGTCAACGAGGTCAAAGCCGCTCTCGACTCCCCTTCCACCACTTTCCAGGTTCTCTCCAACGGCCGCGAAGTTGCCGGCGCCGTTGCAGCCAACACCCCCGACATCGCCATCCTCGACATGCAGGTGGGCAGCATGGGCGGAATGGCCATCACCATGGATCTTCGTCTCGACCAGTCCAGTGGCGCACTGCCCAAGGTTCCAGTTCTCATGCTTCTCGACCGTGTCGCCGATGTGCACATGGCTCGTCGTAGCGGTGCCGATGGTTGGACCATCAAGCCTCTTGATTCTCTTCGCTTGCGCAAAGCTGTCACCGCAATTGCTGCTGGCGGTTGCTACGCAGAAGGCATTCCCATGCCAGAGGTTGAAGAAGAAGTTGTTCTTGAAGAAGCCACAGCAACTGAAGAAGTTGCTGAAGGTGCAGAAGCACCTGCTGAGACCGTCGCGCCATAACGCGACGACCGCTTACTTCACGAAGAGTTCTGCAATCTGCACTGCGTTCAACGCAGCGCCTTTACGCAAGTTGTCATTGCTGAGGAACAACGCAAGTCCGCGATTGCCATCCACTGTTTCGTCCTGACGAATTCGTCCGACATAGCTGGGGTCTTTGCCAGCAGCTTCAAGTGGCGTTGGAATATCCACCAAGCGAACACCAGGAGCATTGGCAAGAAGTTCGTGTGCACGAGCAACGGTGATGCTGTTCGCGAACTCTGCATTGATTGCAATGGAGTGGCCTGTAAAGACAGGAACGCGAACACACAAACCAGACACTAAAAGCCCAGGAATATTAAGGATTTTGCGACTTTCGTTACGAAGCTTCTTTTCTTCGTCAGTTTCGAAAGCGCCATCGTCCACCATTGAGCCGGCGAGTGGCAACACGTTGTACGCGATTGTGCGCGCGAACTTCTTTGGTGTTGGTGATGCAACTGCTTCACCGTTGAAGGTGAGCTCTGCTGCATGTTCAGCCATCGCGCGACCTTGGACATCAAGTTCTTCCACGCCGGCGAGTCCGCCACCGCTCACTGCTTGATACGTGCTCGCAATCATCTTGAGAAGGCCTGCTTCATCGTGCAGTGGCTTCAAGATGGGCATTGCGGCCATCGTGGTGCAGTTCGGGTTCGCAATGATTCCCTTCGCCAAGTCATGCACCAAGTGACCATTCACTTCGCTCACAACAAGTGGCACTTCAGGATCCATACGGAAGGCGCTGGAGTTATCGATCACGGTGACACCGGCTGCTGCAAACTTCGGTGCGAGTTCACGCGATGAGGTTGCACCTGCAGAGAACAGTGCGATGTCGAGACCGGAAGGGTCTGCAACCGATGCATCCTCCACCACAATCTCACCGCCGTTCCACGGCAACGTGCTGCCAGCAGAACGTGCTGACGCAAAGAATCGAAGTTCAGAAATGGGGAAATTGCGTTCGGCCAAAAGGGTGCGCATCACGCTTCCGACTTGACCTGTTGCTCCAACTACACCTACGCGCATGGGAGATGAGGCTAATGGGCTTGAGCGACCAGCCACCAATGACTTTTGTTAGCCACATCGAGATCACGCTGGCGCACTGTTTGACCCGCAAGGGAAACACTGCGCTGTGGGCGACCTGGATGATGCAGAATCGCCGCATCGGTGAGGCCGATATTGCTGGCTTCCAGCAATGCGAGCACGCGACGAGGATCAAGACGGTTGGCCTGCCAACCCAAGCGGGTCGACCAGCGCCACTGAGACAAACGTTGACCTGCAACAGGGATTCGCCACAGCCAACGCATCACAGCACCCGCGGGAACCAAGATGATGTCGGCAGGAACCCACGTGCGGTAGTTGAGAGCGATGTAACCGCCGGGCTTCACCACACGCAATGCCTCTGTTGTGAGGCGAAGCGCATCACTTGCCTTGCAGTGCTGCAGCGTGATGTAGGAAAACACCACATCGACTGAATTGTCGGGCATGTTGATGGAGCTGCCATCAGCAATATGCACTGTGCGCAGCGTGCTGATCTTGCCGAAGCGAGACACAGTCTCACGACAGCGCTCGAGAAAGGCAGCATCGACGTCAGTCGCCACTGTTGATTCAAAACGGCGCGACAACGCTGCAGTCATTCGACCAATGCCAGAACCAATTTCTAAAACTGATGACTGAGGTGCGATTCCTGTCCAGTTAAAACGATCAAGGTAGATGTCAACTTCGGCGTCACCTGTCTGAACGAATTCTTCCAGCGTGAGCGAAGCACCTGTCTGATTGTTGAACACCCAGCCGGTGTCACGAACGACCTCGTCAGCGTTACGACGCATCTCGGCGCGGGTGCCAGCTGCACGCCACGGGATGATCTGTCGACGAAGTGCCATTAGTTGAGTATTGCAGGCGCGTTACTTGCGTTCAGGCAATGGTGCTGAATAAGCAGTACCAGAGTCCAAATCAAACGCTGTGTGCAACGACTTCACTGCTGATTCCATGTCAGAGGACGACACAACGACTGACACGCGAATGGTGCTGGTGGAGATCATATGAATGTTGATGTTGTTGTCCGCAAGAACACGGAACATCTTGGCTGCAATTCCAGGGCTGGTCTTCATGCCTGCACCCACCAACGAAACCTTGGCGATTTCAGAATCATGAGTGACGCCCTGCGCACCAATTTCAGCAGCAACACGCGACACGATTTCTTCCGCAACTTTCATATCTGCCTTTGGCATTGTGAAAGAGATGTCTGTCAGGCCATCTTTTGATGTGTTCTGAACAATCATGTCCACGTTGATGTTTGCGTTCGCAAGATTCTCAAACAATGCAGCAGAGATACCTGGACGGTCGGGCACACCGACAACAGTGACCTTCGATTCGCTGGCGTCGTTAACGACGCCGGAGATGATGGGCTCTTCCATTGAAGTGTCTCCTTGTGATTTTTCTGCGCTCACCCATGTGCCGTGCTCCCATGTGAAGCTGGAACGAACATGAATAGGAACGTTGTGATTGCGGGCGAATTCCACTGAACGAAGCGCAAGAACCTTGCTACCAACGCCAGCCATCTCGAGCATTTCGTCAAACTGCAAACGAGTGAGTTTGCGAGCTTGGGGCGCGATGCGTGGGTCTGCAGAGAACACGCCGGTGACGTCGGTGTAGATCTCACACACATCAGCGTTCAATGCAGCAGCGATTGCAACGGCTGTTGTGTCGCTACCACCACGACCAAGCGTTGTGATTTCGTTATTGGTGGAGACACCCTGGAAGCCAGCAACCACAACGACCTTGCCTTGCGACAACGCTTCGCGAACTCGCTCACCCGTGATCTCAAGGATCTTTGCCTTGGTGTGGATGGTGTCAGTGATGATGCCCACCTGATCACCCGTGAAACTGACAGCCTCAATGCCAATGCCGGCAAGAGCCATCGAAAGCAGCGACATCGAGATGCGCTCGCCCGTACTGAGCAACATGTCCATTTCGCGACCTGGGTGCACATCAGAAACGGCATTCGCGAGGGAAAGAAGGTTGTCGGTGCTCTTACCCATAGCGGAAACGACCACCACGACATCATTTCCGTGCTTGCGAGTGAAGGCAATGTGGTCCGCAACCGACTTGATGCGGTCCGGGTCTGCGACCGACGTGCCGCCATATTTCTGAACAATGAGTGCCACCGATGGAAGAGGATACCCGTGAGGTACTAACCTGCCGACTTCGTGGGAACAGATAAAAGAGAACGCCAAAAAGCCAACCGTGAACGCGCCCGTCAGGAGCGCATCCGGAAACAGCAGCGAAACAAGATCACCAAGCGTGGTCTGATTTTCGGTGTGGGCATCCCTGCCATCATCCTCGCGCTGTTCGTGATTTCTCGCGCCACTGGCGGAGACGACACCGCAGCTCCTGCAGCAACAACCATCGCTGCTTCGGAAACCACAACAGCGCCCACCGACACATCGGGCGACACCACCACCACTATTGCGGGAGAAACCCCTGCAATCGTTGAAGGAACGACTGCTTGCCCGAAGACAGACGGCACTCAGAAGCGCGTTGCCACCTTCTCGGATTCGATGAAGAAGTGCATCGATACAGCCAAGACATACACGGCCACATTTGACACATCTGAAGGCTCTGTGGTTGTTGCCCTCAACACAAAGACCGTGCCAGGCACCGTGAACAACTTCGTTTCATTGTCCCGCTACAAGTACTACGACGGCACCACCATCTTCCGTACGGACCCATCCATTGACATCATCCAAGGTGGCGGATTCAGCGCCTCGGACAGCATTGGCTACAACATCAAGGACGAAGGCGGCCCGTTTAAGTACTCCGAGGGTGACCTCGTGATGGCCCGTAGTTCTGGGCCAGATTCCGGCGGCGCACAGTTCTTCTTCGTCACCGGCCCCAAGGCTTCGCTTCTTGACAGCCAGGGCACCTACGTCACATTTGGCAAGGTTTCCAAGGGTCTCGACGTTCTGAAGAAGATCATCGGCCTTCACGAAGCCACCAGTGACGGTCTTGGCGGCAAGCCCAGCCGCACCGTGACCGTGAAGAGCATCACCATCACCGAAAAGTAGGCCTCTTGGCCTGCGGGTTCTTCCAAAAGAAGGGCCTGTTGTTAGCCTCGCGAGTACTCATTCGGGAGGTTTGACATGAAGACAATCGGTATTTGCGGCTCAGGCATCATGGGTTCCGGCTTGGCAGAAGTAGCTGCCAAGGCTGGTTACACCGTCATCGTTCGCTCACGTAGTGCTGCAACAGCACAAGCGATGATCACCTCCATTGAGAAGGGTCTCGACAAGCAGTTGCAGCGCGAGAAGATCACCGCCGACGACAAGGCAGCCATCCTTGGTCGCCTCTCCGCCACTGACAAGATTTCTGATCTCGCCGACTGTGACCTCGTTATCGAATCAGTTGTTGAAGACCTCGACGTGAAGAAGGCTCTCTTTGCAGAACTCGACAAGGCCGTGAAGCCAAGTGCGATTCTCGCCACAAACACCAGCACCCTTCCTGTTGTCGAGATGGCAATGGCAACGGGTCGCCCCGACAAGGTGTGCGGCATTCACTTCTTCAACCCTGCAACAGCAATGCCATTGGTCGAAGTTGTTCGCCCAATTACTGCAACTGATGAAACCATCGATGCTGCAAACGCATTCACCGCAAAGTGCGGAAAGAACGGCGTGCAGGTGAAGGACCGTGCAGGATTCATCGTTAACGCGCTTCTCTTCCCGTACCTCAACAATGCAATCCGCATCTGGGAAACAGGTACTGCTTCGATGGAAGACATCGACACCGCAATGAAGGGTGGATGCAACTTCCCAATGGGACCGTTCGCATTGCTTGACCTTGTTGGACTTGATACATCGCTTGCAATTCTCGATGCGTTGTACGCAGAGTTTGCTGACGCAAACTATGCAGCGGTACCAACACTTCGTCGCTTGGTTGCCGCTGGCAAGCTTGGCCGCAAGTCCGGTGCAGGTTTCTACAACTACTGATCTTCATTGGTGGGCGCAATGATTGTGCCGACCGATTGCAGGTGGAGTTTTCCATCACCTGATCTATGGCCCGACGACGACGATGTCGTTGCTGTGGGCGCAGACCTTGAAACTGACACGTTGTTGTATGCGTATGCACACGGAATGTTTCCGATGTTTAACAAACGCAATCTTCTGTGGTGGTCACCTGTTGATCGTGGAGTCATTCCGCTCGATGGTGTTCGTATCACGCGTTCGATGCGTCAAAGCGCAAAGAAGTTCACATGCACTATCAACACCGCATTTGTTGACGTGATGAAAAAGTGTGCAACGACCCACACTGATGGCAATTGGATCGACAAGAACTTCATCGAGTCGTACTCCGAGCTGCATCTTCTGGGTCATGCGCATAGCGTGGAAGTCTGGGATGAAACGGGCGAGTTGGTTGGCGGCCTGTACGGCGTGCGCATCAACAAGTTCTTTGCAGGCGAGTCCATGTTCCATACGGAGACCGACGCATCAAAGGTGGCACTCATGCACCTCGTGCAATTGATGACCCTTGATGGCATGGAATTGCTCGACACCCAATGGCGCACAGAGCACCTCGAAACCCTGGGCTGCATCGCTATTCCACGTGAGAAATACCTGCAATTGCTGGCGTCAGCCGTCCAGCCATAGCCATTTCTGTGGGGAACTCGCCCACCCGTTGCCATACTGAACCCGTGACTGACGCAAGCACCCCCCGCCGTGACGATCCATGGTTGATGCGCACCTATTCGGGCCATTCCACCGCCGCGGCTTCTAACCAGCTCTACCGCACCAATTTGGCCAAGGGTCAGACCGGTCTCTCCATCGCATTCGACCTGCCGACGCAGACCGGATACGACCCCGACCACATGTTGGCGCACGGTGAAGTCGGCAAGGTGGGCGTTCCCGTTTCGCACCTCGGCCACATGCGCACGCTTCTCAATTCCATTCCTCCCGGCAAGATGAACACCTCGATGACTATCAATGCCACAGCGGCATGGATGCTCGCTCTGTACGTCGCGAATGCGCGCGAACAAGGCACGACATCGCAAGAACTTCGCGGCACTACACAGAACGACATCGTGAAGGAATATCTCTCTCGCGGTACGTACATCTTCCCGCCAGCACCATCAAAGCGTCTCATCGTTGACATGGTTGCGTGGTGTGCGCAGAACGCACCGAAGTGGAACCCCATGAACGTGTGCTCGTATCACTTGCAAGAAGCAGGTGCGACACCGGTGCAAGAGATTGCTTACTCACTTGCGACAGCTGTTGACATTCTTGATGCTGTTCGCGCAAGCGGCCAGGTAGACGATGCACAGTTCGACCAAGTGTTTGGTTCGATCTCCTTCTTCGTCAATGCTGGCATTCGCTTCATTGAAGAAGTGTGCAAGATGCGTGCTTTCACAGAGCTGTGGGATCGCATTGGTCGCGAGCGTTATAACGTCACCGACGCAAAGGCTCGTCGCTTCCGTTACGGCGTGCAAGTGAACTCACTGGGTCTCACTGAAGCACAACCAGAGAACAACATTCAGCGAATCGTTCTCGAAATGCTTGCTGTCACATTGTCAAAGAATGCTCGTGCACGCAGCGTGCAGTTGCCTGCATGGAACGAAGCACTCGGTTTGCCACGTCCATGGGATCAGCAGTGGTCATTGCGCATGCAGCAAGTGCTCGCATTTGAATCCGACCTTCTTGAATACGAAGACATCTTTGATGGTTCCAAGGTCATTGAGTCCCGCACCGCAGAACTTCGTGATGCTGCGTGGGCAGAATTTGAAGAAGTGTTGTCACTCGGTGGCGCATTTAATTCTGTTGACGAACTCAAGGGCCGCCTTGTTCGTTCAATGGCAGAGCGCACACGCCGCATTGAAGGCGGAGACCAAGTTGTTGTTGGCGTGAACTCGTATACCGAGTCCGAAGACAGCCCACTTGCCGTTCCTGGCAACATCCTTGTTGTGGACCCCGCGGTCGAGCAGGAAATGATTGCCGACGTGAAGGCATGGCGTTCATCGCGCGACAATGCACGCGTTGACGCTGCATTGGCTCACTTGCGCACAGCAGCAGAAACCAACGAGAACATTATGGAAGCATCCATTGAGTTGGCAGAAGCCGGTGGCACCACCGGCGAGTGGTCACAAGTTCTCCGCGAAGTGTTCGGCGAATTCCGCGCACCAACTGGTGTTGGTGCAGCCGTTGGTCGTCGCACACACGCATTGGCTGAAGTTGCTGAATACGTAAAGACAATCCCAGGCGGACCTCCACGATTCCTCGTTGCAAAGCCTGGCCTCGATGGTCACTCCAACGGAGCAGAGCAAATTGCTGTTGCAGCACGCGATGCCGGCATGGAAGTTGTGTACAGCGGTATCCGTCTCACACCAGAACAGATCGTTGCTAGCGCACGCGATGAAGATCCAGATGTCGTTGGACTCTCTATTCTCTCGGGTTCGCATATGCAGTTAGTCCCTGAGGTTGTTCGTCAATTGCGCGCTGAAGGTGTTGACGCACCTGTCATCGTGGGCGGCATCATCCCCGAAGAAGATCGCGACCTGTTGATGAATCAGGGTGTTGCCGCTGTGTACACACCTAAAGACTTCGACATCTCACGCATCATGCGTGAAGTGGCCGAACTCGCTGCAGCTCACCGCGCCTAATTAATTCCCTTTTCAGGGAATCCATTGCCGCCACAGGCGGTTACATTCTGCATGAGCATTTACGCAACTTCCATCGCAACACTTGACGGCCAGCCGAACGCATTGGCTTCTGCAGATGGCAAAGTCACATTGCTCGTCAACGTGGCCAGCAAGTGTGGCCTCACACCGCAGTACGAACAGCTGGAAGGTCTTCAGAAGACATACGGTGACCGTGGCTTCACCGTGGTCGGTGTCCCATGCAACCAGTTCCTTGGCCAAGAGCCAGGCACATCAGAGGAAATCGCGACCTTCTGCTCCACCACATATGGCGTCACCTTCCCTCTCACCGAAAAGATCGAAGTCAACGGCGAGAACCAGCATCCCCTCTATGCAGCACTCACTCCAATCGCAGATGCTGATGGCGAAAAGGGAGACATCCGCTGGAACTTCGAGAAGTTCCTCATCGGCCGTGATGGCAATGTGATTGCCCGTTTCCACCCAAAGACAGCTCCTGACGACGCTGTCATCACAGCAGCCATCGAATCAGCGCTCTAATC
>JBEDFA010000006.1:0-17351 GCA_041175365.1 Actinomycetota bacterium | reverse complement strand
CGCTGAGATATCGAAGTGACGACATCTCAGCGCCGATTTGGAACGCCTAGTTACTTACGCTGCGACCATGCTCTCGGTCTGACGACGCGAGAACGAGATTGCTGCTACCAAGATTGCAAGTGAGATGCCCGAAATTACAAAGCGCACACCGTCGTTGTCTTGGTACTTAATGATTGCTGGGAGAATCAACAATGCAACCAAGTTCATCACCTTGATGAGTGGGTTGAGTGCTGGGCCAGCTGTGTCCTTGAATGGGTCACCAACGGTGTCACCGATAACGGCTGCCTTGTGTGCATCGGAACCCTTGCCACCATGGTGGCCGTCTTCGATGTACTTCTTGGCGTTGTCCCATGCGCCACCTGCATTGCTGAGGTAGTTCGCCATGAGCTGACCGGTAAGGATGCCTGCTGCGAGGAATCCGCCCAATGCTTGCCAACCGATACCAAAACCGACGATGACAGGTGTGAGCACTGCGAGGAGAGCTGGTGTTGCCAACTCGCGCAGTGATGCTTCTGTACAGATGTCGATGACTGGACCGTATTCAGGCTTCTTGGTGCCAGCCATGATTCCGCCATCGCGGAACTGGTTGCGCACTTCCTGCACAACCACGCCTGCGGTACGGCCAACGGCGCGGATCGCAAGAGCAGAGAAGAGGAATGGCACTGCGCCACCGAGAAGAAGACCAATGAAGATCTTCGGATCGGCCACGTTGATGGCCAACTCAGGAAGCTTGAACACGCCATCAGCAAGGTTTGTCACGGTGTCGACAAGAAGTTCGCCCTTAGCGTTCTTCAAGTTGCCACCGGCAGTCTCAATGAATGAAGCGAACAAAGCCACAGCTGCAATAACTGCGGAGCCGATTGCGAAGCCCTTTGTGACTGCCTTTGTGGTGTTGCCCACTGCGTCAAGGCTCACCATGATCTTTTCTGGTTCACCATGGAACTCGCCTGACATTTCTGCAATACCTGCAGCGTTGTCAGAGACAGGTCCGAAGGTGTCTTCCGAAACAATCACACCTGTGGTGGACAACATGCCCATACCAGTGAGTGCGACGAGATAGAGCGAGAAGGTGAGGTTGCCGCCACCAAGTGCGAGTGCAACACCAATTGCAATCGCAATTGCGATGACTGCGTACACGCTTGATTCAAGTCCGTATGCAGTACCCGAAAGAACTGCAGTTGCTGGACCTGTTTCTGCTGACTCTGCAATTTCTTGCACAGGGCGGAAGTGTGTCGATGTGTAGTACTCGGTGAGTCGACTGACCAACTGAGCAAGAACAAGACCAACTGCAATTGCGCCAAAGACGCGCCAGCCGGCACCGCTCATCAACTGCACTCCGGGACCAGCGACGCCCTTGGCGTTGCCGACGTACTTAAGAGCAAGTGCGAGTGTTCCCGCAAGAGTGATGAGACCAGCAACAAGGAAGCCCTTGTTGATTGGCTTCAATGCGTCCATCTCGCCCTCTTTTGCCTTCACAGCAAAAACACCAGCGATAGAAGCAATGACACCAATTGCTTGTGCAGCAATTGGGAAGACAAGACCGAGTGCTGGGTTCAAGCCAATGGACTTGAATGCAGCAACTCCGAGAATGATCGAAGCGATAAGTGTGACTTCGTAGCTTTCGAACAAGTCGGCAGCCATACCAGCACAGTCACCCACGTTGTCGCCCACGTTGTCGGCGATGGTTGCAGGGTTGCGCGGGTCGTCTTCAGGAATTCCTGCCTCGACCTTTCCAACAAGGTCAGCACCAACGTCAGCTGCCTTCGTGAAGATGCCGCCACCCACGCGTAAGAAGAGCGCGAGAAGTGAACCACCGAAGCCGAAGCCAACGAGGATGACACTTGAAGTGTTCTGGAAGATCATGATGATGGTGGTTGCACCAATGAGTCCGAGACCAACGGTGAACATTCCTGCGACACCACCTGTGCGGAAGGCAACTGTGAGCGCCTTTGGCATTGAGTTGGTGAGAGCAGCGGCGGCGGTGCGCACGTTGCCTTGTGTTGCGAGGGTCATGCCGATGTAACCGATGAGGCCGGAACACACGCCACCCATGATGAACGCAACTGTGCGCCACAATCCTGCTTGGCTCTGAGAAAGAGCTTCGGTGACGCCGTCACCCTTCAGGACCTTGGTGGACGTGACGTACACAATGATGGCCAACGGAATCAGAATGAGTCCGATGGTCTTGAACTGACGCTTGAGGTAAGCCCAAGCGCCTTCTTGGATTGCTTCTGCAATCTCTTTCATCTTGGGCGTACCTTGGTCGGACGCCATTACGGAGCGGACCAAGAAGAGTCCAACGGCGATAGCGAGGACTGCTGCTGCGGCTGCAAGCCACAACACCAACCATTCTCCGCCCTTGAGCACGAACTCCTGGTATCCGCCCTCAGCTGCAAATATTCCTGACACCGAAAAACTCCTGGCAGGTTACGGGGCCCGCCGTTTGGCAAAGCCCGCTAAGTGGACAGGGAAACAGTAGTGAAGGAGGGCACATGGGTGGCGAATCATCCGATTGCCCCATGTGACGACTTTGGTTTCCTGTGGGGACCCGATTGGGGGTACCGTTTCATTCGCAATTGCACCGCTGGAAGCCCCAGCCGGCAAGGAGTCCCTTTACATGGCACAAGTAGTAACGAGCCAACGCGGTCCGGTCACCGGAACCGCCACTCGATCAAAGAAGCGTCGTCCCTTCCTGATTGACCTCTATTCCACAGCAGTGGGCAAGAAGTACGTCATGGGAGCCACCGGCATCGGAATGATGGGCTTTGTCCTCTTCCACATGATTGGCAACCTGAAGATGTACTTCGGTGCTGCTGATCTCAACAATTACGCACACTTCCTTGAGACGTTGTTGTACCCCATCGCACCCAAGGGTTATGTCCTCTGGATTCTTCGCGGTGGCCTCATCAGCATGTTGGTGTTGCACCTGCACGCCGCGTACTCATTGACACAGCTCAACCGCAAGGCACGCCCTGTGAAGTACCAGAGTGCACGCGATTACCAAATCGCCAACTTCGCAAGCCGCACAATGCGCTTGTCCGGTCTCGTCATTCTTGCCTTCATCACCTGGCACCTTCTTGACCTCACCTTCGGAGTGGTCAACAGCGCAACCGGCGCGAAGACCATGGTGGGTGCTCACGGCGAAGAGACAGTCAAGAACGTGTACGACGCAGTGGTGTACAGCTTCCAGCGCACTCCAGTCGCGTTGTTCTACGTCCTCGCCAACGTCTTGCTTGGCTTGCACCTTTTCCATGGTGCATGGAGCATCTTCCAGTCATTCGGCTGGAACAACCCACGTTTCAATAAGTGGCGCCGTGCATTCGCAACAGGCTTCGCCGCAGTCGTTGTCATCGGCAACGTGTCATTCCCCATCGCAGTCATGGCCGGCATTGTCGGCTGATCGAAGAAAGCATTAATCATGAGCCTCACAGATCAACTGCTTGCGCAGAACACAGTCAAGTTAGATAGCAAGATCCCTGCTGGCCCAATGGCCGACAAGTGGAACTCGTACAAAGACAACATGAAGTTGGTTAACCCCAACAACAAGCGCAAGTTCAAAGTCATCGTTGTCGGAACCGGTCTTGCTGGTGCATCCGCTGCGGCCACACTCGCCGAACTTGGCTACCAAGTCGACGCGTTCACTTTCCACGACTCAGCACGTCGCGCACACTCCATTGCTGCTCAGGGCGGCATCAACGGTGCGAAGAACTACAAGGGTGACGGCGACAGCATTCACCGTTTGTTCTACGACACCGTCAAGGGTGGAGACTTCCGCGCACGCGAAGCGAACGTGCATCGCCTTGCTGAAAACAGCGTTGACATCATCGACCAGATGGTGGCCCAGGGTGTTCCATTCGCCCGTGAATACGGTGGTCTTTTGGACAACCGTTCATTCGGTGGTGCTCAGGTCAGCCGTACGTTCTACGCACGTGGCCAGACAGGTCAGCAGCTCTTGCTTGGTGCGTACCAGCAGTTCTCACGTCAAGTCGGACTCGGTGGCATTCGCTTGTTCAACCGCACAGAGTTGATCGACGTTGTTGTCATCGATGGTCATGCATCAGGCATCGTTGTTCGTGACCTTGTTACCGGCGAGCTCACATCACACGCAGCGCATGCTGTTGTGCTTGCAACGGGTGGTTACGGAAACGCATTCTTCTTGTCCACTAACGCAATGGCGTGCAACGTCACTGCTGCATGGCGTGCACACCGCAAGGGTGCATTGTTTGCAAACCCTTGCTACACGCAGATTCACCCGACATGTATTCCGCAAAGCGATGACAGCCAGTCAAAGCTCACACTCATGTCTGAATCACTTCGTAACGACGGTCGCGTGTGGGTTCCAACGAATCCAAACGAAACACGTCCTGCACACGAAGTGCCAGAGAACGAGCGCGACTACTACCTCGAGCGTTTGTACCCATCGTTCGGCAACCTTGCTCCACGTGACATTTCGTCTCGTGCCGCAAAGCGCGCCGTTGACAAGGGTCTTGGTGTTGGTCCGAAGAAGAACGGCGTGTACCTCGACTTCGCAGATGCCATCAACCGCCTCGGACGTGAAGTCGTTGAAGAGCGCTACGGCAACTTGTTCGAAATGTACGAGCGCATCGCTGGCGAAAACCCATACGAGCAGCCAATGCGTATCTACCCAGCCAGCCACTACACAATGGGTGGCCTGTGGGTTGACTACGAACTCATGACAAACATTCCTGGTTTGTATGCAGCAGGCGAAGCAAACTTCTCCGACCACGGTGCAAACCGCTTGGGAGCATCTGCACTCATGCAGGGCTTGTCAGACGGTTACTTCGTGTTGCCATACACAATCGGTAACTACTTGGCACCAATGCTCAACAAGGCAATTCCTGGAACCGATCACCCAGCGTTCAAAGCTGCGGAAGAAGAAGCACGCATTCGTTTCAACGGATACTTGGCATCCGGTGGCACAAAGTCACCTGACTACTTCCACCGCGAACTCGGAAAGATCATTTGGGATTACTGCGGTATGGAGCGCACCGAAGAGGGCTTGAAGAAGGCGCTCTCGGATCTCCCAGCGTTGTATGACGAATTCAAGACTGACCTTCGCGTCACCGGTAACGGCGAGAGCATGAACCAGACGCTTGAGAAGGCTGGTCGTGTTGACGACTTCTTCCAGTTGGGAATGCTGATGTGCCAAGACGCTCTTGACCGTCAGGAAAGCTGCGGAGGTCACTTCCGCGCTGAGTACCAGACCGAAGAGGGCGAAGCACTTCGCGACGACGAGAACTACTGCCATGTCTCTGCATGGGAGTGGGGCGGCGATCCAATGAAGCCAAACCTCAACGTTGAAAAACTTGAATTTGAAGAAGTTCACCTTGCAACCAGGAGCTACAAGTGAGTCACAACCTTAAGAACATCACGCTCAAGATCTGGCGCCAAGACGGCCCACAGGCAAAGGGCAACTTCGAGACACACGTCATCGATGAGATCACCGACGAAGCTTCTTTCCTTGAGATGCTCGACATCTTGAATGACAAGCTCGTTCACGATGGCAAAGAAGCTGTGGTCTTTGACCATGACTGCCGCGAAGGTATCTGCGGAACCTGCTCTCTCATGATCGACGGTCAGGCACACGGTCCGCAGCGCGGTACCGCCACCTGTCAGTTGCACATGCGTCAGTTCCAGGACAATGCGGTTATCACGATCGAGCCATGGCGTGCATCTGCATTCCCACTCATCAAGGACCTCATGGTCGATCGCTCTGCGTTTGACCGTGTCATCGAGTCCGGCGGTTACATCACCGCTGAAACCGGTGGTGCTCCCGACGCAAACCTGATTCCGATTCCAAAGCCCATCGCAGATGCGGCAATGGACTCTGCAGAGTGCATTGGTTGTGGTGCATGTGTTGCTGCGTGCCCGAACGGTGCTGCCAACTTGTTCACCGGAGCAAAGATTGCTCACCTCAACCGTTTGCCACAGGGCCAAGCCGAGCGCTTCAGCCGTGTCGAGAACATGGTGGAGACAATGGACGAGCACTTCGGCTCATGCACCAACCACGGTGAATGTGAAGCCGCCTGCCCGAAGGAAATCAGCATCGACGTCATCGCACTCATGCACAAGGATTACCGCAAGGCAAAGTTTGCGAACCGCAAGGACCTCGCGCGCAAGTAATTGCTGAACGAAGTATGAAAGGGCCGGGGCGAATGCCTCGGCCCTTTTGTTTTCCTGCAATGAATCCCTGTTCGCTAGGTGGTCTCACGAGGCTTGGCGGTACTGTCGCATCTATGACAAAGCCTGAAGTGCCAGCGTCCCTGCCCACCACACTCGGAGCCCTTCGCGCATCCGGTTGGAAGTCGGTGCCCATCAAAGAAGAACTGCGCACCAATGCCGTGCGCAACATCTCCGAGGGCAAACCGTTGTTCGAAGGTGTCATGGGTTACGAAGACACTGTGATGCCGCAGTTGGAGAACGCACTTCTCGCCGGTCATGACGTGGTGTTCCTTGGTGAGCGCGGCCAGGCAAAGACACGCATGATTCGTTCGCTGACCAACTTGCTTGACGAGTGGATGCCGATTGTCGCCGGCAGTGAAATCAACGATGATCCGTACAACCCTGTGTCACGGCATGCAAAGAACCTTGTCGAAGCAGAAGGCGAAAACACACCCATTACTTGGGTGCATCGCAGTGAACGTTTCGGCGAAAAGCTTGCAACGCCCGATACATCTATTTCTGACCTCATTGGTGAAGTTGACCCGATCAAAGTCGCAGAAGGCCGTTACCTCAGTGATGAGCTCACGTTGCACTACGGCATGGTCCCGCGCACCAATCGCGGCATCTTTGCTATCAACGAATTGCCCGACCTCTCCGAGCGAATCCAGGTTGGTTTGTTGAACATTCTTGAAGAGCGCGACGTGCAGATTCGTGGTTACAAAATCAGCCTTCCGATTGATGTGTTGCTCGTTGCATCTGCAAACCCCGAGGACTACACCAATCGTGGTCGCATCATCACACCGTTGAAAGACCGTTTCGGCAGCCAGATCCGCACGCACTACCCGTTGGAAGTTGATACGGAAATTGCGATCATGCGTCAGGAAGCACGTCCAGCATCAATCGGTGATGTGCAGGTTGTCATGCCTTCATTCATGGAGCGCATCATCGCTACGTTCTCGCATCAAGCACGTGACAGCGCAATGGTGAACCAGCGCAGTGGTGTCAGCGTTCGTTTGTCTGTCAGCAACATTGAAATTCTCAGTGCAAACGCAGTGCGTCGTGCATTGCGTGCGGGCGAGCGCAATGTTGCGCCTCGCGTGAGTGACCTTGGTGCACTCGCTGCATCGACAGGTGGCAAAGTGGAAATCGAATCAATGGAAGAGGGCCGCGAGTCAGCAATCCTTGAACGTCTCATCTCCGATGCTGTGTTCCAGGTGTATCGCGAAGCCACAGCCGGCATCACAATGACTGAAGTTGTCACGGCTTTTGAAACAGGCGCAATCGCCCATGTTGGTGAAGATGTTCCTTCGGCAGAACTTGTCACCTTGGTGAATGAAATCCCTGCACTCAGCGGCCCCATCAACTCCATTACAGGCGGCGATCACACTCCGGCTGTCGTTGCAAGTGCTGTGGAGTTCATCCTCGAAGGTCTGCATCTCACACGTCGTCTCAACAAAGACACATCTGGTGGCAAGGCCACCTACCGCTCACGTTCGAAGTAGCAAGAGAACTAAACGACGAAGGGGGAGCGAGTCCACAGCTCGCCGGTGTCGTTGCGTGCGGCATTTGATGCCTCACCAGTCAACGTCACCACAGGGATTGCCTCGTTCAACCCACGCAACGTGAGAGCCACGTGAGGGGTCGTTATGACGCCCTCTGGCAGGTTCTCCACCTGCTCGGTCGGAATGATGACCTCGTAGGGCTCGGCGGCGTCACAGAGGCGCGCAGCCATGTTCACAGCGGTGCCGATGTAGTCGTCACCCTCGAACAAGAGCGCCAGGCCTGATGCCATGCCGATACGGATGCTGAGAGGGGCACAGGCGGTCGCAGAGCGCTTTTGCAGCTCTAGGGAGAAGGTGACCGCATCACGTTGGTCCACTGCCACGATCATGCAACCATCGCCCAACCATTTGGCGATGCGAACACCAGTTTCCGAGGCCACGTCGCGAGTCACCGCGCGCCAAGACGCCAGAAGGCGACCGGCGGCGTCGTCGCCATTCTCGGTCGTGAAGTTGGTGAAACCAGAGATGTCGACGAATACAAAAGTTCTTGGTACTCGCATGGTGCCCTACACCTTAGAACAAGTAGGTTGCGGATATGTCAGCTCGGTTCACCTATTCCCGTTGGGACGGCACGCAGACGGGATACAGCGTCAATGCTGAGGAAGTTCTTGATGAATTGACCGACGATTTGCTCATGCACGGTGATTTGCAGGCAGCTTTGCGTCGCTTAATGCGTGAGGGAATGACCGACAAAGACGGAAATCGAATAGAGGGTCTTCGCGAAATGATGGATCGCATCCGTCAGCGCAAGAAAGAGCTCGAAGAGAGTGGCGATCTCGGTGGTGTGTACTCCGAAATCGCTGAAGGTCTCAAAGACATCATCGATGAAGAGCGTCATGCGGTGGAGAACGCAGTGCGAGATGCGGAAGCATCCGGCGATGAACGTCGCGCCGAGACTGCTCGTGATGCTGCAATGGAGCGCAACTTCCGTCTCGACATGATGCCCGACGACCTTGCCGGTCTCGTGCGTGAATTGCAGAGTTATGACTTTGAATCTCAAGAAGCAAAAGAGCGATTCGAAGAGATGCTCGACAAGTTGCGCCAACAGATGATGCAGCAAGTTGTTGACCAAATGTCCGATGGCATGCAGAACATGTCGCCAGAGGACATGTCTCGCATGAAAGACATGATGGCTGCGCTCAACGAGATGATTGAGAAGCGCGAACAGGGTGAAGACCCTGGCTTTGAAAAGTTCATGGAAGAGTTCGGCGATTTCTTCCCGGAGAATCCTGAAACTCTCGATGAGTTGTTAGAGAACATGGCGCAGCGCATGCAAGCGATGCAGGACTTCATGAATTCACTGACTCCAGAGCAACGTTCACAGTTGCAGCAGTTGTCTGATCAGTTGATGGAAGACATGGATCTCAACTGGCAGATGCAGCAACTGGGCGAGAAGTTGTCGCAGATGTTCCCGCAGCCTGGCAATGGTCAGCAGGGCTACAACTTCCGCGGCGAGCAGCCGATGGACATGCAGCAGGCAATGCAGGCAATGGCAGAGATGGGCCAGCTCAACGACATGGAAGCGATGATGCGCCAGGCAGCGAACCCTGCGCAACTCTCAGAGGTCGACATTGACAAAGTGCGAGATTTGTTAGGCGATAGTGCAGCAAAATCCCTGCAAAAGCTGGCTGAAATGACCAAGGTATTGGAAGAGGCTGGCCTTATCAACAACAAAGAAGGCCGCCTCGAAATCACGCCACGTGGCCTACGTGCGATTGGTAACAACGCACTGCGAGAGATGTTCAACAAGTTGTCAAAAGACAAATTGGGCCAGCATCGCATTCCTCGTGAGGGCAGTGGCCACGAACGCACCTACGACTCAAAGCCCTACGAATTCGGTGACCCATTCCGTCTTGACTTGCAGCGCACAATTCGAAATGCAATCTCACGTCAGGGTTCCGGTACACCAGTACGACTCTCGCCTGAAGACTTTGAGATTGAGCGCACGGAACACACCACGCAAGCATCAACAGTACTTCTTCTTGACTTGTCGTTCTCGATGGTGCAGGCAGACCGATTTGTTCCTGCAAAGAAAGTTGCGATTGCGATGCATTCGCTCATCAGTTCGCAGTTCCCTCGGGACTTTCTTTCCATCATCGGATTTAGCAGCATCGCGTATCCATTGCGCCCCGATGAATTGCCCGAGGTCAGTTGGGATCGTGAATACGGCACCAACATGCACCACGCATTTGCGCTTGCTCGTAAGCAACTCGCCGGCAAAGCGGGCAGTAAGCAAATCATCATGATCACTGATGGTGAGCCCACCTCACACATCACTCCAGAGGGCTATCCCATCTTCACCTACCCGTACATCCAGGAGTCGGTGGAGCTCGCAATGCGTGAAGTGATGCGCCTCACTAAAGAGGGCATCACGTTGAATTCATTTGTCCTTGATGCGAACGGATCGCTGCGTCAGATCATCGAACAGATGGCAGAAATCAATAAAGGCAGGGCTTTTTTCACCACTGCCGACACTCTGGGCGACTATGTCCTCGTCGATTTCTTGGAAAATCGTCGTAGAACAGCCCGTTCTCGCTGATTCTCATCTCGCGGAATTGCAATTTCCCTCCAGATTTGTCACAATGACATCGCTGTAATTACAGGGTCGCAAGTCGATGTCCCTTTGGGGAGTCGCTTCGGCCTGATGCTGGGAGGCACACATGCTCGAAGAAACTCAATCATTTAGTAAAGAACGTGGCTGGCAAGACGCAGCTAACTGCCTTGGCGTTGATCCTGATTTGTTCTTCCCAGAGCGTGGTGCCAGCACCCGTGAAGCAAAAGAAGTCTGCAAGGGCTGTGTTGTTCGTGGCGAATGCCTTGAATACGCATTGGCCAATGGCGAAAAGTTCGGCATCTGGGGCGGCTTGTCCGAGCGTGAGCGCCGTCGTCTTCGCCGTCAGCGTGCGCAAGATACGCGCCGCGTCATTAACGGCTAAATAGCCCTAGCGGTTCTCTAGCCGCCACTCAATCGTTTTCTCTTCGGCAAGGTCCAAGCTCTCCCAGCGACCTTCCGGAATCGAAAACAGAACATCTTTCGGCAGTAGCCCCACAAGTTCTGCGTGGTGAATTTCTGCGTGTCGTTCCACTGCGTCAAATGCATGCGTCGGATCCGAGATTTCTGGATTCACCAGGTTGATGCTCACTTGCGTGTATTCGCCCACCTGCAGCCCCAATGTGCGAATGGACTCGGTACGCACCGCTGATGCAATTTTCTTTGTTGTGGCGAGGTCAACGTCGGCGAGCCACAAGTTGTAGGCGATGAGTGGCTTGCGAGCACCGACACACATCGCACCAGCGGTGCTGTGAGGCTCTGTGGGGCCTGCATCGGGCTGAAGATGGTGCCAAGCCCCTCGGCGAATATCAGGCAGCGTGCGCTCGTCTCCGTAGAGGAAACAGGGAACCTGCAATTCGAGAGCTGCCCAGGCGGCAAATTCATTGCGCGCTGTCACAGCATCTTCCCAAGTGGATCCTGACAGCGGAACAAAGGGAACAACATCAACCACGCCTAATCGAGGATGAACACCAGAGTGGTCCTGGATATTCATCAACTCAACGGCTGTTGTCGCTAACCGACGAGGTGCGTTTTCGCCAACCAGTGTGAACACCGACCGGTTGTGGTCATGGTCGGTATGAACATCAAGGAGGTCTCCGGAGACCGCTGATGCAAGACGCACGAGCACATCACGGTTGCGTCCCTCGCTCACATTCACAACGCACTCCAGCACGTCACTTGCTTAGCAAGGACAGGGGCTATCGCGCCATTGCTAGTGGTAGGGTTCGTTTTATGGGCACACCTGAACTCATCATGGTCGCAATCGTCGTACTCGTCTTGTTCGGTGGCTCTCAGCTGCCCAAGCTTGCGAAGAACCTCGGTTCTGCACAGCGCGAGCTGAAGAAGGCCATGGAAGAAGGCAAGGGCGAAGGCGACTCGTCAGAGTCGAAGTAATCGCCTGTCGGTCTTCACGACCGACGCTTTACACCTTCAGGCCGCGACGACGCTTCAGGATGCGTCGGCGTTCACGTTCGGAACAGCCGCCCCACACACCATGTTCGATGCGTTGGGTTAGTGCATATTCCAGGCACGTATCTCCAACGGGGCATCCCTTGCAGATGGCTCGAGCGCGATCAACGCCCACTCCGTCTGACGGGAAGAACGTGGCTGGTGGGTAATTGCGACAATTGCCCTGCGCCATCCACGCTGTTGGTGAGTCGTCGAACGGCAGAGGCTTCTCTGTCGCGCTAGTGACTTGGATTTTGAGTTTCATGACTCTCCTCGCTGTGTTCTCCGGCTGAGAACACTCTCGGTCGGTGTCTGTATGACGCCGAGACATGACAGGAAGTTCCCTGCAATGCCAGTCAAGCACGATTCTCGGGAACAGATGTCCCAACTTGGTAAAGGTTCGTTAAAGATTTGGCTTATCCACAGGTAAGTATCTAAATCACCAATGAAATCGGGCAAAAACTGCCCATAAGTGGAGAAGTCTCAATGGCGCTAGGCTTGTGGATAAGCACATGTCGGTATTCATGTGCACTACGTCACTGTTTCCGGAGGCACCATGTCAGACACACAGATCCCGCAAGCACCTACAGCTCACGCCCGCATCGTGTATCTCGGCGCCGTTTCACCTCACTGGGAGGTCTATGGCGACTATGGCGACCAGACAACACTCGACGAGTTCCGTTCACGAGTTCTTGCTCGTTTGGTTCTCTTGCCTCGTGACGACCCACAATTCCGCCGCAACATGGCACGCATCGTGCGTGATGCGGAGCGCGAACTCATCTCCCTCGAATGGGACATGGGCGATCCGAACTACGAATACTGAGTTCGAAGAACTTCTCACGAAAAGCCACTCCTTCGGGGGTGGCTTTTTTGTTGCGTATCTAACTCTTACGAGGAGTTGCTCTCCGAGGTGAAGCGGTCGCGGAACCAACCTTTCACTCCGGAATACAACTGAGAATTAGGTGTGCGGCGTGGTGATTCATCGAGGTCGAATTCAGATGGTGTGCCTTGGCTGAGCTGCAAGTCCGTGGCCCACTTCATCAGTTGACCTTGCGCGTCATGTACAAAGGTGAAATCGCTTGGCCCCTCGCGCTTCCACTCGCCGTCACGGTTCAGTTCAAACCGCACCACATCATCACTCCACATGATTTCAAGCACTTTTGCTAGCCATGATTGGTGCTTTGGATGTCGGATGGGAACCAGAACTTCAACGCGGAGGTCAAGATTGCGGGGCATGATGTCGGCAGATCCGATGTAGTAACTCGGAGCGTCATTGTCGCCACCGTGGCCAAAGACATAGATGCGTGAATGTTCCAGGAAACGCCCCAGTACGGAACGGACTCGAATATTGCCGTGGTCTGAGTGCGAGACATCAAGTGTGCAAATTCCACGAATCAATAGGTCGACTTTGACGCCTTTAGATGCTGCATCTTCAAGCGCCGTGATGATGCGTGGGTCCACGAGAGAATTCATTTTCATCTGAATGCGACCATTTTCACCGAATGTCGATTCCTTCTCGATGAGTTCAAGAAAACGTGGGCGAATATCTCGTGGAGCTGTCAGCAGGTGTTGAAAGTCGGGTGAGTGGCTAAAGCCGGTCAGGTAGTTGAAAAGATGCGCGACGTCGGAAGTAATTGCTTCGTCACACGTGAAGAGTCCGATGTCTTCGTACATGCGCGCCGTACTGGAGTTGTAGTTGCCTGTACCGATGTGTGCGTATCTGCGAAGTCCATCTGATTCTTCACGAACGACAAGAAGGCACTTTGCGTGTGTCTTCAGGCCGACCATGCCATACACAACGTGTGCTCCGGCACGTTCAAGTTCCTTTGCCCAGTTCAGGTTTGTTTGCTCGTCAAATCTGGCGGTGAGTTCAACTAGGGCAACAACTTGAACGCCACGTTCAGCTGCAGCGATGAGATTGCGTGCAATCGGGCTATTCGCAGATGTGCGATACAAGGTGGCTTTGATTGCGCGCACTGTGGGGTCAATGGATGCCTGTCGAATGAACTCTTCAGTAGAAGTCGCAAAGGATTCGTACGGGTGATGCACCATGAGTTCACGATGTCGAATCACACTAAAAATTGATTGACCAGTCTCTTCGGCAACAGCAAGTCGACCAGCTGTCACAGAAATCCATGGCTCATCGTGGAGATGGGAATTCTGAATCTTGTGAAGTTCCCAAAGGTCTTCGGTGTCAATCAAAAGATCAGTGAAATAGACATCAATTGGGTCTAATTCGAGTTCTTCAAGGACGAGTTCCAGGATGCGGGCGTCGATACCGCGTTCCGCTTCGAGCCGAACTGGATTACCGAATCGCCGAGTACGCAATTCTAGTTCCACTGCCATCAATAGGTCTTCAGCTTCCTCGGCATCAATACTGAGGTCGGTATTGCGCGTGACTCGGAAGACTTGGCCGGTGGACACTTTCATGCCGGGGAACAAACTGTGCAGGCGATGAACGATGATTGTCTCGAGGGTGACAAATCGATGATGTCCCACATCCACAAAACGGTCAAGTGTGGTGGGGACCTTCACGCGGGCGAATCGTTCTTCGTTGGTGTCGGGATCTGTAACAATCACGCCAATACTGAGAGCAAGATTTGAAATGTACGGGAATGGATGTGCTGGGTCCACCGCTAAGGGCGTGAGCATCGGAAGAATTCGACGTTCAAAGTAAGTATCGAGAAATTCCTTCTCAGCTACCGTCAAGTCTTCGTCTTTGCACAGTTCGATGCCGACTTCATGCAGGGAATCAAAAAGGTGTCGGAGAACATTGTCTCGCTCAGTACTGACCTGGACGACTTGTGCACGAATCAGGCTCAACTGTTCAGTAGCCGTGAGTCCATCTACGCTTCGAACTGCAACGCGAGATTCCTCTTGGTCGTGGAGGGCGCCAACACGCACTTGAAAAAACTCGTCTAGGTTGGAACTGAAAATCGCAACAAACTTCAAACGTTCTAGCAGCGGCGTAGAAGCTTCCGTCGCAAGAGTCAAAACTCGCCGATTGAATTCCAGCCAACTAAGTTCTCGGTTGACAAAGCGTGACTTCACACCAGAAACCGTACAAATGAAAATCAATCCTCAACCAACTGAAACAAGTATGAATGTTTTTGTTCATTCAGCATTCGGTTTGAGTTCATCTGTAGGTGGGTGCGAACGGTGAAAACCAAGAAAACCCGGAAAACTCCCGTAATTGCAGCTATCGATGTCGGGACCAACAGCGTTCACATGGTGGTGGCTCGTATTGGTGCGCATGGATTTCATGTCCTTTCGGCAGAAAAAGAAGTTGTCCGTTTGGGTTCTGGTACGGCGGGAATGGACTTACTGGCGCCGGATGCCATTGATCGGGCAGTTAATGCCCTTGGTCGAATGAAGCAGATCGCAGATGCCCATCACGCGGAGATACGTGCGGTAGCCACGAGTGCGGTACGAGAAGCCACGAACGCGAAGTTGTTTCTCCAGCGCGCGAAGAAAGAGGTGGGAATCTCTGTCGAGGTCATCAGTGGCAATGAGGAAGCGCGCCTTATTCATCTTGGGGTGCAGCATTCCTTGGCTTTTGGAACTGAGTCAGTATTGACTGTCGACATCGGTGGCGGCTCGACGGAATTTTGTGTGTCAACGAAAGGCCGCCTCCGCATTGCACAGAGCGTCAAGGTGGGAGCAGTTCGACTGACGGATGCTTTTCTCCCTGACGGAGACAGCGAGGAGTCTGCTGTACGCAAACTTCGCGCGCATGTTTCATCAGTCATCGCGCCTCTAGCGCATGAGATACGAGAGATGGGTTTCTCACGTGTTGTGTTGTCTTCAGGTACATCCGAGACAATTGCTCGACTGATTGCGCATGACCGTGGGGGTCGATTGCCACAGTCGATGAATGGGTTCTCTTTTTCGAAAAGTGAATTCTCAGTAGTGATGCGCAAGATCATGGCGACAACGAATGCGCGATCACGTCAAGATTTACCGGGCATGGATAGCAAAAGAAGCGACATCATTGTTGCTGGTGGAGTCATCCTCGACGAGATAGCAAAATCGTTGCGTATCGACTCTTTTGAATTCAGCGAATACGCCCTTCGAGAAGGCGTTTTGGTTGATGTTGCTCAGAAGAAAGGTCTCCTGCACGACGATGCAGTCGATGCAGGGTTAGGCAGTGTGTTGAGGCTTGCTGAACGATGTTCAGTTGATCTTGTTCATAGCAATCATGTGGCGTTTTTGTCGCGAAAGATCCTTGCACTGGTTTCCCGCCGATTTGATGTTGATGCATCGCTAGGGAGATTGCTTGAGTCAGCGGCTCTACTGGCCAATGTTGGAAATGCTGTGTCGTATTCAAAGCATCATCTTCATTCGTATTACATCATCCGTAATGCAGATCTCATGGGCTTCACCGATGAGGAAATTGAAGTCATAGCTCTCACTGCTCGGTATCACCGAAAAGGGGCACCCAAGGCCAGTCATTCTGAATTCGCAAAAATGTCTGAGGAGCGTCAGCACGACATTGAATTGATGGCGGGCATTATCCGAATAGCGACCGGTCTTGATCGCTCGCATGATCAAAGCGTTGCGGACATTTCAATGACATTGCGAAATGACATCATGACACTGGTCCCTCGCCATGTGGGTGGCTCAAGTGATTCCGCAGCACTCAATGTGTTTACTGCCCAAGAGAGAGTTGGCCTCCTGCAGGACTTCCTAGGCGGCACCGTCACAATCGCCAGTTAGAAGATGGAGTGCTGTTCATTCAACGGCACCGTAAATTCTGCTGGAATTCATTCATTGGTGGCATCGATTGCAGATTTAGGCAATTTTTGTGTGTGGACCGGAACTAGCCTCTATTGCATTGGTCTTCTCTGGATTCCTAGTGGGTCACCTGAGAAATAGTCGAGAGAGGTGATTCAGATGGATGAACTGCGTAAGGGATTTCACCACGAACTCAATGTGGCGCGTACCGACCTGGCACGTCTCGCTGCTGCTGTCATCGAAGCTATTCCGAGGGCAACAAATATTCTTCTGAATGGTGACCTTGATGGTGCCAATGCATTGATTAGTGATGACGACAGAATCGATGCCTTGTCGGTTGAACTTGAAGAGCGTTGTTATCAATTGCTCGCGTTGCAGGCCCCGGTGGCCGGTGACCTTCGACAATTAGTTGCCATCGTGAAGATGGTGGGCGATATTGAACGATCTGCTGACTTAACCGTGAACATCTGTAAAGCCGCACGTCGTGTGTATGGACATGAACTTGACCCTCGTTTGCGTGGATTGATTTCGCGTATGAGCGAACAGGCTCAGCAGTTGTTTGAGGCAGCACTTGAATCTTTCGAAGAAAACGATGCTTCAAAAGCTGCAGCGATTGACGATATGGATTCGTTCCTTGATGGATTGCAGCGTGAATTCATGCGCACCATCTTTGAAAGCAACTCTGACGATCGAATCGATCTTCAGGTCGCAATTCAGATGGCCATGGTCGCGCGCTTTTACGAACGAATTGGCGATCATGCTGTGAACATTGGCGAACGAGTGCAGTACGTAGTGACTGGTTGGCTACCTGAACACAAAGGTGCTGCCCGCTACAAAGAAGGCATTCCCCGTCCAAATGACGACACGGGAAG
>JBEDFA010000005.1:0-2876 GCA_041175365.1 Actinomycetota bacterium | reverse complement strand
CCGTCATGTGATAGTCATCGCGACCTTCATAGGGCATCACAGGTGTTGTCTGATCGAACATCGGTGGTTCCCACTGCGATGCTTCTGCATTCAAGATGCCATAGAAACGTTCGAAGCCAAGTCCTGTTGGCCAACGATCAAACGGACCAGCAAGTGTTTGTTCCCACAGCGGTGTGAGATGCCACTTGCCAAATGCGGCGGTGGAATATCCCGACTGCTTCAGAATTTCAGCAACGCTTGCTGCTTCCTTCGGAATCACACTGTCGTATCCAGGGAATACGTTTGCACCCTCGGGAATTCCGCCCATGTGCACGGTGTGGTGATTACGACCCGTCAACATTGCTGCACGTGTGGGCGAACACAGTGCGGTGGTGTGGAACTGATTAAAGCGAAGTCCGTTCTTCGCAACACGATCAAGCGCTGGTGTCGGGACAGGGCCGCCGAATGTTCCGCATGTTCCAAAGCCCACATCGTCCAACAAAATCAGAACAATGTTTGGCGCACCCTTCGGCGCTTTCAGCATTTTCATTTCAGCTGGGGTGGATTCAGCAACGATGGAACCCTGAACACCTGTGAACTCTGGTGTGGGCTGCGGAAGCGTGGCGCTCATGATCAGCCTGCGAAACCCTTGTTGTCGAGAGACAAGCGGAATTGATCAACTGCTGCTGCATCACCGGAGACTTTGATCTCACCGGCAGCGAGTGCTTCGCTCCACAGGCGACGACCAGATACAACACCCAGGAAGGTGTCGCGCGGCATCGTGACCAAGCTTTGTGCTCCCCAACCATCGGTGGGTACAGCCACTGCATTGCGAATATGAAGACCGCAGGTTTCTTCACCCACGGTGAATGCGATGTGGTGGTTCATGCCGTCAATCTTGTCGGGGTCGACCAAGACGCGCAGTGTGTGCACGATGCCCGTCGCAGCAGACTCGGCCAAGAACTTCGGATTGAAGTTATGCACCATGAAACGATCCATTGGGAAAGAACCATCGAGGTGACGTGCCCGAGTGATGCACCAGTTGCGAATGTTTGCTGCTGGTGTGCGCTCCGCAATCACGCGCAAGCACTTCGCCAACAACTTCTTCTCATCATCCGTTGCACCTTCAGAGCGCACCAGCCATGTTGCAAGTTCGGTTGCCCAGCGGATGTCTTCTGCTGCAAGTGCCTTCTCACACTGCGAAGCCACTTCTGCCCTGCCACCAAAGCCAGCAATCAATTTCGTGTATCGCTCTGCTGGCTCTTCGGGGAAGAGTTTTGATTCATCTCCGTCGAACCATCCGCGCAGTCCCATGAAGATCTGACGAACGTGATGTTCTGTCACACCATAACGCTCAGAGGTGAGGTAATCCTCGTCATAAAGCGATGGCAATGTGATGCGAGATGCAATCTGATCTGTGGTCCAACCCTTGTTGATGCCGCGCACCGTCTGATCCCACATGAATTGAATTGAATCGCGGTAGCGCGTGGCCTTCTCACGAATATTGTCCTTGCCTTTCAAGGCAGGACCATGTGTTGCCACCAAATACTCCGGCGCCCACTTGATGATGTTGTCGATTCCAGGAATCAACACGCGAGGGTCGCGATATTCCTCTCCGCGGATAGCGAATACGTTGAACAGCACAGGCCACACAGAGTTATGGATGCATGTGCCAATTTCTGGAAAGTAGAAGTTGACGGAGTCATCGGAGTCGCTGGGCGAATACACCGCTTCCACTTTCAAGCCGGCGATGGTGAGTGAATCCCGTGCGCCGAGAAGATGTGTTGCATCAACATAACCGGGCGTGTACGGCGCATGGTCGGGATGCTTATAGAAATATCCAAGGCCAACATTCACTGTTGCGTCCGGACCTTCCGTGGGCATCACCACTGCGAACTGCTCCACAATGCCACGCGCATACGCCGGAGCAATTTCACCAAGCGTGCGAGCCTTGTTGCCCTTCACTTTTTCATGTGCGTAGATCGGCAACGGAGTGATGTGATTGCCTTCTTGGAAGATTGCCTTCGTTCCTTCGACGTAATGGAAGTGGGTGTAGATGACGGCCGCGATGGGTGCAGTGGTCATCTCGCGCAAGCGACGCAATGCCTCGCGCATTTCCTCGATGGATTCACCGGTGTCAATCGCGATGATGCCTTCTGGTGCCTCAATGAATGATTGGTTCGACAGGCCATTGCCAACAAAGTTCCACACACCTTTGCGCACTTCGTTGAAGCCAGCTGCAATCACTTCGCTTTGGTGCGCATGTCCGGCATGCACTCGCTGGCCGCCAGCGGTGGTGACGACGTTCTTATCGTGGGTATCAAAACTGCGTGTCATGTTTATTCCTTATGTGAGATTTCTGTAGAGGTGGTTTCAAGTTCCATGCGCAACGGTGCGAGCAAAATGCCCACGCCGGTTGCAAGCACATCATCGATAAGTTCAGCTGGCGACAATCGAGTGGCACCACGTTCGCGTGCCCACTCCCAGTCGGCAACAACGCCGATGTAGTGCGTCATCATTTGTTCAATGCGCGCACGACGAACGCGCGGAGGCAAATCCGAGAGAATGTCGGATAGACGACGCGTGACTTCCAAGACCGGCACCGATACTGGTAGCGCGTTCTTCACGGTCTTTGCGAAGTGGTCGAACTGTGTGCGAAGCAAGAATCGGCCATACCAACCATCGTGAGTTGTCACGTATTCAATAAGAGGAATCATGAGTGCAGCAGCAAGTGCCGGCACATCACGGTTGAGGCCGCGTGCGTCGATGTCTGCGATCATCTTCAGACGACGCTCATTGATCTGGTCCATACGGCGTGTGAAGACAGCTGCCACCAGACCTTCGCGATCAACGAAGTGATACTGCGCCGCCGAGTTGTTCTTCTGCCCTGCCGCGTT
>JBEDFA010000004.1:0-7201 GCA_041175365.1 Actinomycetota bacterium | reverse complement strand
GGGGTCAAACACCTGTTCGGAGAACAAATGTTTGGTTGAGGGGTTGACACCGAACAGATGTTCGGGCAAACTTACGAACACCCGTTCGCTACGGTGAACACCACAAAGACCGCCCGGTCCTCAAAACCCTCATTCTGAAAGGAAATCCCATGGCAACCACCATCGATCCTCTTCTCTTCCCAGCCACCACCGCTCGCAGCCACTCCAGCCGTTCGGTCCGCCCAGCTGTCAGTCAGCGCACCTTCCAGCGCCGTCGCATGGCTGTCGGCGCTGTTTTGGTGTTCGGTCTTGCCTCGGCATTCATCTCCACCGGAGCCTTCGCTTCCGACCCAGAATCCGCACAACAGACAGCGCCTCGCACAGTCATTGCTAAGAACGGCGACACGTTGTGGGACATCGCTCGTCAGATCGTGCCAAAGGGCGCTATCGGCGATCTCGTCAGCGAGATGGTGCTCCTCAATGGTTCAACAATCGAGCCAGGTCAGGTCATTCGCATTCCATAAGCGCATTGAAGTGGCGTAGAAAAATCTCGCTATTTCTGCACGAACTAACAGAAAGTTAAATTTCTGTGCTCTATTCTCAGAGTTCGTGCATTGCCCCGTATGCCGCCATGACGACACCAAGGTGATCGACTCCCGTTCCACTGAGGACGGTTGCGCCATTCGCCGACGTCGTAGTTGTCCAGAGTGTGCATACCGATTCACCACCTACGAGCGCCTTGAGGGTGCGCCTCTGATGGTGTTGAAGCGTTCCGGAGTCCGAGTGCCGTTTGATCGCACAAAAATCGTTGCTGGTGTTAGCTCTGCTTGCAAGGGCCGCAACGTTGAAGAAGCCCAAGTTGAGGCTCTTGCTGAGATGGTGGAAGACGATATGCGTCTGGCGCAAGTTGCCGGGACAGAGATCACATCTTCCACCGTGGGGCACGCAGTTCTTGAACGTCTTCGCGCTTTGGACGAAGTTGCATACGTGCGTTTCGCCAGTGTGTACAAAAACTTTGACGGTGCCGCCGACTTCAGTCGTGAACTCGCACTGCTCAAGCAGTCGTAAAACTTTTCGCGTTACGCGATAGTTGTGCGCTCGTAGCGCGCAAACACAAACTCTTCTTCGGTCTTCAGAGACGTCAAGGAAAAGTTTTGCAATGCATGAGGTGCTGCACTGATGGATGGCCCTCGAGAACCAATCAGGCGAGGTGACCACGTGAGGTTGATGGCATCAACGAGGTCAGCATCGAACAACGCGGCGTTTAATTGCGGTCCGCCCTCAACATGGATCATTCCCTCAGGTAGTTGTGCAATCACTGCAGCGAAGTCGATGGCGCCAACGCCGGCACGAATGCTGTCGACAGGCACCGCAGGTGCATCGGTGGTGGTGACGATGAATCCAGAGCCGCTGGTGAACAGGGGAGACGTGACATCCATGTCGCACGACAGCGTGACGACGCCAATGCGAAGACCCTGTTTGGACGGGGCGCCATATCCCTCGCCGCGAGCAGTGCCTGCGCCCACCAGAACCACAGCAGCTTGTGCGCGTAGCCCGATGAGACGCCTCTGATCTGCAGGACCACCAAGCGGCCCAGAGCGACCATTGACATCAATACCGCCGTCGGGAGTGGTGATCATGCATATCTCCACGCTGCGGGCCATGCGCCAAGTGTACGAAGTGGTGGTGGTCGTGACAGAGTGACGGGATGACTAGCGACCAGAACCGCACCGTTTTTCGCACTTGCCCTCTGTGTGAGGCCACCTGTGGCTTAGAGATTTCTGTGAATCCGCAGGAACAGATTGTGCGTATCCGTGGCGACAAGGACGACGTGTTCAGTCATGGCTTCATTTGCCCGAAGGGAAGCACGCTGAAGCAACTGCATGAAGACCCAGACCGTTTGCGCAAGCCATTGGTGAAGCGCAATGGCGTGCATGTTGAAGTCACGTGGGACGAAGCGTGGAAAGAAGTCGAGCGCGGACTGTTGGGTGTGATTGAACGCCATGGTCGCGGATCACTTTCTGCATATTTGGGTAACCCGAATGCGCACAACCTCGGACCACAGTTGTTCAGTGGTGTGATGTTGCGTTCGATGGGAAGTCGCAATATCTTCAGCGCATCATCGGTGGACCAGATGCCCATGCACGTTGCTGGTGGCTTCATGTTCGGAAGTGCACAACACATTCCGGTGCCCGACCTTGATCACACGGACTACTTGTTGATGTTGGGTGCTAACCCTTACATGTCAAACGGCAGCTTGTGCACCGCGCCTGATTATCCAGGTCGCATTCAAGCGATTCGTGCACGCGGTGGAAAAGTTGTTGTCGTTGACCCACGTCGATCAAAGACTGCGGAGAACAGTGACGAATGGGTATCGATTCGTCCAGGCACTGATGGTTTGTTCATGGCCGCACTTGCAAACGTGATGTTTGCAGAGGGCATAGCAAAAGTTGAGCCACGTATTGCAACGCACGTGAACGGTCTTGACGAGTTCCGTACTGCAGTGTTGCCATTCACGCCAGAGCGCGTCACTGCAGCAACAGGTGTTCCTGTAGAAACAATCGTGCGCATTGCACGCGAGATGTGTGCTGCACCAACATGTGCTGTGTATGGCCGCATCGGCGTGAACACCGTGGAGTTCGGTTCTACCAACGCATGGTTGGTGAATGCACTCAGCATCATCACGGGCAATTTCGATAAGCGTGGTGGCGACATGTTCACTACTCCTGCAGCAGGTGGCGCATCGACGCGCGGAACAGCAGGAAAAGGCAAGGGTTTCCAAACGGGCCGTGGTCACAGCCGTGTGAGCAAGAAGCCTGAAGTGATGGGTGAATATCCCGTTGCAGTGTTGGGTGAGGAGATCCTCACGCCTGGTGAAAATCAAATTCGTGCAGCAATCACCGTTGCAGGAAACCCGGTGTTGTCCACGCCGCACTCTGAACAGTTAGACAAAGCTCTTGCTGATCTTGAGTTCATGGTGTCGATTGATATTTATCTCAACGAAACAACGCGTCATGCTGATGTGATTCTTCCTCCGCCATCTGCGTTAGAAAAAGATCACTACGACGTGGGCTTGTATGTCTACGCAGTGCGCAACATCGCGAATTACAGCGAACCCGTATTACAAAAAGATGCAGACTCGCCAGAGGAGTGGGAGATCTTGGTGAAAATGGGTGCCATCTTGCAAGGCCTCGGCACCGATGTTGATCCTGCGGTGATTGATGATCAAAACATTTTCGCAACAGTGACATCTGCTGTTGCAACATCGTCATCAAATATCAGTGGTCGCAATGCAGATGAAATTCTTGCAGTGCTTAACAAAGATGGTCGTCGCGGTACTGCGCGCATGCTCGATTTCATGTTGCAAACAGGCCCGTATGGTGCGGCGTTTGGTGCAAACCCATCAGGACTTTCACTTGATGTGTTGTTGGCGAACCCACATGGTGTTGATCTTGGTGCATTAGAACCACGTATTCCTGAAGGACTTCGCACACCAACAGGAATGATTGAGCTATCACCACCACAATTGATCGCAGATCTTGTTCGTCTTGAAGAATCAATTGCGAAAGCAGATAACAATCAAATGTTGTTAGTCGGTCGACGTGATTTGAAGTCGAACAACTCTTGGATGCACAACATCAAAGTGTTAACGAAGGGTTCGTTGTCATGCACAGCACATGTGCATCCAGATGATGCCGCACGTCTTGGCCTGCACGACGGCGCGACGGTGCGCATCACCAGTCGCGTCGGTTCTGTCGATGCACCTGTTGAGGTCACCGATTCGGTCCGTCAGGGCGTCGTCAGCCTTCCTCATGGTTGGGGACATGGCGTTGCCGGTACCCAGATGGGCGTGGCGGCTGAGAAGGCCGGAGTGAACTCGAACATCCTCACGGATGACCAGGTGATGGACCCGCTGTCGGGCAATGCAGCTTTGAACGCCATCCCTGTGACCCTCCAACCTGCCTAAGCAGGCACCTTCATCCACAGGACGGGTGTACTTCTGCACAGGAGCCCCACAGGGTCATCCACTGATTACACAAGGGTTTCCCCAGATATTTCCTGTAATTCACATGGTTGTCCACTTCCAATCCACAAGGGGTTACCCGTAGGTTCAGGGGGTAGTCGGAAGCGGCTGCGAGAGGCCGGATGTGGGGGAGGAATTCCTTTTCGATCCTGGGGACCGGGCGGTTCCGTGACCTGGTTTCTCGCGCCGTGACCGCACTGCGCAAAATATTTTTCGAGGGTCGTTGACACGGGTGTAACTACGGTGCTGTAATCTCTCAACCTCTTGTGGTTACACCACAGTAGGAGCGGAGTCACCCACAACATGTTGTGGTTGTGGGTGGTTTTGCAGAATTCATAGGTCTCACGGCCACCAATCACGCCAAACAGGAGCAAACATGTCACTCGCGCCAGATCGCTTGTCCATCGGAATCGGTCGATTCTTTACAACACCAGGTGTCCACCCATACGACGAGGTCACATGGGAAAAGCGCGACTCGCGCATCACCAACTGGCGCGACGGCACCGTTGCGTTCGAACAGCTCGACGTTGAGTTCCCAGTTTCCTGGTCACTCAACGCCACCAACATCGTTGCTCAGAAGTACTTCCGCGGTACCCCGGGCACCCCAGAGCGTGAGCACAGCATGCGTCAGGTCATCGACCGTGTTGCTGACACCATCACCACGTGGGGCATCGAGGGTGGCTACTTCGTCGATAGCGAAGAAGCAGAAGCTTTCCGCTCCGAGCTCAAGTTCATCCTTGTTACGCAGCGCGCAGCATTCAACAGCCCCGTGTGGTTCAACATCGGCGTGAAGGGCGTTCCACAGCAGGCCAGCGCATGCTTCATCCTTTCGGTGGAAGACAAGATGTCAGCGATCCTCAACTGGTACCGCGAAGAAGGCGTGATCTTCAAGGGCGGTTCAGGCTCCGGCATCAACCTTTCCAAGATCCGTTCCAGCGCAGAGCTCCTTGAAGGCGGCGGAACAGCATCTGGTCCTGTCTCGTTCATGCGCGGTGCAGACGCATCAGCCGGCACCATCAAGTCCGGTGGCAAGACCCGCCGTGCAGCAAAGATGGTCATCCTCAACGGTGACCACCCAGACGTTGAAGAGTTCATCTGGTGCAAGGTGAAGGAAGAGCGCAAGGCTCGTGTCCTTCGCGATGCAGGTTTCGACATGGACCTCGACGGTGCTGACTCGTTCAGCGTCCAGTACCAGAACGCAAACAACTCAGTGCGCGTCACTGACGAGTTCATGCAGGCAGTAGAAGAGGACCGCGACTGGAACCTCAAGGCAATCACCGACGGCCACACAGTTCGCACCATCAAGGCTCGCGATCTCTGGCGTCAACTTGCCACCGCAGCGTGGGAATGTGCAGACCCAGGTCTTCAGTTCGACACCACCATCAACAAGTGGCACACAGCTCATGCAACAGACCGCATCAACGGTTCGAACCCATGTTCTGAATACATGCACATCGACAACTCCGCTTGCAACCTTGCATCGCTCAACTTGTTGAAGTTCCTTGACGACAACGATCGTTTCGACGTAGAGGCATACCGCCACACAGTGGAAGTCATGTTCACCGCACAGGAAATCCTTGTCGGTCGCGCTGACTACCCAACAGAAAAGATCGGCGAGAACACCCGCAAGTTCCGTCAGCTCGGAATTGGTTACGCAAACCTCGGCGCACTTCTTATGGCACTTGGTTTCGCATACGACTCGAAGGAAGGCCGTGCATGGGCAGCAGCTCTCACGTCACTCATGACAGGTCATGCATACGCAACCAGCGCACGCACCGCAAGCCGCATGGGACCATTCGCTGGTTTCGCTGAGAACGAGAAGTACATGCTCAACGTTCTTCGCATGCACCGCGATGAGCACAGCAAGATCCTCGACGCAAACGAAGTACAGCAAGATCTCTTGCTCGCCGGCCTTGAGTCATGGGAAGCCGCAGTGCGCGACGGTGAAGAGTACGGCGTGCGTAACTCGCAGGCATCGGTGCTCGCACCAACCGGCACCATCGGCCTCATGATGGACTGTGACACCACAGGTGTTGAGCCAGACCTTGGTCTCGTGAAGTTCAAGAAGATGGTCGGTGGCGGCTCCATGAGCATCGTCAACCAGACAATCCCACGTGCGCTTCGCCGTCTTGGTTATGGCCCACAGCAGGTCGACGACATCATCGCCTACATCGATGAGAACAAGTCGATCATTGGTGCACCACACCTTGAGTCAAACCACGTATCGGTATTCGCTTGTTCCATGGGCGACAACACCATTCACTACGAAGGTCACGTTCGCATGATGGGCGCAGTGCAGCCGTTCTTGTCTGGTGCAATCTCCAAGACAGTGAACATGCCTGAAGAAGCAACCATCGAAGACATCGAGGCATTGCACATGTTGTCCTGGAAGCTCGGCATCAAGGCCGTTGCTATCTACCGCGACAACTGCAAGGTGGGCCAGCCACTCAGCACCGTGAAGAAGGACAGCGATTCCACCGACACAACAACTGCTGATGCTGCAACACAGGTCATCGAGCGCGTCGTTGAGAAGATTGTTACTCAGCCAGTTCGCCAGAAGCTTCCTCGCTCACGTCGCGGCCGTACCTTTGAGTTCCGCGTTGCTGATTGCAAGGGCTTTGCAAACATCGGTGAATACGAAGACGGTCGCCCCGGCGAAATGTTCCTCACCGTGTCGAAGCAGGGTTCAACACTCTCGGGCATCATGGATGCATTCGCGAAGTCCATCTCGTATGGCCTTCAGTACGGTGTGCCTCTTCGCGCATTCGTCGAAGCATTTACCAACATGCGCTTCGAGCCTGCAGGTATGACAGACGATCCAGACATCCGTATGGCTTCGTCCATCATGGACTACCTGTTCCGTCGCCTCGCTTTGGAGTACATGACATACGACGAGCGTGCAGAACTCGGCATCTTCAGCCGTGACGAGCGCATTCAGCCAACACTTCCCGGTGTTGAAGAAGCAATCGTGGAGAACAACAACGGCACAGAGATTGCAACTGATCCAAAGTCAGTCCAGTCAGTGTCCGAGTTGGTGACACAGATCGAGCTTGGCATCGCGCCAACAGCTCCGATCTCGGATCACTCCGCACCGCAGGGCATGGCTCGCCCCGCAGCACACAGCGATGCACCAATGTGCATGCTCTGTGGTGTGCAGATGCAGCGTGCAGGCTCATGCCACGCATGCCCATCATGCGG
>JBEDFA010000003.1:0-51849 GCA_041175365.1 Actinomycetota bacterium | reverse complement strand
AGTTTGCAACGAAGTCCGTGATCGAGCCGGTGGGAACTGGAACGCGCAAGGAGGTTCCATCCAACTTGCCCTTCATTGAGGTCATCACAAGACTTGTTGCACGAGCGGCTCCTGTTGACGTAGGAACGATGTTGATAGCTGCACCACGTGCGCGACGGAGATCGCTGTGTGGTCCGTCTACAAGCGATTGGTCGCCGGTGTAGGCGTGAATGGTGGTCATCAGTCCATTCTCTACGCCAAATGCATCATCAAGAACCTTGACCAATGGCACGAAACAGTTGGTGGTACAGCTCGCATTCGAGATGACCTTGTGCTGCGCCTTGTCGAAATCGTTGTGGTTGATGCCGTACACGATGGTGGCATCTGCACCGTTAGAAGGAGCCGACACGATGACCATTGGAGCACCGGCTTCAAGGTGCATTGCAGCCTTGTCACGGTCGGTAAAAATACCGGTGGACTCAATGACTAGATCAACTCCCAGCGCACCCCATGGAAGGGTCTTCGGATCGCGCTCAGCAAGCACCTTGATGACCTTGCCATCAATGCTGATGCCACCGTCAACGGCCTTAATGTCGTTGGGAAGGACGCCAAGAACTGAGTCGTACTTCAGCAAGTGGGCCATTGTCTTCAAAGAACCGAGGTCGTTGACTGCAACGATCTCGATATCCGCTCCACGGCTTGCAACCGCGCGGAAGAAGTTACGACCAATACGGCCAAAACCATTGATGCCTACACGTACTGTCACGACAGTCCCTTTCGCTCTGGAAGGTGCGCAGGGACCCCCTCCGCACCTTCTTAGACCCTAGTTCGCCGACCTCGGACAGACAGGATTTGGCTAGGAGTTGATGTCTCGATGGGTCACTCGGGGGTGGTATCCAGCAGTGGCGAGGCGCTTCGCGACTTCCTCCACCATCGCCACAGACCGATGACGGCCGCCTGTGCAACCCACCCCAATTGTGAGGTAACTGCGTCCCTCTTGGACATACGCAGGAAGGATCAAATTGATGAGGCTGTCGAGGCGGTCCAAGAACTCGCCACTGAGATCTTGATTCAACACAAAATCTCGAACACTGGAATCAAGCCCACTGAAAGGACGAAGATTTTCATCCCAATGTGGATTGGGCAAAAAGCGAACGTCAAGAATCATGTCCGCGTCAATGGGAACTCCGTGTTTAAACCCAAAAGACATCACAGAGACTTGTAAGGCATCACCAGGGTTCTCTGGCCCAAAGAGATGCACGAGTTGGTTGCGCAGATTGTGAACAGTCAAACCTGTCGTGTCAATCACGAGATCGGCAAAGGCTTTCACTCCGTTGATGGCAACCCGTTCAGACTCAATGACTTCTTCCAACCCCATTACACCATCGCTCATTGGGTGCTTGCGGCGAGTTGCTTCATAACGACGGACAAGCTCGCGAGTAGAAGCTTCCAGAAAGAGGATGCGAACAGAATGGCCTTGATCACGAAGAGATCGAACAGCCTCGAGAATTGCTGTCTGATGTCGGGCATTGCCAACTACAAGACACAGCTTGACGATCTCGCCGCCGGCCTCACCAGAAAGTTCTACAACTTTGTCAATGAGCACAACCGGCAAGTTGTCGACTACAAACCAACCAAGATCTTCTAAATCATCAGCGGCCTGTGATCGGCCAGCACCCGACAATCCGGTGACCACCAAAATGTCTGTCATCGTTTCACCGTCCGCAGATATAAAAGTCGTGGCACTGTATGAGCAAGTTGATATTCAGGGGCCCTGTCAAGGAACCCTTGTGGAGGCGAAGGCTCTGCCATTCTTTCCAGATACAGACCATTGGCAATCAGCGCATTGATGTAGCGGCTCAACGGACGATGAATGAAACGAATGTGGACACCTAATTCAACTTCTTCAATCGACTCAGCTTCAACAAGGTATGGACCAATACGCCAATATTGCTCTGGCGGATCAATGATGTGATCGTCAATCCATCCACTTCCTGGCGTCTGCAGTAGTGGGTGGTTCAGAAAGAAACTGAATTGACCGCCAGGCTTCAATACACGTGCGACTTCCGCAATAGCAGCGTCCACGGCATCAATGTGCTCAAACACAAGACAAGCGACCACTGCATCTTGAGAGGCATCGGGTACTGGCAATGACGTTGCCGAACCCAGTTGATATGTAGGTCCACCGGCGCGTTCAATAGCGATATCAATATGCAATTGCGTTGGATCGACACCAAGAACCGAGGCACCGTTTTTCGCCAAGGCGCGAGCGATCTGACCGTCCCCGCAACCAACGTCCAGAACCACCTTTTTACCGGCCAGCTCCTCTAGAGCAAGCGGAATGATTTGCTGCTCGTACTCGGGATCTGCGCCATCAGTGAAACCATCTATCCACCACTGCGCATGCTCATCCCAAAGACCATTATCCGACATCTTCTTCACACTAGGTCTCAGGATGGAAGCGTTGGTAGATAGCCAGAGCAACTGCATCAGGTAGCCAGGTCAGTACAGACAAATCTTCAAGAGTCGCCTTCTTCACAGCGTTGACTCCCCCCATCTCCTTCACCAAGCGTTTGGCACGTGCTTCACCTAATCCATTGATCCCATCCAAAGATGAAGAGACCATCCGTTTGCCGCGCAATTCTCTGTGGAAGGTATTGGCAAAGCGATGCGCCTCGTCACGAATGCGTTGCAGAAGAAAGAGTGCTTCACTACCGCGAGGCAACAACACGGGAGCACTCTGTCCAGGCAGGTAAACCTCTTCGAACCTTTTTGCTAGAGACGCAACAGGAATCTCATCAGTGAGACCTAACTCGTGAATCACCTCAATGGCGACCCCCAATTGCCCTTTGCCACCATCAACCAATAACAGCTGCGGTGGATACGCAAACTTTCCGGGTCGCTCACCTCGTTCTGCGATGGGCTGATCACGTTCTGCAACATAGGCACTCAACCGACGAGTAAGAACTTCACGCATTGCTGCGTAGTCATCATTTCCCGGAACATCTTTAACTTTGAATCGTCGATACTCCCGTTTATTCGGGAGACCATCCTCCATGACCACCATGGAGCCGACGTAGTCAGTGCCCTGCAAATGAGCCATGTCGTAACACTCAATGCGCAATGGAGCCTCAGGGAGCGACAACGCATCCTGCAGTTCGGAAAGCGCACGACTGCGAGAGTTGTGGTCCGTGGCACGGCGCATTCTGTGGCGCACAAATTCTTCTCGTGCGTTCACCGTCACCGTTTCATGGAGTTCACGCTTGTCGCCACGTTGTGGAACCCGAATCTGGACGATGCTGCCCTTCATATGGCGCAACCATTCGGCATATGTATCGGCATCGTCAGGCGCCACCGGCACCAACACTTGAGAAGGAATTCCCAGCGGAGGCTGATCGCCGTACATCTCTTCAAGAACTCGATCCACAACACCACCCGGAGAGAGGTCCTCCACTTTGTCCATGATGAAGCCTTTTCGGCCAACGACACGACCTTTACGAACGAAGAACACTTGTACAGCAGCTTCTAACTCGTCATCAGCGATACCGATGATGTCGAGGTCTTCATCTCGCTCACCCACCATTTGCTGTTTCTCGATTGCACGCTGAACTCCGCCGAGTCGATCACGTAAACGCGCAGCCCTCTCGAATTCTTGAGCAGCAGCTGCCTCCTGCATATCGCGCATCAGCCCGTCAACAACCGCATCGGTGTCGCCATCCAAGAAAGAAAGCAACTGAGCAACGTGGTCTGCATACACCTCTGGTTGTACTTCACCAACGCATGGACCACTGCACTTCTCAATATGAAACAACAAACAAGGCCGACCAAGTCTGTGGTGTTGGTTGAACTTTCCCTGGCTACACGTACGAACAGGAAACGTTCGCAATAAAAGATCGAGAGTCTCGCGGATAGCCCATGCATGTGGGTACGGACCGAAATAGCGAGTGCCTTTGCGTTTCGTTCCGCGCATCACCACAGCACGCGGATATTCCTCATCGACGGTCACAGCGAGAAACGGATAGCTCTTATCGTCGCGGAGACGAACATTGAAACGTGGATGGTGTTGCTTGATGAGTGAGTACTCAAGAATGAGTGCTTCCACTTCGTTTCTTACTTCGATCCATTCAACGGAATGAGCCGCCTGCACCATCGCAGCAGTACGAGGATGAAGCTGCGATGGATCTTGAAAATAGTTTGAAAGGCGTTGCCGCAAATTCGAGGCTTTTCCAACATAGATAACACGACCGTGCTCATCCTTGAACTGATACGAACCCGGAGTGATAGGAATCGTGCCAGTAGGTGGACGTTGAACCGACATGGCTACTTCTTAGTCTTGGCCGTAGCTTTCGCTGGCGCCGCTTTCTTCTTTACTGCAGGCTTTTTGGCGGTAGCGGACTTCTTCGTCGCCGAAACTTTCGGCTCCGGCATACCAAGAAGTGGTGCCAAGTATCGGCCGGTGTGGCTTTCACCAATTTGGGCAATGTCTTCGGGAGTACCCGTACCAACAATTGTGCCTCCACCGTTTCCACCTTCGGGCCCTAAATCAATCAACCAGTCAGCTGTCTTAATCACATCCAGGTTGTGCTCGATCACGAGAACAGTGTTCCCTTGGTCAACCAACCGCGAAAGCACTGTCAGCAAACGACGGACGTCTTCGAAGTGAAGACCAGTCGTCGGCTCATCCAGTAGATACATCGTGTGACCTGTTGAACGCTTGGCCAATTCGCTAGCGAGCTTGACTCGCTGAGCCTCACCACCCGACAGAGTGGGTGCAGATTGCCCAAGTCGCACATATCCAAGACCAACGTCCACCAGCGTTTGCATGTGGCGCGCAATGGATGGCTGATTAGAGAAGAACTCAAGTGCTTCAGAAATCGGCATGTTCAACACTTCAGCAATGTTCTTGCCCTTGAAAGTGATTTCCAAGGTGTCACGGTTGTAGCGGTTTCCCTTGCACACTTCACACGGCACATAGACGTCTGGCAAGAAGTGCATTTCAATCTTGATGGTGCCATCACCAGAACATGCTTCACAGCGACCGCCGGCAACGTTGAAACTAAAACGACCTGGCTGATAGCCGCGAACCTTTGACTCTGGAGCGGCCGCAAACAACTTGCGAATTGAGTCAAATACGCCTGTGTAGGTGGCCGGGTTAGAACGAGGCGTACGACCAATAGGTGATTGATCCATGTCAATCACCTTGTCAATCGCATCGATGCCTTCGACCGTGCGATGTTTTCCTGGCGCCAACTTGCTCTTGTAGATGCGTTGCATCATCGCTGGCAGAAGAATGTCGCGTATCAGGGTGCTCTTACCACTGCCAGAAACACCCGTGACAGCCACGAAACAACCAAGAGGAACTTCAACATCAAGATCCTGAAGGTTGTGTTCACGCGCACCGCGAATCGTGATGACTTCGCCATTTGGCGCACGTCGTTTTTCTGGCACAGCGATGGAGGCCTTGCCAGTTAGATAACGACCAGTGACAGAATCTTTTGCCTTGTTGATGCCTGGCACTGGACCGCTGTACACAACTTCGCCGCCATGTTCGCCGGCACCTGGGCCAATGTCGACAATCCAGTCACTCTCTTTAATTGTCTCTTCATCATGTTCAACCACAATGACGGTGTTACCGAGATCTCGAAGTCGAAGGAGAGTCTCAATAAGACGACGGTTGTCGCGTTGATGTAATCCAATGCTTGGTTCGTCCAACACATACAACGTGCCGACGAGACCGGAGCCAATCTGACTCGCTAGACGAATTCGCTGAGCCTCACCTCCAGCAAGTGTTCCCGCCGAGCGAGACAACGTCAGGTAATCGAGCCCAACGTCAAGAAGGAATCCGAGACGAGCATTGATTTCCTTCGTGATGCGTTCGGCGATCATGGCATCTCGATCGCTCAGGACGAGACCCGACAAGAATTCCGCAGATTCTCCGATGGACATATCGCACACCGCAGAAATGTGACGATCATTCACCGTTACGGCCAACGAGCTCGGCTTCAGTCGAGCGCCTTCACAAACTGGACACGGCACTTCACGCATGTACGTTTCGAACTGCTCACGAGTCCAATCACTCTCTGCATCAACATGGCGACGCTTAATCCAGGGAATCACACCTTCATAGGAAGTACTGAACTGTCTCGTCTTACCGAATCGATTGCGGTACTTCACTTGCATCGCACCAGCCTGACCATGAAGGACCAACTTCTGGTGCTTTGCCGAGACTTTCGACCAAGGCTTATCAATATCAATGTCTTCTTGTTCAGCAAGTGCAACCAGCATGCGATGGAAGTACTGCGTGTGCGCGCTTCTCCAAGGTGCCAAGGCTCCATCACGAAGACTCATGGAAGGATCGGGAATAACAAGTTCTGGATCAACTTCAAACTTTGTTCCGAGTCCGTCACAGTTCTCGCAAGCGCCATATGGCGAGTTGAAAGAAAAGTTACGAGGCGCCGGTTCATCAAAACTTGCATCACACTTCGGACATGCCAGGTGCTGGCTGAAGGTCAGAGTTTCGCTCTCCTCCCCTTCTTTCCCGACAAGTTCGACACCCGCTACGCCGTCAGCCAACTTCAGAGCGGTCTCAAGAGAGTCTGTTAGACGACGGTCGATGTCATCTCTGCGAACCAAACGGTCAACGATGATGTCAATCGAGTGGTTCTCGTAACGAGCAAGTTTTTCGCCTGAAGCGAGGAACTCAGCGATGTCACGAACTTCGCCGTCGATTCGTGCACGCACGAAACCTTGACCAGCGAGATCGGCCAACAATGTGTCGTATTCGCCCTTGCGTCCTCGAACAACTGGGGCGAGAACTTGGAAGCGCGTTCCTTCTTCCAGCTTCATGATGCGATCAACGATTTGCGATGGGGTCTGACGCTGCAGTTTTGTTCCATCAGTCGGACAATGCTGCACACCGATACGCGCGTACAACAGACGCAGGTAGTCGTAAATCTCTGTGATGGTTCCCACGGTGGAACGCGGGTTGCGCGACGCAGACTTTTGATCAATCGAAATTGCAGGGCTAAGGCCCTCAATCACATCGACATCTGGCTTATCCATCTGCCCAAGAAATTGGCGAGCGTATGCAGAGAGACTCTCCACATAACGACGTTGTCCTTCGGCATAGATGGTGTCGAAGGCCAAAGAGCTCTTGCCGCTTCCTGATAGCCCCGTAAAGACGATGAGCTTGTCACGAGGAAGCTCGAGACTGATGTTCTTCAGATTGTGTTCGCGTGCGCCGCGGACGATGATTTTCTCAGCCACGTACCGAGGTTACCCATTGCTCACTTGGCGTCACGAAGTTCCCGACGCAAGTCGTTAATTTCATCTCTGAGACGTGCGGCATACTCAAACTTCAGGTCCTTTGCCGCCTCGTTCATCTCATCTTCCAGCGTCTGTATAAGCCTCTGCAGTTCTTGCTGTGGCAATGACTTAATCTCGGCTTTGACTTTGTCGCGTTCACGGTTGCGGCGTTGGCCTTTGCCAGGAACAGGCGCTGTTCCGTCACCTCCGGTGATGACCGAGAGTATGTCACCCACAGCCTTGCGAATTGTCTGCGGGTTGATTCCATGCTCGAGGTTGTACGCAATCTGTGTCTCGCGTCGACGCTTTGTCTCGCCGATAGCACGCTCCATAGACGGTGTGATTTTGTCCGCGTACATCACCACCTGACCAGCCACATTTCGAGCTGCGCGACCAATCATCTGAATCAGGGATGTCTCACTACGCAAGAACCCTTCCTTATCAGCATCAAGAATCGCCACTAAAGACACTTCCGGAAGGTCAAGACCTTCTCGCAATAGGTTGATGCCGACCAAAACATCAAACTCACCAAGACGCAGGCCACGAAGAATTTCAATGCGCTGCAACGTATCGATGTTGCTGTGCAAATAGCGAACATTGAGGCCTTGCTCAAGCAAATAATCCGTGAGATCTTCAGCCATTTTCTTAGTCAAGGTGGTGATGAGAACACGATCGCCAATTTCCACTCGACCGCGAACCATCTCGATGATGTCATCAATCTGCCCTTTAGTTGGACGCACAATGACTTCTGGGTCAATGAGGCCGGTCGGACGCACAATTTGCTCCACCACCTTTGTGCTGTGCTTCAACTCAAATGGTGCAGGGGTTGCCGACATAAAGATGCACTGATTGATTCGCTCGATCGTCTCTTCAAACTTCAGCGGACGGTTGTCGCGAGCACTCGGCAAACGGAAACCGTGTTCCACCAATGTGTCTTTACGGCTGCGGTCTCCAGCGAATTGAGCATGCAATTGCGGGACCGCCACGTGGCTCTCATCGATAATCAATAAGAAATCTTTCGGGAAATAGTCAAGGAGGGTGAAAGGTGGCTCGCCTGGTTGACGACCATCAATATGCATCGAGTAGTTCTCAATACCGTTGCAATAGCCCATTTCTTGGATCATCTCGAGGTCGTATTGAGTGCGCATACGAAGGCGTTGCGCTTCAAGCAATTTCCCTTGCGATTCGAACATTGCTAATTGCTGCTGCAACTCAGTCTCAATGCCATGAACCGCTTTACGAAGACGTTCGTCGCCCGCCACATAGTGTGTAGCTGGGAACACAACTACTTCACTCAGTTCCTGCAGAGTCTCTCCGGTCAACACGTCAATCATGGTGATGCGATCAACAGTGTCGCCGAACATCTCAATACGAAGAACGTTCTCTTCATATGCGGGATGAATCTCTACAGTGTCCCCACGCACACGGAAATTGCCGCGGCCAAGTGTCATGTCATTGCGGTCATATTGGAGATCTACAAGACGGCGAAGGATGCTGCGTTGGTCATAATCAACACCAACATGCAGCTCCAGCAACTGACCGCGATATTCCTCAGGGTCACCCATGCCGTAAATGCAAGAAACACTTGCAACAACGATGGTGTCATTACGTGTCAACAAGGCAGCTGTTGCTGAATGCCGTAGACGGTCGATCTCCTCGTTCACAGAGGAGTCCTTTTCAATGAACGTGTCGCTTGAGGGGATGTAAGCCTCTGGCTGGTAGTAGTCGTAATAGCTAACGAAGAACTCCACCCGATTGTTCGGGAAAAACTCTTTCATCTCTGACGCCAACTGAGCGGCGAGACTCTTGTTCGGCGCCAGAATCAGCGTTGCGCGTTGTGTCTTCTCAATTGTCCACGCAATGGTGGCCGATTTACCTGAACCAGTAATACCCAGCAGTGTTTGAAATCTTTCACCGCTCTCGACACCGGCACTCAGTTCCGCAATGGCGGTGGGTTGGTCACCAGCTGGTTGAAATTGGGAAACAACTTCGAAGGCCGGCATGAGATGAATCGTACCGACAGGAAGAGTCAGGGGTTCTCTGATTTGGTGGTCGTATCTTCACGATCACCTGCATCATCGGCCGCTGCGGGAAGCTGTTGAGCCCACACCCATACATCATCAACTTGTTGGGCCAAGGATGACATATCTCCCGAGTTGTCGATCACTTTGTCAGCAATCTTGAGACGATCTTCTCGTGAAGCCTGCTTTGCAATACGTGCCTGCGCATCATCTTCCTTCATATTGCGGAATTCAACGAGACGAGACACTGCTATTTCAACAGGAACGTCGACAACGATGACGCCACAGAGACCCTTACGAGGATTCTCCGCAAGAAGAGGAATGTCAAGAATGACAACTTTGTCCGTGGCGCGCACTTCGTTCATGCGACGATCCATCTCTTTGGCGACAGCCGGGTGAACAATCTTGTTGAGGTCTTTCAGAGCCTCTGGGTCACTAAAAGCAATCTTCGCGAGTTCCTCACGAATAAGACCGCCATTTGCATCAAGAATGTGTTGACCAAACCGTTCGGCCAACACCGTGAGCAGAGGCGCTCCAGGCACCTGCAACTCACGTGTGATGGCATCGGCGTCAATAATGACGGCACCATGCTCCGCCAACAAGGACGAAACAGTGGATTTGCCAGAGCCAATCCCGCCGGTGAGACCGATCAGGATCATGGCGACAGAAAGTCTTAGGCCTGCTCAGCTTCAGGTGCAGCAACTGCACCCTCTTCGCCTGGCTGACCGTATTCCTTGTAGTACTCAGCCCATGCAGCTTCGCGCTCGGTGTCATCGCCACCGACCCAGTTGCCGTGCTCGTCCACTTCGAACTGACCCTGGTACTCAGCGGCGAGTTCGCCACCCTCAGCAGCCTGCTTGATGGAGATCGAGATACGACGACGTGCAAGGTCGAGATCGATGATCTTGACCCACAGCTCTTCGCCTGGAGTAACAACCTGCTCAGCGGACTCAACGTGGTGAGCCGACATTTCGGAGATGTGTACAAGACCTTCGATTCCGTCGCCCACCTGGACGAATGCACCGAAAGGAACAAGCTTTGTCACGCGGCCGTAGACCAACTGGCCAACTTCGTGGCTGCCAGCGAACTCTTGCCATGGGTCCTGCTGTGTTGCCTTGAGCGAGAGGCTGATGCGCTCGCGGCTGAAGTCAACGTCAAGAACTTGAACGGTGACTTCGTCACCAATCTGTACGACTTGTGATGGGTGCTCAACATGCTTCCACGAGAGTTCGGACACGTGGATGAGTCCGTCCATGCCACCAAGGTCCACGAATGCACCAAAGGCAACAACCGAGGAAATCTTTCCGTGGCGGATTTCGCCGGACTTGAGATTGTTGAGGAAATCATCGCGTGTTTCCTTCTGGTTCTCTTCGAGGAATGCACGACGCGACAACACAACGTTGTTGCGGTTGCGATCGAGCTCGATGATCTTCGCGTCGATGGTCTGACCGATGTACGGCTGAAGATCGCGCACGCGGCGCAACTCAACAAGCGATGCAGGAAGGAATCCGCGAAGTCCGATGTCAACGATGAGACCACCCTTGACAACTTCGATGACCGTTCCATGAACAACGCCGTCGTTTTCCTTCTTCTTCTCGATCTCGCCCCAGGCCTTCTCATACTGAGCGCGCTTCTTGGAGAGAACGAGACGTCCTTCTTTGTCTTCAAGAGTAAGAACAAGTGCTTCGACCTTTTCGCCGAGCTTCACAACTGCGTGTGGATCAACATCATTCTTGATTGCGAGTTCGCGTGTAGGAATCACGCCTTCGGTCTTATAACCAAACTCAAGCAACACTCCATCACGATCGATCTTTACAACGGTGCCCGTTACAAGCTGTCCGTCTTTGAGTTCCACCATGGTGCCTTCAATGGCATCGGCGAAGGTGGTAGGAAGATCACGCTCTGTGATCTGACGAGGGGTGTAGTTGCCTTCCGCGTCGAAGGTTCCCATTGGGGCGGAAGTAAGTGCTGCGTCGGACAAGGAATTGGTCTTTCGAAATGGATAGGTATATCGATGAAACCCGCTAGCGGGTACCCATCCGTCGGATGGGCGTTGCAAACGCTATCACCAGAAATTCAGGACTTTCCAAGGTGGGGGCGTCGTTTCCATACGCCCCAGGCTCAACGCTCGCGATCGACCGCACGTTGAGTCCCACGCCTCCCAGGAGAAGTCGAAGCTCCCTCGGCGTGTAGCAACCGGTCCAGAGGTCCACTTCAATCCCCTGGCCAGATGCGTTCTTTACCTCAGTGACCTCATGAGAGACCCCCGCATCGGCGTCGAACTCCGCGTCATCGTGATACTTCACGGCAAAGTAGGCACTAAAGGCAGATAGCGCAACTGCGCCACCTGGCTTCACAGACCGAGCAATTCCCTCCAGAACGTCCACGTCATGACCATTGGCCGTCATCAGGCCAAAAGCGCCCTGACACAGACACACCACGGCATCAAATTCGTGTTCGAAGGTCAGACGACGTGCATCCATCCGTTCAAATGTTGCGCCCACCGGCGCATCCTTGATTGCAACATCAACAAAGGTTTGGCTGATATCGATGCCATGGACGATGTAACCACGTCGGGCAAATTCGTGCGCATGCCTGCCAGGCCCACATCCAACATCAAGGATTCTCATCCCCGGAGTAAGCCCCAACTCCGCCACTAGGTGGTCAACCTCCTGCACTGTTCCCTTGGTGAAGGAATAGCGAAGATACGTCGCACCCATGTGGTCAGCCATTTTCTCGAACCAGTGAGAACCGATTTCACTGGACATGCAAGATCAACCCTTGGCTTCTGCCCACGTTGGGCCCCATGCGGCGTTCACTTCTAGTGGAACATTCAATTCTGCTGCAGCCTTCATGATGTCGAGCACCAATGGACCAACGACGTCCTTCTCATCATCAGGGACTTCAACAATGACTTCGTCATGTACTTGCAAAACAACTCGAGATTGCACCTTGGCTTTCGTCAGAGCCCTATCAATCCGCACGAGTGCAATCTTGAAGATGTCAGCTGCAAGTCCTTGGATAGCCGCATTCATCGCTTGACGTTCACCCGCTTGGCGAACGCGGAAGTTGTCGCTCATGAGTTCGTCGATATGACGGCGACGACCAAACAAGGTTTCGGTGTATCCCGCTTGACGAGCCTGATGAATGGCGTCATCCATGTACTGCTTCACATTTGGGAACGCTTCAAAGTACGCATCCAGAATTCCGGACGCTTCACTCACAGGAATTGCAAGTCGTTGACTCAGTCCATATGCCTCCATGCCGTAGGCAAGACCATACGAGACCATCTTTGCCTTGGACCGCTGATCGTGAGTCACATCTTCTGGCTTCACGCCGAATACTCGTGCAGCCGTGGAACGATGAATGTCTTCGCCCGCTTGAAAGGCCGAGACGAGCCCAGGGTCATTAGCGAGATGTGCGATACACCGCAGTTCAATTTGGTTGTAGTCAGCGACGAGCAATGACCAGCCTTTAGGTGCGACGAAAGCGGTTCGGAAGACTCGACCTTCATCACTACGCACTGGAATGTTGTGCAAGTTGGGCTTGTCACTACTGAGACGACCAGTACGTGCCACCGTTTGATTGAAGGTTGCATGAATGCGGCCATCAGCAGCGATTTCATTAATGAGACCTTCGCCATAGGTCGAACGCAGTTTCTCCATCTCGCGATAGCGCAGGAGAGGCCCGATGAACTCAGGCCACTTGTCATGCAATTTCTCCAGAGTGGCTGCATCGGTACTGTAACCCGTCTTGGTTTTCTTGCCAGGTGTTAGGCCACGATCTGTATACAAAATCTCACGAAGTTGCGTCGGAGAATTCAGGTTGAAATCACGACCCGCAATTTCACGCAATTGCGATGTCAAAGCTCCCGTTTCTTCTGCAAGACGTTCGCGAATACCTTCCAGAGCTGTGCGGTCCACGCCAACTCCGACATGCTCCATCTTTGCAAGTACGTGTACAAGAGGGTTCTCCATGTCGTTGTACAAAGTTGTATTTGAAATCTCTTGCAACTTTGCAGTCATCACTGGCTTCAAAGCAGAAACAAATAATGCCGCTTCAGAAGTTGCTCGCACATTCTCATCATTCGATTGTCCACCGAAATCGAATTGTCCGTCAGATTCGACTCCGGCAGTCGGGGCCGAACCGAGGTAGGACTGCGCGACATCTGCAAGGGAATAACTCGAACGCGATGGATCAATCAGATACGCAGCGATCGACGTGTCCATCTTCAATGACTTGATATCAATGCCATCATCAAGAAGGGACCGCATGACACTTTTCGCATCATGCATGACAACAGATGGCGCCGACGCCAACAACCGTGAAATTTTGGGCGAGAGCACAACATCACGGGGAAGAAATGCAACAGATCCACGAGACGCATCCAGAACAACAGCCAGTCCCTCAACAGATGAACGGCCAGGTTCAGCAGCGAATTGAGCTGCAATCGTTAATTCCACCATTGAAGACAGTGCTGAGAGTGCCTTTGCTTCGGTATCGAGGACTTCCATGTCTCTCAAGACAACTTCGACAGACGGAACATCTTCTATCGACAATGATTCGATCGGTTCACCCCTGGTCGCCCATCCCTGCGTCGACACTGCATCGTTAAAGCGCTTCGACATCGTCTTGAATTCAAGGAACTCAAACATCTTCACTGTTGCGCCAACATCCGGTGTTGGTGAGAGCGCATTGAGATCAATCTCTAGAGGTACATCCCTCTTCAACACCATGATTGCTGCGTTGCGAATAACACGCTCGCCATGCTCTAGCAATCCAGCCTTCAACTTTGGAGTTTGTGCTTCAGCTGCAGCAACAACATCATGGATGTTGCCGTATTGATTAATTAATTTTGCTGCAGTCTTTTCTCCGACACCAGGAATACCGTCCAAGTTGTCGCTTGGGTCGCCACGCAAAGCTGCGTAATCGGCATATTGCGAGGGAGTGACGCCGGTGCGCGCAAGAATTCCGGCTTCGTCATATAAGGCGTAATCACTGACACCACGCTTGTTGTACAAAACACGAACGTGCGGATCCTGCACTAACTGATAGCTGTCACGGTCTCCCGTCACAATAATGATGTCGTGGCCCTGCTCATTGGCGTGTGTAGCCAGAGTGGCAATGATGTCGTCGCCTTCGTAACCAGCGAGTTCGAACCATTTGATGCCCATTGCATCGAGAAGTTCCCGAATGATTCCCAATTGCTGAATCAGAATCTCCGGAGCTTTCTCACGTTGAGCTTTGTACTCGGCGATCGCTTCGTGACGGAACGTAGGTTCCGGACGGTCGAAGACCACTGCAACGCCATCTGGTTTGTGATCCTTGATGAGCGTCAACAACATGGTGGTGAAGCCATACACAGAGTTTGTGACCTGACCACTTGCGTTCGTCATGTCATCGGGCAATGCAAAGAAGGCTCGATAAGCGAGAGAGTTTCCGTCGAGGGCCATCAACAACATGGCATTCCCCTATCTATTCGGGGCGAAGTTCGCCAGATACAACCATGTCGGCAACAGCCTTCATTGTTGTGCGGTGATTCATTGCTCCACGCTGAATGAATCCGTACGAGTCAGCTTCAGTCATCTTGAACTGGTCGATGAGAATTCCCTTGGCGCGATCAATTGACTTACGCGCCTCAAGCTGTTCGCCGAGAACTTCCACTTCACCATTCAATGCCTGCATCTCACGGAAACGCCCGATGGCAACTTCAATGGCGGGAATCAAATCACTCTTCTGAAACGGCTTGACGAGATACGCCAAAGCACCTGCATCACGGGCTTCTTCAATGACCTCACGCTGGCTAAATGCAGTCAATACCAGTACGCCACAAATGCGGTCTTTAGTAATAAGGCGCGCAGCTTCGAGACCGTCCATGCCCGGCATCTTGATATCAAGAATGGCGAGGTCAGGACGATGCTCACGAACAAGATCAACGGCTTTATCTCCGCGACCTGTCTCCCCTACAACGATGTAACCCTCTTCTTCGAGAGTCTCCTTCAGGTCCAAACGGATGATTGCCTCATCCTCGGCGATGACGACTCGAATACTCATTAGTTGAACTCTTTCATGCGGTCGAGCAGATCATTGATTTTTGCCTCTAACTCGGCGATTTCACGCAACAAATTGGCGTGATGGCGCTGAATCGTGTCGGCATGCTTCTTGGCTTCCCTATATTCATGAGCCGCGGCGGGGGTCTCAGCGACCAATGCACGAAGAGAAAGCTCGTCGGCGTCGTCGACGAGCTGTGTCATCTGGTCTTCCACGACGCGCAATTCGGTGCGCAATTCCTTCATCCGAGCGGACGCCGAGGACAGCCGCCTATGAAGAAGTCGTTGACCCATAGGAGTAAGTGTATGAATCACCTGGGTGCCCGAGGTGGGACTCGAACCCACACGCCCTTCCGGACAACGGATTTTGAGTCCGTCGCGTCTGCCATTCCGCCACTCGGGCCAGGGCATCAGAGCGTATCGGCGAAGTTTGCCCATGACCTACTGCGGGGTAACAGTCTTGCCACGGTGCCCCCGTCTAAGGTTTTTGCACCATGCTTGCGTTCACTTTCCCAGGTCAAGGATCCCAAAGACCCGGCATGGGTCGTCCCTGGGTGGGCCACGACAGTTGGGAACTTGTCGACGAAGCCTCCGAAGTTGCCGGCCGAGACGTTGGGGCTTTGTTGCTCGATGCCGATGCCGAAGAGTTGAAAGACACTCGCAACGCCCAACTCACAACATTTGTGTCTTCTCTAATGGTTCTAGACGCTGTGGAGCGCTTGGGAATTGAGCCAAGTTTCTGTGCCGGTCATAGCTTGGGCGAATACACAGCTTTGACTGCCACAGGTGCTCTGTCATTTGAAGACGGAGTTCGCCTTGTGGTGGAGCGCGCCGACGCGATGCATGAAGCGGGAACGGCAAGTCCAGGAACAATGGCTGCCGTTCTAGGCCTCGATGATGACCTTGTAGAGGTCGCATGTCGACGTGCCGATGCTGAGGTGTGGGTTGCCAACTTCAATGCGCCTGGCCAAGTGGTGATTGCTGGCTCACCAGCCGGTGTCGCCTCTGCAGGGGAACACGCCAAGGAATTAGGCGCAAAAAAGATCATGCCACTTCAGGTATCCGGTGCTTTTCACACGCCATTTATGACGGCTGCACGCGACCGTTTACGTAACGCCATTGCACTCGCCGCACCCCGTGACGTTGAAGTAGCTGTGGTCTCCAATGTTGACGCCATTGCTCATTCTTCAGGTGAAGAGTGGTCGTCGTTGTTGTCCGCACAGCTATCGAGTCCCGTTCGTTGGAAGCATTGTTTGCTCACCATGAGCGAACTGGGTGTCACTGGCTTTGTTGAATTGGGACCCGGCGGCGTTCTCACTGGCATGGCAAAGCGCACCGTCGAAAATGCCCGCACTATTTCTGTTTCAACTCCCGATGAACTCGACAAACTCATCGAGTGGGTGAACGCATCTTCTCCCGTGGGTGCAGCACAACTTGAAGGCGAACATCTTTTTGCTGTTGAACGTTTAGTAGTGAGTCCCGCAGCAGGTGTCTTCTCTCCCGACAGCTCAGTCACTGTCGGGTCATCCATTGGCGTTGGAAAAGTCATTGGACGCGTTGGTGATACGGAAGTCCGCTCGCCTTTTGCAGGCGATATTCAGAATTTCATTGCCGTCGAGGGTGAACGTGTGACAACGCATCAGCCCATTGCATGGCTGCGATCGAACTAGTACTCAAGGGAACCCATGCCAAAGATTCCAGCCAATGTTCGAGGTGCACGGTTCACCGGCTGGGGCACTGCTCTCGGTCATAACACCGTTACGAACGAAGACCTTGAAAAAACAATTGACACCAGCGATGCGTGGATTCGCGAGCGAACCGGCATCCATCGTCGCCATATTGGTGGTTCTACGGCGGAATTGAGCATCATCAGTGGTAACGCTGCTCTTGAAATGGCAGGAATTGATCGACTTTCCATCGATGCACTGGTGTTGGCAACAACTACACCTGACCGCACAGTGCCAGCAACCTCGGCCACAGTTCAGAACGCGCTTGGCCTTCGTTGTGGAGCATTCGACATCAACGCTGCTTGCTCAGGTTTCGTGTACGGATTAGTCAATGCACACGGACTGATCGCAATGGGTGCTGAAAAAGTTCTTCTCATCGGCACGGACACGTTGCGTCGCATCACCGATTGGACAGATCGCAACACGGCGATTCTTTTTGCCGATGGTTCCGGCGCTGCAGTTCTCGAAGCAAGTTCCGGCTCTGGCCAACTACTCGGATGGGACCTGGATGCAGATGGTTCAGCTGAGGAGATTTTGTACTCAAACATCGGCGAAACACTGCACATGGACGGCAAGGAAGTCTTCCGTCGTGCAGTACGCATCATGGTAGACAGCGCGCAAAAATCCATGGCTCACGCAGGCGTAACGGCAGATCAAATCAACGTGATTGTTCCGCATCAAGCAAACATCCGAATCATCTCTGCAGCGTGTGACCGTCTGGGAATTTCCATGGACCGCGCTTCCGTTGTTATTCACGAAACCGGAAACACCTCATCAGCATCAATTCCACTTGCTCTCTTTGGCGACATGGGCCAGACCAAGCCAAAGCAAGGCGACCTTGTTCTTCTCGTTGGTTTCGGCGCAGGAATGACAGCAGCAAGTGCGATTCTCGAATGGGGCGCTCAATGAGTCGCGTCGTTCTCATTACAGGTGGTTCAAGAGGCATTGGTCTCGCATGCGCGCAACGATTCGCCGCACTTGGCGACAAAGTGGCAGTCACCTACAACTCTTCTCCTCCACCATCTGAGTTCTTTGGCGTTCAGTGCGATGTCACTGATACCGCACAAGTAGATGCAGCTTTCAAGGCTGTCGAGAAACACTTCGGACCTGTTGAGATTCTCGTATCCAATGCAGGAATCACGAAAGACACACTTCTTCTTCGCATGAGTGAAGCCGACTTCTCTTCTGTGATTGATGCGAATCTCACTGCTTCATTTCGTGTTGTCAAGCGTGCGACTCAAGGCATGTTGAAAGCGCGTAAGGGTCGCATCATCTTGATGTCGTCCGTTGTTGGACTTCTAGGATCTGCTGGTCAGGCCAATTACGCAGCTTCAAAAGCTGGGCTCGTAGGTTTCGCTCGATCATTGGCACGCGAACTGGGATCCCGCAGCATCACGGTCAACGTTGTCGCTCCTGGCCCTGTGGCTACCGACATGACAGCCGCTCTTGGCGAAGACCGATTGAAAGAACTCACCAATGCCGTCCCACTCAACCGCATGGCAACACCTGATGAAATTGCAGGAGTTGTTTCATTTCTGGCAGGTCCAGACGGTGGATACATCACCGGCGCCGTGATCCCTGTCGATGGCGGATTGGGTATGGGTCACTAGGCCCACAAAGAACGCCTATCGCACGGGCACTGTGCGAAAATAGATACCAACTCAAGGAGAAAACAATGAGCAACGAAAATTTCGATCGTTTTGTTAAGTGTGCAGTAGAGACCCTTTCGGTCGACGCAGCCCAGGTCACCATGGAAGCAAGCTTCGCCGACGACCTCGACGCAGACTCACTTGACGTTGTGGAGCTCGTCATGGCTCTTGAAGAAGAGTTCGGCATCGAAGTTCCTGAAGAGGAACTCGCAGACGTCAAGACCGTTGGTCAGGCGTTCGCAATTATCTCCGGCAAGCTTTAATTAGGGCTGCTCCCAGTCATGAATGGTGTTGGACATCGCGTTGCTATCACTGGTCTCGGTGTTGTTGCCCCCTGCGGGCACGGCAAAGAGGCCTATTGGAAGGGTCTCTTTGGACCTGGAATTAATGGCACGACGTCACTCACTATCAATGACTGGGATCCACTCCCCTTCTTTGATAGCCCCAAGGATGCACGACGTGCGGACCGGGTTGAGCAGTTTGCACTAGCCGCAGCAGCAGAAGCTTTCGCGCAAGCAGGTGATGTTGGCGTTGACCCTTCTCGCTTCGGCACCATTTTTGCCACCGGTATTGGTGGTCTGCACACTCTTGAAGAACAAGTCCAAATTCGACTGGAGAAGGGTGAGCGTCGCGTCTCCCCTTTCCTTGTACCAATGATGATGGCCAATGCGTCCGGCGCTGCCATTTCAATGAAGTACGGATTGCAAGGACCTAACGAAACCATCTGCACTGCTTGTGCCGCAGGTACTCATGCACTCGGATATGCAGCACGTCTCATTGCATGGGGTCGCTGTGATGCAGTTGCATCTGGTGGTTCTGAGTGTGCAGCCACTGCAACATCTCTCGCTGGATTCGGCAACATGACTGCCCTGTCATCGACAGGTGAATCGATGCCCTTCGACGAGCGTCGCAACGGTTTTGTGATGGGTGAAGGCGCCGCAGTTTTCATCCTTGAGCGCTATGACCTTGCTGTCGCACGCGGCGCAAAGATTCTCGGAGAAATTCTGGGTTCCGGAAGCAATGCAGATGCGCATCACATCACCGCACCTGCCCCCGGTGGTACAGGTGCAATCAAGTGCATGCATCTTGCACTTGATGACGCCGGTCTTTCCGCTTCTGACATCACCCTCGTGAATGCACACGGAACATCAACCCCTCTGAATGACTCCGCCGAGGCACAGGCTGTTACTGGTGTCTTTGGTGCAAAGTCAGTTCCCGTCACCAGCGGCAAAGGCGTCACCGGACATGCGCTCGGAGCCGCAGGAGCACTTGAGGCCGCTCAAGTTCTCTTGTCGTTCGAGCACAAGATCATTCCCCCAACTGCGGGAACAACAGTTCTCGACCCAGCGATGAGTATCGACCTAGTCATTGGCGAAGGTCGCGAATGGACTCCGGGGCCCACCATCTCGAACAACTTCGGGTTTGGTGGACACAACGGATCGATCATCATCGCACCAGCGTCCTAGCCAACCTGATTCAGCGCACATGTGCGCAACACTTCACTAGGTACTAGTTAGCGATCAGCGAAGACGAACATCAGGTCAAGTTCGCACGCGACCTCACCGTTCACAAGCGCTCTCCCTGAACCCTTGCCTGCTCGCGCACTAATACGACCAAGTTCTGCCTGCAGTTCTAATTCATCGCCTGGAACCACTTGACGGCGGAAACGTGCACCATCAATACCACCAAACAAAGGAAGCTTTGTCGAGAACTCTGGTTTCACGAGGAGTGCGTATGCACCCAGTTGCGCAATTGCTTCGCACATCAACACGCCAGGAAGCGTTGGACGACCAGGAAAATGACCAGGGAAAAACCATTCATCGCCGCTCAATGTCCAATGACCAACAGCCTTCACGCCCGGTTCAAGTTGACTAATTCGATCAATGAAGAGAAAAGGAGAACGATGTGGAAGAACATCGATGGGCAGTGGGAATTCGCTCATTTGCCAAGAGCCTTCAGGAGATTCTTCGGGGTATCTGCTGGTGAAATCTTGTACCACGCTTCAAGAACGACACCGTCTTGGATGAGGAATGCAGATCGTTCAATGCCCATGTACTTCCGTCCGTACATTGACTTCTCTTTCCACACTTTGAATGCTTCGGCAACTTTGTGCTCGGTGTCGGCTAACAGTGGAAAGCCAAGCTCATATTTGTCGTCGAACTTCTTCTGCTTCTCTGGCTTGTCAGGGCTGATTCCGATGATTGCAGTACGGCCAATCTCGTCCTTAATATCTCGCAAACCGCACGACTGAGTGGTGCATCCAGGCGTATCGGCCTTTGGATAGAAGTACACAAGGATCTTCTTCTTACCTTGCGCCTCCAACGACCACGGCTTTCCGTTTTGATCGAGAAGTTCAATCTTTGGGGCTTTGGAACCTTGCTTCAACATGACCAAAGATTACTTCGTGCGACGCAACCCATGCCCGTAAAAGCGGTCCTTCGGGCGTGCATGTGCGTGATAGTGATCAGGAATGGTTCGCATGTTGTTATCAATGCGCATTTCGAAGTCAAAGAACTCCTCCACCACTTTCTCCAATTTCTCATGGAGGCGTGATTTCACCTCGTCGGAAGGGTGTGCGTCGTGCTCGCGCCACACCACCATCGGCACTGCGCATGATTCGCACTCAGCGATCCAACATTCATCATCCTCGTAAAACCATTCGGACATCCGAGCTGCTTCACATAACTCGCATTTACCTTCGCCGAAGATGCTCATCTCACCACTTTGTTGAGTCGAGTGCTTCGCGCACTTCTCGCACGTACGCACCCACGGCATCGGGGCCGCCTTCGATCATGCGACGAACCACCGAGGCGCCCATGATGACTCCATCGGCTACACGACTCGCTTCCACAGCCTGCTCTGCATTGGATACGCCAACGCCGACGAGCACAGGCTTGGTTGTTACCTTCTTTACGCGCGCAGCCAACGCTGTCGCAGTTCCTGCCAACGAAGCACGCTCGCCAGTGACGCCTAAAAGACCAACGGAATAGACAAATCCACGTGCACGTTCTGTGACGCGCGGCAGGCGCTCATCCGGTGCGGTGGGGGCAGCCAACATCACAGTTTCGATACCGGCTTCATCAGCGGCAGTCGTCCAATTGCCCGACTCTTCAAGCGGGAGATCAGGAATAATCGCTGCTGCAATTCCTGCGGCAACAAGGTCTGAAGCGAAACGCTTATCGCCTGCATGAAACACCGTGTTGTAGTAGCACATCACCGCAAGAGGGATGCCCACATCGAGAGTGCGCACTTCATTGAGAATTGAAATAGGAGTTGTTCCGGCATCGAGAGACACCTGTGATGCTTGCTGAATGATGGGACCATCCATCACGGGGTCGGAGAACGGAATGCCAATTTCAACTGCGTCTGCACCGTTTGCTGCGCACGCACGAATTGAATCAACCCACCCTGGATACCCGCCGGTGATGTACGGAACGAGACACTTCCCACCGCCATCGATTCGGGCACGCAATGCCGTTTCTAAACGACCGCTCACTTCATGCCACCAAGAATGCTCATCATCTGACCAACGTCCTTGTCACCACGACCCGAGAGGTTCATGAGAACGGTTTTGCCCTTCATAGTTGGAGCTTCACGAATGATCCATGCCATGGCGTGTGCACACTCAAGTGCAGGAATGATTCCCTCTGCGCGTGACATCACCTGGAAGGCGCTGATGACTTCATCATCGGTCACAGTTGGGTATTCAGCGCGACCAATGGATGCAAGATACGAATGCTCTGGTCCAACACCTGGATAATCAAGACCAGCAGAAATGCTGTGCGCCTCGGATACCTGACCGTATTCGTCTTGCATGAGATAGCTCTTCATGCCGTGCACAACACCTGGTTGACCACGGCCCACTGCGGCTCCACCTGCTGGCTCAACACCAATCAGACGTGCAGGAGTATCAACAAAACCAGAGAAGATTCCCATTGCATTCGAACCGCCGCCAACACAAGCAACAACAACGTCGGGGTTAGTGCCCAGTAAGTCATTGCACTGAGCGAAGGCCTCATCGCCGATCACGCGGTGGAACTGACGAACCATGTACGGATATGGATGTGGCCCCATCACGGATCCAAGACAGTAATGAGTGGACTCCACTGTTGCCACCCAGTCACGCATTGCTTCGTTCACCGCATCTTTCAATGTCTGGCTTCCAGAGGTCACTGCTTCAACTTCTGAGCCCAACAACTTCATACGGAACACATTGAGTTCTTGACGTGCAACGTCAACAGCCCCCATGTACACCTTGCATTCAAGACCCATGAGTGCAGCAGCTGTTGCGGAAGCAACGCCATGCTGACCAGCACCAGTTTCTGCGACGATGCGTTTCTTCCCCATGCGCTTGGCCAAAAGAGTTTGACCAATCACGTTGTTGATCTTGTGTGAACCCGTGTGGTTCAAATCTTCACGCTTCAAAATAAGACGAATGCCCAGCTGCTCACTGAGGTTGTGGCATTCCGTGATCATGCTGGGGCGACCTGCATATTCACGAAGGACTTCATCGAGTTCTTTACGGAAAGATGGATCCGCCCACGCATCCTGAAAGGCGACTTCCAATTCTTGACATGCAGGAATCAATGTCTCTGGAACGAATCGCCCGCCAAACTCGCCGAAGCGGCCGTCGGCGCCGGGGGTCACCATGATGCTCATACCTAGATTTCACCACGAATCGAGGGAAATCCCCCTACTCATTGCAAGTGACTTCTACTCGTGCATCCAGTCGTAGGGGGCTTTGGCTCCCCCGTCGTAATCCGCAGGGGCGGCTAAATGGGCAGCTTCAATGAATCGCCTCATCAGAATGGGGTCTTTACGCCCAGGAGACGTCTCCACACCACTGCTCACATCCACCCCAAAGGGACGAACCTGCTGAATACCCGACGCCACATTTTCAGGGTTCAAACCACCTGCCAAAATGACATTCAGTCCCTCTGGCAATTCACCCGCCAGGCTCCAATCGAACATTTTTCCCGATCCCGGAGCAGGTGCATCAACAAGCACCATTGAAGTACCAAAGATGTTCGCTCGAGTTGCATCCACCGTCCCAGCAGTCACTGCCTTGATCACAGTGCGCACATGCTTTGCCACATGTACAACATCATCCGGACTCTCGTGCCCATGTAGCTGGGCTGCGCGTAATCCAGCCGACTGAGTCATCTCCACCACACGTTTCGGATGCTCATCGCGAAACACGCCAACAGTGAGAATCTCAGGAGGTAAACGACGCGTGATGTCGTACACCTTTTGCACAGCAATTTGGCGCACGGATGGAGCAAACACAAAACCCAATGCATCAGCCCCGAGGGCAACGGCCAAAAGCGCATCGTCCTCGTTCGTGATTCCACAAATCTTCACGAACATTGATTGTTACGGTACTCCGAATTCACACGGAGTCTGGGCAATTAATCGACGCAGAGGTCGGTGAGCGCTTGAGACGGGTTCGGAGATGTCACCAGATGCTCTCCCACCAGAACTGCGTCATACCCAGCGGCCCGAAGTGCGAGAGCATCTTCACGACCGCGCACTCCGGACTCCGCAACCTTCACGAGATGGGATGGAATCAACGAACCCATACGCACAGCTCGCTCTTGGTCCACATTGAATGTCACCAGGTCGCGCTGATTTACTCCGATAAGAGAGGCTCCCGCATCAAGAGCAACTGCCAACTCTGCTTCGTCGTGCACTTCAACTAAAGCATCGATATCGATGCGATGTGCGAGCGCAAGAAAATCAGCAAGTTCTTTGGGAGCGAGTGCCGCGGCAATCAATAGAACACAGTCGGCGCCCATGATGCGTGCATCGCACACGTCTCGGGCATCGACGGTGAAGTCTTTGCGAATCACAGGCAGCGAGCACGCATTGCGAGCAGTTTGAAGGTCTTCGACAGAGCCACCGAAATGTGGAACATCAGTCAGAACCGACAAACACGAGGCTCCACCTGCCTGATAGTTCCTCGCCATGACGGCAGCATCCATACCGGCGTTCAGATCACCCTTAGAAGGTGAACGACGTTTGATCTCAGAGATGACAGCAAGATGTGGTGTCGCCGAAATGGCTTGCGCAAACCCCCGTGGCGGAACGCATGACAATGCATCATCAATTAGGGCATCGAGTGGTCTCTCATCAGATGCGGCACGAGCACGATGATGATCGAGGATGTTGTCGAGATAAGTACGGGTCATCAGAGTCGATGATCCAATCCGAAAGGATTAGAAGCCCTTGCCACCAAGTGGTGTCAACATGTGGAACTCAGGCGCACCACCGAAGAGACCGCCGATCATTGGGCCCAACTGCTTGAACCAATCAGAACTCATGTGAGCGTCCATGTCCGCCTGTGTCTCGTACATCTCGTACATCCACAAAACATCTTCGTTGGCGTTGTCGACATGGATGATGTAATAGCGCGTGCCATTTTCCGACTTCACGTTCTCAAGTGCGAAGTTCATGGCCTCTGCCAATTCCTTGCCCTTGCCTGGTGCGGCGGGCATCTTTACGAGTGCAACTACTTGGCTCATGATGTCTCCATCTGTCATCCACCGCCCCAATGGCGATGATTACAAACTACACCGCAACAGCAGTGGGGCTAGAAGCCAAGAATGCTGGAGACGTTGTCTAACAATTCTGCGATGGGTACGCGGACTTGTTCGGTGGAGTCACGGTGACGAATGGTGACAGCGTTGTCTTCAAGTGAGTCGAAGTCAACGGTGACACACAGTGGCGTTCCGATCTCGTCTTGGCGACGATAACGGCGACCGATTGCTTGAGTTTCGTCATAATCACACATGTAGCGCTGCGACAGCTTGCTGTAAATCTCTCGTGCCAAGGGAGACAGAGTGTCCTTCTTTGACAACGGAAGAACTGCCACCTTGTACGGAGCCAAACGTGGATGAAGGCGTAACACTGTGCGTGCTTCGTCATTCACAACATCTTCGTCATACGCAGCGAGCAAGAATGCTGCCATCGTGCGGTTCGCACCTGCAGCAGGCTCAATGACATACGGAATGTAACGCTCATTGGTCGCCTGATCGAAGAAGTCCAACTTCTGACCCGAGGCATTGGCGTGCTGAGTGAGGTCAAAGTCAGTGCGCTGTGCAATACCCTCAAGTTCACCCCAACCCCAAGGGAACATAAATTCAACGTCGCTCGTGCCAGCTGAATAGTGCGACAACTCATCGTCATCATGTGGACGAATACGCAACATCTCGCGAGGAATACCGAGTTCGACATACCAGTCAAGGCGTGCTTGACACCAGTACTCGTACCACTTCGGACCCTCTGCAGGTGGAACGAAAAATTCCATTTCCATCTGCTCGAACTCGCGTGTGCGGAAAATGAAGTTGCCTGGAGTGATCTCGTTACGGAAACTCTTACCCACCTGAGCGATACCAAACGGTGGACGCTTGCGACTTGTCTGCAACACGTTGGCAAAGTTCACGAACATGCCCTGCGCAGTCTCTGGGCGCATGTAGACATCAGCACCAGAGCCCTCAACAGGTCCGGCTGTTGTCTTGAACATCAAGTTAAATGCACGAGATTCTGTGAACTCGCAACCCTTTTTGCCTTGCGGACAATCACGCTCTTCGATGTGATCTTCGCGGAAACGGCGCTTGCAGACGGTGCAATCCACCAAAGGGTCAGAGAAATTCGCAAGGTGTCCAGATGCCTCAAACACTTGTGGCGGTCCAAGAATGGCCGCGTCAATCAGAACTGTGTCATCGCGCTGCTGCACCATGGTACGAATCCATGATTCTTTGACATTGCGCAACATGAGCGAGCCCAGTGGGCCGTAGTCGTACGACGAGCGAAACCCGCCGTAGATCTCAGCACTGGGGTAAACGAATCCACGGCGCTTACACAGATTGACGATCTGGTCGAGGTCTTTGGCTGGCATAGAAGGTCAAGCCTACAAGTGGCGGTCGAACACACCGAGGCTTCTCAATCGGCGCTCAAGATGGGCTTCCATGGCCTCCATCGCAAGATGGTTCACTTCATTTACAGGCATTGATTCGGGAAGAGCCAAAGCTTCATTCATCTTCCCGCCAAGGATCAGGCGAACAATGTCGAGCGCCTGAGGGGAAATGGGCACTCCGGTGCGGCACGAACCGCAATGTGCTCCACCCTCCACGACGTCAAATGACACCAACTCGCCTTCTTCACCGCAAGCAACGCAGACATCGAGCTGGGGCGTATGGCCTTCAATAGAGAGAAGGCGCCAGAAGAACGAAGCCAACATCAAAGGGGCTGGTCGTTCATCAAGAGCATGTAGCGCCCTCGAAAGAAGTTCGTACAGATGTTGAACAGGTTCGCGATCAGGAGTGATCTTGTTCATTGCCTCCACCATGGAGAGACCTTGACGCAATCGATCAAAATCATCACGAAGTCGCTGATGAGCATGAATGAGTTTCACTTGATCAACCGTGTCCAACTCGCGTCCACTTCGAAGCGAAATGTCTACGTGGCTCATTGGCTCAAGACGAGCACCAATGGATGACCTTGTTTTTCGAACACCTTTGGCGACGGCGCGAATCTTTCCGTGTTGTTCTGTCAAGAGAATAACGACTCGATCAGCTTCCCCGAACTTGTGTGATCCCAACACGACAGCATTGTCGCGATACACACTCACGAGTCAAGACCACCAAAGCGACGATGGCGACGATTGAAATCATCAATCGCTAGTTCAAGATGACTTGCATCAAAGTCCCACCAACCGAGATCGATAAAGACCAATTCACTGTACGCGAGTTCCCACACCATGGAATCAGGAATAAGGTTTGCGGGGCCCATCACCACAACAAGGTCTGGTTCCTGTACCGCAGGAAAAAGAATCGCATCCGACAACACCGATTCGTCTACATCTTCGGGTTGTGCGCCTTTTTCACGTAAAGCCTCGATCGTTGCAGCGAAACGAACATGCCCGTCAGCAATTGTGTCGATAATGACCTTTGGATCATTCGGTCGCTGCCATACGAACCGATCGCCGTGAAGCGCGTTCACAGTGGAGACAAATGGAAGGCTCGTCATCATCGCGTTGTACGCAGCCAATTCTTCGACAGTGAAGTCCGGACCATGATGCGGCAACAAAGTGACCCAATGTGCCCCCTCCACAGCTGCGCCTTTGGCCAGTGCGGTCAATCGCGATGTCCATTCATTCGCAGACATCTTCAGCCATTCGGCCGGGGTGCCACCCACGACAACAACATGATCCAGACCATTCTGGGGAGGATCGACGTGACCAGGCATGCTTCTATTCTCACACGCAGCCCCACCCTTTTGGCTTGCATCTACCCCGACACTTCCCCTTACTAGGGTGTGTGCTCTATGCCGTCTGATGCCATTGCCCGCCCCGTCCATGTGGCGTGCATCATGGACGGCAACGGTCGCTGGGCTCGCCGTCGAGGTCTTCCACGCACCGAGGGCCACACAGCAGGTGAAGAAGCCTTGGCCGAGGTCGTCCGTGCCGCTTCTGACAGCAAAGTCTCCTGGCTCACGGCATTTGGCTTTTCTACAGAAAATTGGGTTCGGCCCCGGACCGAAGTTCGCCACATCCTCTCCTTGCACCGCAAGTTGTTTTCACGCACCGAAGAGATGAATCGCAATAACGCGCGCACTCGATGGATTGGGCGTCCGTTTGCAGACAAAGGCGCACGGACCCCGGTTCTCGTACAGCGAGCCATCAAGAAGGCAATTAGTGACACGGAACAGAACACGGGTCTTTCTGTCACCATCGCGTTTGATTACGGAAGTCGCGCAGAACTGCTTCGGGCATCACGGTTGGCCATGGCAGAAGGTCCTGTCACTACAGACTCCATTCAACGCAATCTGTACGACCCTGAGATGCCACCCGTTGACCTTTTGGTCCGCACTTCAGGTGAGGCACGAATCTCGAACTTCCTTCTTTGGCAGATCAAGGGGGCTCACATCTTTTTCACCGAACGCCCGTGGCCCGATTTTGATCGCACCGAATTCAATGAGGCACTCGCCTCATTACTGAAGACAACATCACATGAGTAAGTCCATTGCCGGTCAAGAAGCAATTGATGCTCTTCGCCTTGTCACCTCTGCCTTCGAAGGCTCTGAAGAACGACAGGGCCAAATCGATATGTCACACGCCATCGCGGAGTCCTTGGCGTCTGGGCGGTCCATCATCGTGCAAGCCGGAACTGGCACTGGCAAGTCACTTGGCTATCTGGTTCCAGCGATTCTCTCTGGCGAGACCGCCGTCGTAGCAACCGCCACCAAAGCGCTTCAAGATCAACTCAACACAAACGACCTACCTTTGTTGAAGAAGCATCTCGGAGTTCCATTTACGTGGGCCGTTGTAAAGGGTCGCAGCAATTACGTCTGCTTGCAGCGCATCAATGAGCGCTCCGACAAAACGGCGCAACTTGAATTTGAAGAAACCTCTGACCGCGTCAACAAGGAAATTGAAGAACTTGTTACTTGGGCCAGGAAGACAACGACTGGCGACTTCGAGGAGTTGCCTCGCATCCCGTCTGATCGCGCCAAACAAGCAGTCAGCGTTGGTACGGATGAGTGCCCAGGAAAGAGCAAGTGTCCAGTTGGCGCTAGCTGTTTTGCTGAACGCGCACGTGATGCCGCTTCAACCGCAAACGTCGTTGTAGCAAACATTCATCTCTACGGAACGCACATCGCCAGTGGCGGAAACATTCTCCCCGAGCACAAGATCGTCATCTTCGACGAAGCTCATCAACTGGAATCCACACTGAGCGACACCGTCGGTACAAAACTCTCCAATGGCCGCGTCTCTGCTTTCGCATCGGCAGTCCGCAAAGTCATCGCCGACCCAAACCTCACCAACAGACTCGAGGAATATGGTCTCCGCTTCTCGGGAGCCATCGGACCACACATTGGCAATCGGCTCTCACAGCCACTGCCATCAAACATCAGCGATGTTCTTGCGCAAATTCGAACAGAGGTCTCGTCGCTCATTAACGAACTTCGCGAAATCAAGTCAGACAATGAGTCCGTCCAGCAGCGTATTTATCGCGCGCAGACTCAAGGCATGCGTCTCACCGAAGGTCTCGACGTTGCATTAGGAACAACGGCTGCATATGTTGCCTATGTCGATGGCTCAGACGAGCGTCCAGAGATGAAGATCAGCCCGTTGCATGTCGGCGAAGTTCTCGCAAAGAACGTCTGGAATGAACACACAGCAGTTCTTACAAGCGCAACTGTCCCAACATCCATGCCAGACCGCGTGGGGCTTCCCACCGAGGGCACCGAAGTACTCACTGTCGACAGCCCCTTCGATTACGAACGCAACTCTCGTCTGTATTGCTCTCCGGAGTTCCCCGATTGGAAGTCCCCCGCATACTCCGAATTCCTGTATGACGAGATGGAGGCTCTCATCACGGCAGCAGGCGGACGCACACTTGCGTTGTTCACCAGCAACAAGGCACTTCATGCCGCCACTGACGCGATGCGTGAGCGTCTTGACTTCCCCATCCTCAGCCCGAAGGACTATCCACGCCAGAAACTGATCGAGATGTTCATGGCCGATGAAAGCTCATGCCTCTTCGCATCTCAGTCTTTCTTCCAAGGTGTCGACCTTCCTGGACGCACGTTGTCGCTCGTCATTCTGGACAAGCTGCCGTTCCCACTGCCGAACGATCCACTGTTAGAGGCGCGCCGAGAAGCCGTTGGACGCGAAAAAGCTTTTGGCCACATCGACCTTCCCATTGCAGCGACTTCTTTGGCGCAAGCAGCAGGACGCCTCATTCGCACAGCAACCGACCAAGGCGTCGTAGCGGTCTTCGACAACCGCCTCGCCAGTGCTCGCTATCGCTGGACTCTTCTCAACGCACTTCCTCCCATGAAGAAGACTCGCAACCGAGAAGAAGTGGAACAGTTCCTGCGCGACATCACGCAGGAAAAGTAATTAGTAGCCGAGACGCTCTAAACGATCTGGACGCTGCTGCCAGTCCTTTTCCACAACAACATGCAATTCGATGTATGCACCTGGAGGCATCTGCGCACGAACCTTCTGGCCCACTGACTTCAGCAATTCTCCACCCTTGCCAATGACCATTCCCTTTTGGCTTTCACGCTCAACGAGAATTTCACAACGAACCTTCGGCCATTCCCACTCCGTCACACGGGTGGCAACGGAATACGGCAACTCATCCTTCAAGACGGCAAGGAGTTGCTCTCGCACGAGTTCAGCAACCCACTGCGCCTCTTCTGTATCCGACACCATCTCAGGCGGATAGTACGCCGGGCCTTCAGGCATCTTCGCAAGGAGTGCCGTTAACAGTTGCGGTACTCCCTCGCCGGTGCGCGCTGATACGGGGAAATATTCAGCGGCCTGAAGCACAGATGTTGCTTGCAGCTGAGAAATCATCTGCTCGCGAGTAGCACGGTCTGATTTATTCACGATGACAAATGCATTACGGACATCAATGTGATCCGCCACCCACTGGTCACCACGACCAAATGGCTTACACGCATCAATGAGAAGACAGACAACGTCAACGTCATTCACACTGTCGAGCGCTGTTGCATTGACGCGCTCGCCCAATGCAGTTACTGGCTTGTGAATGCCGGGAGTATCAACGAAAACAATTTGTGCATCATCACCGTGATACACACCGCGAATACGGGTACGCGTCGTTTGCGGTTTATTGGAAACAATTGAAATCTTTTGCCCGCAAATCGCGTTCAACAATGTCGACTTACCAACATTGGGTCGACCAACAAAGGTCACAAATCCGCTCCGCACAAAGCACAGGGTAGTTGCAAATGACCGCACTCCCTTGCCATGAGATGCAACACTTGCAATATGAGCAATAGCGCGTTCTCCCAACTCGACTTTCGTAAGTGGTTCGACCGCATGCAACCACAAACAGTTGCCATTGCAACTTGGCTTTTGTACTTCGATGGCGTCTTCAACTTGCTTCACTATCTCGACCGCAATGAGATCTACGGGTACTGGCGTGCGGTGGGTGGCCCGGTTTCGATCGTTGCCTTGATCTCCGTGCTGTGTTTCCCCGCCGGCGGCTTTCTTATGGCCAATGGCAAGAAACTCGGTTGGATGATTGCAGTCGGCGCTTCCTTCTCCCCATTTCTTCTGCGCCTTTTTTTGAAGATAGATAGCCCTTATCCAGGCATCACTGTGCAGGATGTGATCGTTGGGTCTTCGTATGTCAATTTCATGTTTGAGGCCGCATTGTGTGCTCTTTTGCTACACCCAATGAGCCGCAGCTACGTCAAGACCTGGCTTCGTTAACTGACAGCACCTTTGGTTGTGCCACACTGAGTACATGGCACGTCATATTGAAAACCTCGCAGCTCTCAAAGCCCTCGTGGGCGAACACATTGGATACTCGGAATACCTCGAGATCGACCAGACTCGCGTGCAGTTGTTTGCAGATGCCACGGGCGACCAGCAGTGGATTCACACAGACCCAGAGCGCGCAAAGGCACAGTCACCGTTCGGTGGACCAATTGCCCACGGTTATCTCACATTGTCGCTCGGACCAGTGTTGCTCCCGCAGATTTTCTCCGTTGGCGGTATCGCCATGGGCGTTAACTACGGTGCAAACAAAGTTCGCTTCATGTCGCCAGTACCTGTTGGCTCCAAGCTTCGCGCAGGCGTCAAGGTTCTCGCAGTAGACGACATCAACGGCGGCGCTCAAGTCACTCTTGAGACCACATTCGAAGTCGAAGGCGCACCAAAGCCTTCTTGCATCGCAGAAGTCATCTTCCGCTACTACTCAGCGTAAGGAGTGCCCTTTGGGGCGCTCCGTTCAGCGGAAGTTCGGAATGACCTTCTTGGCGAACAACTCAATCGTTTCCGTGTTCGGATAGTCCGGACACCAAGGAATGAAACCGGTGCATCCCGCATCAAGATATTTCTGAATCTTTTCGCTCACTTGCTCTGGAGTACCGACGAGAGCCTTCTCTCGCCATTCTTCAGGCGATAGGCCCCATGCATTCTTCGGTGCGATCCCGACAAGGTCTTTCTCGTTCTCGCGAATAAACACTTCGCTGGAGATGGTCTTGCGAATCGTGGCTTCGTCCCGACCGACTGCCTTGCAATGCTCCTGCAAGATGACGCGCTTACGTGAGAACTCTTCTAACGAACTACCAAAGTTGGAAACGTCAGCATGCTGAGCAACAACGCGCAAGGTGAGTTGCTCGCCTCCTCCGCCAATCCATACCGGCGGCGTTGGCTGCTGTAAAGGCTTCGGGTCACACTGTGCTCGAGACATCTTGTAGTACTTGCCGTCGTAAGTGGTCTCGGCTTGAGTCCACATTGACTTCACGATTTCAATCGTCTCTTTCAACATTCCGATGCGATCGGAGGGCTTTGGGAATTCGAATCCATAGCCCTTGAATTCGTTCTCGTACCAACCAGCGCCAATGCCCCAATCGAGTCGACCACCAGAGATGACATCGAGCGTTGAAGTGATCTTTGCGAGCAAACCTGGATTGCGATAACCGTTGCAGCCAACCATCTGCCCTAAACGGATGTGCGACGTGCGCTGAGAAATCGCAGCCATGGTTGTCCAACATTCAAAGACAGCCTCTTGAGCGGGCTTGGGGACATTATGAAAATGGTCGTAGACCCAGACGGAATCGAATCCGAGTTCTTCGGCGAGGACAGCAATCTCAACGGACTTATTCCATTTCGCCTCGGCACCTTCAATGCCAGCGAGTTCCATCTTCCAGCCCTGCGGGATGAAAACTCCAAAGATTGGTGAGTGGGGGTTGTTCGACATCGTCCCTCCTTCGTTGCGAAGGTTATCGTTCGTACATGTCCGAGTTTCCTCCCGCAGTTATTGGCATCGCAGAGATCTTGGAGGCCATCGCAGAGACGCGCCCCGACCAAGAGTGTCTTATCTTCCGAAACAAGCGCTTCACGTGGAACGACATCAACATGCGCACTCGGCAGTTGGCCAACTACCTGGCTTCGCAGGGATTGGGCTGCCACACCGAACGTGACCAACTCGACGGCTGGAGAACTGGCCAAGACCACCTTGCCATCTATCTACACAACGGCAATGAGTATCTCGAGAGCATGCTTGGCTCCTGGAAGGCCCGAGTCGCACCGTTCAACGTGAACTACCGCTACGTGGCCGAAGAGTTGCAATATCTACTGACTGATTCACAGGCATCTGCATGTGTCGTTCATTCTCGATTCGCGCCATTGCTCGCAGAGGTTCGTACACAACTCCCCAAACTCCGCGTCATCATTCAAGTACCCGATGACAGTGGCAACGAGCTGCTCGAAGGCGCCATTTGGTACGAGGATGCACTTGCACAATCCTCCACTGATAAACCCGCAGCCGGATACAACGGCGACGACCTCTACATCCTGTACACCGGCGGCACCACCGGAATGCCTAAGGGTGTGTTGTGGCGCAACGCTGACGCAGTCGTTGAATGCTTCGGTGGATCGAAAACTGCTCGCACTATTGAGGAGTTTGTTGCTGAAGCAAATGGTGCACTTCGCGCACTCACCAGTCCACCGTTCATGCACGGCGCAAGTCACTGGATTGCGATGCGCACATGGTTGTCGGGTGGAACCGTCATCGTTCAATCACAGACAGACCGTCTCGATGCGGACGACATCTGGAGCACTGTCGAAAAAGAGAAGGCAACATTCCTTCTCATCGTGGGTGATGCATTCGGTCGTCCTCTTCTCGATGGACTTGCCAATAACACACGTGACCTGAAGTCACTAGCGTCCATCCTCTCGGGCGGCGCCGCACTTTCGTCAAATCTCAAAGATGAGTTCTTGCAGCATCTTCCGTGGATCTTGATGGTTGACGGTCTCGGATCATCAGAGGCAGGCGGTCAACTTTCACAAGTAAGCGCTGGCACTTCCTCTGGCACCGGAACATTCCCTCTGGCTCCGCAGAACCACATACTCTCCGAAGATTTATCTGACGTGCTTGAACCTGGCCACGAAGGTCTGGGATGGCTTGCGAAGAGCGGCCGATTGGCATTGGGCTACCTCAACGACGAAGCAAAGACAAAGCGCACGTATCCCGTTGTCAAAGGCGTGCGATACGTAGTGCCTGGAGACAGGGCTCGCCTCACAGCAGACCTCATTATTGAATTGCATGGACGCGACTCCGTCACCATTAACTCTGGTGGAGAGAAGATTTTCGCCGAAGAAGTTGAAGCGGCTGTGAAGTTTCACCCAGATGTATACGACTGTGTTGTGACAGGTCGACCTAGCGAACGTTGGGGCAATGAAGTTGTCGCAGTTGTGCGTCTCAAGGACGGATGCCAACCAAACGTTGCATCACTTCTCGCAGAAGCCGAGAATCACATTGCTCGCTACAAACTCCCGAAAGAGATCGTGTTCGTCGACAGCATTCTCCGCTCGCCAGCAGGCAAGGCCGACTACCGCTGGGCGAAACAAGTCGCTATCGACGCCCAGAAGTAATCAGTATCCGCTTACAGCGGAAGATCGCCCGTTGCTTTGCGGGTTGTCCCGTTGTCGGTGTACGCCTTAATGGTGTTCTCCGCAATGCGCATCTGGTGAATTTCATCTGCACCGTCTGCGAAACGCGCCCAACGGGCGTTCTGCATCATGTTGGCCAATGGCGTATCGGTCGAGTAGCCCAATGCACCGTGCACTTGAATTGCGCGGTCGATGATTCGGTTCAGACTGTTCGCAACAAAATGCTTCGCCATCGATACTTCCGTGCGGAAGTCTTCGCCCTTATCAATCTTGTAAGCAGCGTGAAGAATCATCAACTTGCACTGGTAGAGCTCCATTGCGCTGTCAGCAATCATCCACTGCACACCTTGCTTTTCAGCAAGCAGTGATCCGTGTGAGTAACGATTCAGCGAGCGGTCCACCATCATGTCGAGAGCAGTCTCGGCCTGTGCCACCCAACGCATGCAATGAGCAAGACGTGCAGGCCCAAGTCGGTACTGCCCCAAGCGGTGTCCGTTGCCACGACCGCCGAGAATCTGCGAATCATGCACACGCAAGTCCTCGATCACAATCTCTGAGTGACCCGTCGAACCATGCATGGTCTCTACTTCACGGACATCGTTCCAACCCTTTTGCGGAAGGTCAATGAGGAATGCTGTGTTCGCACCGCGTGACCCAGGTGGAACGTCCATCTCGGTACGTGCAATCAGAATTGCGAACTTTGCACGACGCGCACCAGAGATAAACCACTTGTGACCATTGATGATCCATTCATCGCCATCCTTCACAGCATTAGTGCGAATCAATGTGGGGTCCGAGCCCGCCACTTCTGGTTCGGTCATAGCGAAACAAGAAGAAGACACACCCTTCAACAACGGCTTGAGGTACTTCTCTTTCTGCTCGTCTGTCGCCCAGTGGTGCAACGTGTGCATGTTTCCCTCGTCGGGGGCATTGCAGTTGAAGACCCATGGACCCACGCGAGTCTTTGCAGCTTCTGCCTGCACCATGGCCAACGCCACATGTCCAAGACCCATGCCGCCAACTTCCTTCGGCATGTGGGGCAACCACAACCCGGCCTCGACTGCCTTACGGCGAAGCTCAATGAGATCCTTCACATATGCCGAATGCATCTCAGGGGCCATGTTGTCACGATGGCCGTATGGCTCCATCGCTGGCTTGATCACATTGTCGACGAAATCGCGCACTTTCTGGCGCACGGCTTCATGTTCTGGAGCAAGTGTGAAATCGATCATCTGGCGTCTCCCCTTGTTGACACTTGAATGTCTTCATTCTTGTGCCCCGTGACCAATGACAGCGAGTCAAGTTGCCGTAGTCAGTCCCTGCAACGCTTAGCCTTAGACCCGTGAACGCCCCCGACAACTCCAAGCGACCCAGTTGGGACACTTCCGAACTGCCTCAGGGCGATGACAAACAACGCATGGTGCGCAACATGTTTGATGCCATTGCGCCTCGCTACGACCTCGTCAACCGTGTGATGACCTTCCGTCTCGACACTCGTTGGCGCCGACGCGCAGTCCGCGACCTTCAACTGCCTGTCGGTTCTCGAGTTCTGGACCTTGCTGCAGGCACTGGCGACCTGTGCATTGATCTTCGTAAAGCCGGCCTACAACCCATTGCAATGGACCTCTCCTATGGCATGTTGGCCAACGATCGCAGTGGCGCACCACGAGCGCAAGCAGACATTCTTCGGCTGCCGGTCCCCGATCATTCGGTGGACGGCATCATTTGTGGCTTCGCTTTGCGCAACCTTGTTGACCTCAATGAATTCTTTATTGAGTGCGCTCGAGTGATTCGCCCTGGCGGTCGCGTCGCACTTCTTGATGTAGGTATTCCACATAACCCCATCATTCGATTCGGCAACAACATCTACTTCGGAAAGATCGTTCCGAAGATCGGCGCTTTATTGAGTGACGGCCCTGCGTATCGATACCTCCCCAAGAGCATTGTGTACCTGCCTGATCGTGCTGTCATGGAGAATATGTTGCAGGCTGCTGGTTTTGCCGACGCAAAGCACACACAGTTGTCGGGTGGCCTCACCCAATTGATGGTCGGAACCCGTAACCCATGATCCATCGCACCGTTCGGGTCGAGACACCATTTGACCTCAACAATGTGTGTGGAGGAAATGGCTTTCTCTTTGTTCGCGACGGTGTGGGTTTTGCCGCGCAAGGCGTCGTATCAAAAGGAAACGATGTAGCCATCAGAGATCTGCTTCACAGTTCGCAACACAGTGGCCACCAGAGCAACATCGATATCACCGATGTTGGACCTATCGCATTTGGTCTTGTGCCATTCCTTCCAAGCGAGGCTTCAGAATTTGTCATTGCGAAGTCAACATTCGCCAAGCGACCAGATGGATCCCACACGTTGACATTGGTCGGCGAAACCACCGACGATGTGAGCGATACCGCTGTCACTGCAGCTCTCGAAACAGCCATCAGCGCACGCCCACCTCGGCCCTCCAGCAACTCCTTCCGTGTTGGTGCCCGCACCCCAGTGGGTCGCTATCTAGACGCTGTCACTCTTGCCCGCGATGCTGTCCGCAACGGACTTTTGAAGAAGGCCGTGATCGCACGAGATATCGAAGTACATGCTGACGAACCCATTGATGTGCATAGTGTCCTTCTTCGGCTTCGTGCATCGTTCGGCAGTAGTTATCGCTTCTGTATCGGCAACATGATTGGTGCAACTCCAGAATTGCTTGTGGAAGTTGATGGTCGTGACATTCGCAGTCGCCCACTTGCTGGCACGACACCACGTACCGGGGACCCCGACACCGACAAACAACTTGCTGAAGAACTCGTCGCCAGCACGAAGAACCAAATCGAACATCGGGTCGTTGTCGACATGGTGCATGACACACTTCTTCCTTACTGCTCGTATCTCGACTGGGAGGCTGAACCGTCGATCGTCACTGTTGCCAACGTGCAACATCTCGGCACATACATCGAAGGCGCTCTCACCGAACCTCGTGCGCATGTCATGACCCTGGTGAAAGAACTGTGTCCCACGCCAGCTCTCGGCGGCTTCCCATCTGCTGATGCGATTGCCTTCATCACTGCGAATGAACCAATGGAACGCGGCAACTACGGCGGCGCTGTTGGCTGGATGGATGTTCATGGCAATGGCACCTTTGCGGTCACTATTCGATGTGCGGAACTTTCCGATGACCGGAGAACAGCACGTCTCTTCGCCGGTGGCGGAATTGTGGCCGAGAGCAACCCCTATGCAGAGCTCGCGGAAACCCAAGCCAAGTTTCAGGCGATGCTCTCTGCGATTGTTAGGCCGTAGCCAACTCCACTGCAGACACCACTGCCGCATTCAACGCGTCGTGCTGCGAAACATTGACCGACCTGTCAAAAGGAACTTCAATCAATGTTGTGCCCTGCTGCGAAAGTGCCTCTCGCACCGATGCTGCATGTGTTGCCCTGCGGAAGGGAACACCATGCGCCATTGCCAGATGCTCAAACGACACACCATGTGGTGTTCCATAGAGCAATTCGAAGATGCTGTTTTCCACCTGGGTGGCCTGTGGAAGGAACGAGAAGATGCTGCCACCATCATTGTTCGTCACCACAATCTTCACATCAACATTTCGTTGCATCAGTGCCCATAAACCATTCGTGTCATGCAGGCATGCAACATCTCCGATGAGAATCGTGGTGACAACGCCTGAACCAAGTGCGATACCGATTCCTGTACTGATGACCCCGTCGATGCCGTTAGTACCACGGTTTGAGTACACCTGCACGTGAGGTGTCACTGACCCGAACCACTCAACATCTCGAATAGGCATTGAGGACGAAACAAGAAGATTGCAACCCTCAGTCATTGACGATGTCACGGTACGAGCATTCGTTGGCTCCGACCAATGATCCGACGTCCAGGCTTCAATGGCTTTCTGAGCGGCAGTCTCCGCTGCGGACCAATCTGCCAACCAACCCTGAGTTGACGTCGTCACCATTTCTGCAAGTACAGATGCCACCGAAGAGATACCTCCCACCAACGTCATCGAAGATGAATGATCTGGATCAACAATCATCTCGGTCTCTTGCATCTGAACAATGGTTGCCTTACTGCGCGTCACCCACTGAGCAGTGACTTTGGATGCAGCTGGTTCACCGACACGAAGAACTACATCTGGAAAATGAGAGTTAGCAAATGATTCAGATCGAAGGATGGGGTCAAACGCAACAAGCACATTTTCATCACACAGACGCAATTCACTTCGAGGATCCGCGAGGACTGGCCAACCCAACTTCTTCGCCAAAGTCAGTACCTCAGAAGTTGCGCCACGACCCGCCAGAATGACGCCTCGCTTCCCTGCGATCAACCGGTACAGGGTCAACACATCATCATCGGCCACTGCAGATGCGCGAATCTGACCTGCGAAGCCATCTGTCTTGCGTTCTGGTAACTCCAATGTGTTGCCAAGAAGTGGCTCACGGAATGGCAGATTCAAATGAACCGGACCAGGTCGTGCTCCCAACGCAACGTTGTAGGCACGCGAGGCCAATGAACGCCACGAGAGAGACGCATCGAAAGATGGCACACCCGGATCATGAAACCATCGAGTAGCAGAACCGAAAAGATTCGTTTGATCAATGGTCTGCGGAGCACCAACATCCCGCAGTTCTGGTGGACGATCGGCTGTGCACACAATCATGGGCACGTTGCTCTGATGAGCTTCGACCACCGCGCCGAGGAAATGAGTCGCTGCGGTTCCGGACGTGCACAACAAGATTGCCGGCATCTTTGTAGAGAGACCAATACCTAATGCTGCAAAAGAAGCACTTCGTTCATCATGAAAAAGATGGACCCGGATCTCAGACCTAGCTGCCAATGCCACAGCCAGAGGAGTCGATCGGCTTCCTGGCGCCACCACGGCGTGGCGGACCCCTGAATGAATCCATTCGTCCACCAATGTGGCGCAGAATGTCGATGCGGTGTCGCCAATAGAACTCATGTCACCTATCGTTGCACTTGTGCGCGTAGAAATCTGGTCCGACGTAGTGTGCCCATGGTGCTTTATAGGAAAGCGCCGTTTTGACAATGCCGTCGCCCAATTGCGGGAGAAGGGCGTCACAGAGCCCATAGAAGTCGTCTTCAAGGCCTACCAGTTGGACCCCACAGCACCCGTGGGCAGCCCAACACCCGTCGTCGACGCCTATGCCAAAAAGTTCGGTGGACGCGAGCGAGCAGAGCAGATTTTGCAACATGTCACTTCTGTCGCCGCTGGTGATGACATCACCTTCAATATGGACATCGCTTTACGAGCAAACACCATCTTGTGCCACCGAGCGTTGCATTGGGTCTTAGAAAACCATGGAGCCGACGCTCAAGTCACTTTCAAAGAGAATCTCCTCAGTGCCTATTTCACAGAAGGTCTTGATGTGGGCGATCTGGAAGTCGTACTCCAACGTGCCATCAGTCTTGGTCACGACGGAGAAGCTCTCAGATCCTGGCTCGAAGCTGGCGGCGGACTGGCCGAAGTAGAGAACGACATCAAAGGCGCGTATGAACGCGAAGTCACCGGTGTTCCAGCATTCTTCATAGATGACAAATACTTCATCCCTGGCGCTCAGGAAACTGATGTCTTTGTCAAGGTGCTTGAGCGCATCCTGGCCCAGTGATTCTTTCTCAGGCATCCCTGGGCACAGGCCCTTCCATCACCTATGTGCACGGATTCACACAAACGAAAGAATCTTGGATTCCTGTTGTAGAGCAACTTGCCCAAGACTTTTCTCATTGCCTTCTTGATGCACCCGGTCATGGCTCGTCACATGACGGCCAACGCTCGTTGCAGCAAGCCGGAGATGATGTCGCCGAGTCAATGCCCACTGGCGTTCTCGTTGGCTATTCCATGGGCGCCCGCATAGCTCTACACACTGCGCTGCAACATCCAGAGAAAGTCACTGCCCTTGTCCTCATCAGTGGCACTGCTGGAATTGACAACGAAGACGAGAGGTCAGCACGACGATCCTCTGATGAAGCACTAGCTCAACGAATCTCAGATATCGGCGTGGAATCCTTTATTGCCGAATGGCTCAGCAACCCAATGTTCAGCGGCTTATCGACCGAGTTGGCCGACATTCCACATCGCCGCATCAATACGGCCACGGGATTGGGCGACTCACTTCAATGTGCGGGCACAGGAACCCAAAAACCTCTGTGGAACCAACTCGGACAAATCACTATTCCGGTTCTGTTGATCGCCGGTGAGAGCGATCAGAAGTTCGTCAACAATGCACGCCGCATGAACGATCTTCTGCCCAATAGCGAATTTCACATCATGAACGGCGTTGGCCATACATGTCATCTAGAAGACATCTCACAGTTCAGAAATATCTTGCAGAACTGGCTATCAGGACTGAAGCGCGACCACTAACCCAACAGTGAACGTGACCGCCAGAATCATCTGCGCACGACCTACGGCGCCCAAAACGGGAATCAAGTCACGCCCCTTTGCCCCACGCGCAATGTCATTCAGAGCTGGTCGTGTTGCAATGACGCCGACAAGTCCCAACATCGCGAATGCTTGGGTCTGGAATCCCACAACAATGATCCCCACAGCAGCAATAACAATCAATAATGCGAAGAACTGACGAGTGCGCACATCACCCATCTTCACCGCAAGAGTTCTCTTGTTTGCCTCGGTGTCACCAGGAATATCGCGAAGGTTGTTCACCACCAAAAGAGCACACGCATAACAGCCCACAACAACACTTGCCACCCAACCAGTACTGGTGAACTCTTCGCTCACGATGTACTGAGTGCCAACCGTTGCAACGAGACCAAAGAAGACGAAGACAAATACTTCGCCCAAACCGGCGTAACCGTACGGACGTGGACCGCCGGTGTATGTCCACGCAGCAAGAATTGCAGCGACACCCACAACCAACAGCCACAGCGTCGTCACAAGAGCCAACACAAGTCCAGCGATAGCAGCAACACCAAAGGCAATGAAAGCAGCTCGCTTCACATCAGATGCCTTCGCTGCACCAGACCCAACAAGACGCAAGGGACCCACGCGGACAGCATCTGTCCCTTTGATGCCATCGGAATAATCATTCGCGTAATTGACCCCGACTTGCAGAGCAAGACTGACAACCAGTGCCAATGAAACGCGCCACCACACAGCGTTACCAGCAGACGCACATGCCGCACCCACCATCACAGGCACCACCGCCGCAGGAAGCGTGCGAGGGCGACTACCCAGGACCCACTTTTTCCATCCCAGATTCTTTGGTGGCATCGCGTTATTCATTGGTCAAGTGTCGCACCTCCCATAGCCTGAAACCGTGAACGAACTGATCTGCCTGGATATGCCCTGTGGCCCGCAGATGGTTGAGCGCATCCGCAAGGCATGGGACGAGGGGGACGCCATCTTCCCTCTTGACCAACGACTACCAGCGCCTGCTCGCAAGTCCGTTCTTGATGTCGTGAAACCCACACGTATTGCCACTCTGAACGACGAATCATCCCACCGTGGACTTTCTATCGAGCCCGGGGATGCCGTCGTTGTCGCAACCAGTGGCACCACAGGCCTCCCCAAGGCCGTCGTGCTGACTCATGCAGCAACACAAGCAAGTGCCCTCGCAACAAGTTCGAGACTAGGCGTCACTGCTTCCGACAAGTGGTTGGCATGTCTTCCCCCGTCCCATGTCGGAGGACTCAGCGTCATTCTTCGGTCCATCGTCACGAACACCCCTGTCATCGCAGTCCCCTCATTTTCAGTCGACTTTTACAACCAGGCGGCAAAAGACGGAGCGACCTTGGTGTCTTTGGTCAGCACTGCCTTACAGCGTGTCGACAGTTCCCTGTTTCGAACAATTGTTCTTGGTGGAGCAAAACCCCCTATTGATCGCCCCAGCAATACCGTCACAACATACGGAATGACAGAGACAGGAAGTGGCGTTGTCTACGACGGCATTCCACTAGACGGTGTTGAAATCGAGATTCGTGATTCTGTGATCCATCTACGTGCACCAATGTTGATGCGCGGTTATCGCGACGGAACCTCACCTATCGATTCTGAAGGCTGGCTCCGTACTGGAGACATCGGAAGTTTTGAAGATGGCGCACTTCATGTTGAAGGACGCGAGGGCGACCTCATCATTACTGGTGGCGAAAATGTATGGCCCGAAGCAGTCGAAGATGTTCTTCGCAGCCATCCGCACATCACAGATGTTTGCATTGCGGGAGTGCCTGACGTTGAATGGGGACATGCCGTCACCGCATGGATCGTGACCGATGGAACCACTGTGCACCTGGAAACCATCCGCAATTATGTGAAGGAACAGTTGCCATCGCACTGTGCACCACGCGCAGTGATTGAAATAGGTGAAATTCCTCGCACTGCACTCGGTAAGCCGAAACGTGCGGAGCTCATTAACTACATCAGTTAGTCAAGAGGGACAATTGGTGTTACCCGCACTTGAGTGATGCGGCGACCTTCGAGTTCTTCAGTTGCCAGTCTCCACCCATTCACTTCGATGGACTCCCCCACAGCCGGCACACGTTCGAACACGCCGAACATATATCCGCCGAGCGTGTCGAATTCTTCGTCGTCCAAACTGAGACTCAGATGATCATTGAACTCTGAGATAGCTATTCCGGCGTCCACAAGCATCACGCCGTTAGGAAGATTCTTAATGAGAGAGGTTTCTTCGTCGTGTTCGTCAACAATTTCGCCAACGAGTTCTTCCAGGCAGTCTTCAAGAGTGACCAAGCCGACAATGCTTCCGTACTCGTCAGCAACAATTGCCATATGGAAGTGGTCGCGTTGCATTTCGCGCATCAGCTTTGCCACTGGCTTTGATTCCGGAATCACTATTGCGGGACGAACAAGTGAATCAATCAGATCAGACCCACCATCAGCACGACAACGGATCATGAGATCTTTCGCATAAACGACGCCAAGAACGTCTTCGTTTCCTTCTTTGTCTTCATGCATCACGGGCAAACGACTGACGCCATGTTCGAATGCTTCATCGAGTGCAGCATCAACAGTGGTACCCGCTTGCACATCAATGATGTCGGGTCGTGGACGCATAATCTCTCGCACGACTGTGTCACCGAACTCAATAATCGATTCGATGAGTTCACGTTCCTCGTGTTCAATAATCTCTTCTTCGGCTGCGGCTTCAACAATTCCGAGGAACTCTTGCTCACCAATAAATGGTCCTTGCTCCAGACCCTTGCCTTTCACAACAACATTGGTGAGCCCAATCAAAGCCTTTGACATCATGCGAAGAGGCCAGAACATAGCCAGTGCAGAAATGAGTGGTGCCGTCGAGAGCGCCGCGCGGTCTGAATGAATCACTGCGTATGTCTTCGGCACCGCTTCTGCAAAAACAAAAAAGACGACAACGTTGAGCAACACACCAATGACGACACCTGCGGCGCCGAACAATCGTCCAGCCACCACGCCAGTCAAAGTCGCTTGGACTGTCTGACATACATTCACCGACAGCAATAACGGATTGACCCAGCGCTCTGGATTCTTCACGAGCGAAAGAAGCGAAGCGCCACCCTTTGTCCCAGAATCCGCAAGCGCCTGAGCCTTTGGCTTCGACATGCGAGACAGACCCATTTCCGCAATGGAGAAAACAACTAGAACAATGAGCAGAAGGCCAATCGCAATCAGCATCCACCAGTCGGCGTTGGTTGGGCTAGTTGCAATCATTCGTCATGTCCTTGTCGAAAACCTTCGGGTACTGGACCATTCCAGTGATGAGCAGACAACACAGCCACCTCAATCGCACGCATTTCTGTGAGAGATTCCTCAGTGTCGTGATCAAAGCCAAGAACATGCAAACAACCATGCACAACAAGCAGTGCAATCTCGTCGTCAAGATTGCCGGCATGAGTAGGGGCTTGTTTCTCTGCCACTGCTGGACACACAAGCACGTCGCCCAGCAACGTAGGCATGTCGTCGTGATCTGGATGAGGACGAGCGGGACCTCTCGTTAAAGCACCCGGCCCTTGTGTTTCTGCAACTTCAACGCCATCGAGTGGGAATGCAAGCACATCAGTAGGACCGACCTTGCCCATGTGTTCGGAATTCAAATCTGCAATGGTCGACTCATCGATAAAGAACAGAGAAAGTTCACAAGCACCGCGAATCCCCTGCGACTGCAAAGTTGCTATCGCCAATCGACGCCAACGGTCAAGGTCAACAACAATGTCTTCTTGTTCATCAGAACAGAACACCTCTGGCACCCCGTCACCGCCTGCACGTTTCGGAGCATCAATTTTCGGTCGAGACTCAGTCACGGCGGCCACTCTTGCGCTGACGCGATTCATCTGAACTAGCCGTGTGCTTCTCATAGGCAGCAACGATGTCGGCAACGATTCGGTGCCTCACAACATCGGAACCATCAAGACGGACGAACTCAAGAGAATCAATATCTCCGAGTTTCTTCTCCAGCCCCACCAAACCGCTACGCCCATCCGGAACGTCGATTTGGGAAATATCTCCGGTGACGACCACTTTGGATCCGAACCCAATTCGAGTCAAGAACATCTTCATTTGCTCGGGCGTCGTGTTCTGCGCCTCGTCCAAAATGATGAACGAGTTATTCAAAGTGCGACCACGCATGAATGCCAAAGGCGCCACTTCGATGGTCTGGCGTTCAATCAACTTCTGCGCAGCTTCTGCATCGACCATGTCGTACAACGCGTCATATAGAGGTCGAAGGTACGGGTCAATCTTTGCCATGAGATCTCCAGGCAGAAATCCCAGTCGCTCTCCCGCTTCTACAGCTGGTCGCGTCAAGACGATGCGCTGCACTTGACGCGCATGCAGAGCCTGAACAGCCATTGCAACCGCAAGCCAGCTCTTACCCGTACCCGCAGGTCCGATACCGAAAGTAATCGTGTTGTTCCGAATGGCATCGACGTAGCGCTTTTGCCCGGCTGTTTTCGGACGCACCATTCGACCGCGAGAACCCTTGAGGATGTCGTCTGTGAGAATCGTGCTTGGTCGCTGTTCTGCACGCACCATCACGATGCTGCGATCCATCACAGACTGGTCGAGCTTCTCGCCACGCTGCAGAAGCAGCACCATCTCTTCGAAGAGTTTTCCTACCTGGTGCGCACGTGGACCAACACAATTGATTTCGTTGCCACGCACAGCGACAGAAACATCAGGGAAAGCTTCTTCAACCCGACGCAACAGTTCGTCGCGCTGGCCAAGTAGTTCTGCCATGAGATGGGAGCCGGGAACTACGACCGTGATGGTGGGCGCAACAGTTGTCATTTGATTTCAGCCTACCGAGGGCAAACATGCGGTAGAGATTCCCCCGCCCAGCAAACGCGGCGTAGTACCTTCATAAGAGTTCGTATTGGCGGTCATTGGTGGCCGAATTGAGGGTCTTGTGGCGCGCAGAGCATTGGCAGCCTCATCATGGGCAGCGGCAGTCGCCGGAATCGCAATGGCATGCCTTCATGGACTGGGTTCAAACCGAATTGACTCCCTATACGCCATTGCGGCGATTTCGTTAGCGGCCCTCGGAATGCTTGTAGGGCTACTCGCCCATACACCCCCCACCAGCATCCTGCTGACGTCAGCATCCTCCTTGGTGTTACTAACGGCAGCGTTGCAGACGTCGCTTCACTCCACCAATGAACTTTTCGTTGAATCCCTTGTTCTTGGTTCGCAACTGATCCTCGTTGCCGGTCTCATTGTTTTTGTTCGACGCCGTCTTGGACCACGCGCATCCAATGTTCTTGCCGACGGCCTCATCGTCGGACTCGGCGCATGGGTTCTCATCTGGGTAGTACTTGTTCAGCCAGCAATCCAGGAATCAACAAGTTCATCACTCACTGTTCTTCGAGCAAGCACGCTCGGCGCCGCAATGGTGGTCCTCTTCCTATTAGCCACTCTCTTGTTCTCCGACACTGCACCTTCACCTGCAGTCGGATTCCTCGGCTTGGCCGTCTTTCTCGGACTCATTGGAATTGTTTTGCGGGCCATGTCGTTTCGCCAGGATTTCTCCATTTCCAGCACGACTTTCTCCACTCCGTTCCTCGTCACCGGCGGTTTCGCAGCGGCAGGTTTCCTGCACCCCACGGTTCGGCACATCTACACCTCAGGTGCGGGTCGCGTCTCTCCTCCATTGATGACTCGTCTCGTCACAACAACAGCGTCACTGATCGTTCCTGTTGTTCTGCTCGCAGTCACAGATCCGTTTGACACTCAGGACCGAGTTGTGCGGACTCTTTCTGTTTCGGTGCTCGCCGTTGTCGTGATGTTGCGAGTTATTCAGTCAGTGCGTGCAAACGCGCGTACACAAGAACACCTTGTGAAGAGCGCATTGACCGACTCACTCACTGGTCTTCCCAACCGCATTCTCATGTTGGAACACATTGAGACAGCTGTTCAGCAGGCGTGGCGAACCAGTCGTCAACCAACCGTTCTCTTCATTGATGTCGATCGCTTCAAAAACATTAATGACTCACTCGGCCATTCCATTGGAGACAATGTTCTGACCCTCGTCGCATCACGCCTTATTGCAGCCGTCCCCGAACACGCGACAGTTGCTCGAATTGCCGGTGACGAATTTGTCATCCTCGATGCAACGACCGAGAGCCCCACGCAATCAGTGCTCCTCGCAGAAACCGTTCTCGATGCATTCCATGAGCCTGTGAGCACACCCGAAGGTGACATGTTCGTCACCGCAAGCATCGGCATCGCGTATTCACCCAAGGGCGTAGACCTTTCGGCGGATGATCTCATGCGACATGCAGACACGGCCATGTATCGCGCTAAAGCAGCCGGACGCAATTGCATCGCACTCTTTGATGACTCCATGCTCGAGAAGGTTTCGAAACGACTGGATGTCGAGACGGCGCTTTACCGCGCTCTCGAACGCAAAGAGTTGCATCTTGTTCATCAGCCCATCATTGACGTCGACCTTGGCATTGTTGTGGGGTTTGAGGCACTCATGCGCTGGGATCGCGGAGATGGAGAAATCGTTCCGCCATCAGATTTCATTCCCATTGCTGAAGAAACAGGAACCATCGTCCCTCTCGGTTCGTGGGCCCTCAACGATGCATTGCTTCAATTGCGCCACTGGATTGACACTGCAGTCGTTTCACCAAGCACCACCATGAGCGTCAATGTTTCTCCTCGTCAGTTGCATGACCCACAGTTCGTTTCCATTGTCAGCGACGCATTATCGACATCAGGCATCCCGGCAGAACAACTGTGGCTTGAAGTCACCGAATCAGTCATGATCACGGAAGCAACACAAGCATTGTCAGCTCTGCGTCGTTTGAACGCCCTTGGTGTTCGCATAGCAATCGATGACTTTGGAACTGGATATAGCTCCTTGTCCTTGCTGCAAAAGTTCCCCATTCAATGCGTCAAGATCGATCGCGCTTTTGTTCAAGACCTCACAACAGAAGAGGGCACACGCAATCTCGTGCGCACCATCATTGCAATGGCAAATGCACTTGGCGCCGACATCGTTGCCGAGGGTATTGAGAATAAAGATCAACTCACTGCTCTTGCATCAATGCGATGCAACAAGGCGCAGGGATATTTTATTAGTCGCCCAATAGCAGTAGCTGATGTTCCTGCAGTGGTTCAACAGTTGCAAGACATTGATGCATGGCGAGCGCGCACCTCGTTCTAGCGAAATTTATTTTGGCGCTCCAACACGAGTAACAACTCCAGCTGCATCACGAATGAAGAGCTCCACCGAATGGGTTCCTGTGCCCAGAAGCGTGTAATCCAGAATTGCTGTGTATTCCACCAGTCCTCTGGCACCCGACAACTCACCAATCACGCCAGCAGCAATACCGTCAACGACGACGATGCCTTCTACGCCTTCATCAAGCGCCCCATTTACGCGGACTACACCAGTGATCAATGAAGGAACTCGCGCGCCCCGTTCATTAGAGACATTCGCGAACTGCTTCTTTTGATTAACAGTCCACTTCGTAACAGCGGGGTTCTGCTGTGTGGCTGTCAACGGAGAACCGATAAGAGACGCCGACGCCCCTACTGCAGCGACCTTACGAGCTGGCCCGACATTGGTCACGACACCTGCGTAATGAACCGAACGCTCCACTGCCTTTTCAAAACCATCAGTCAACGTTGAGGCCTCCCCCGTGGCAGACACCACGGTGCGAGTTCGACCGGAAGGACATGACGACGCAACGGAGGATCCTGCGAACTTCCATGATGTCTTGGTTCCCGTCGTCTCGATAATCGTTGGAAGTAGATCAAGGTTGGTCATCGCACAGTCGCTCACAACACCAGTCTTTTGACCTGGGTATTTAATAAATGTTGGGATGCGGTAAATGTCATTCACGGTATCTGGTTCGGTGAAGTCATTGTGACGTTGTGGCAGTGTCGGAATAAACGAGATGCCATGATCCGCCGTCAGAACAATCATGGTTGTGTCCCAACGATTAGCGGCCTTCAGGACCTTGATCATTTGAGCAATCGCCGTGTCCGCAGCAGACACCTGATACAGGAATGTCTGGTACGTATCCCTCACAATTTCTTCACTATCAGGATTCGAAGTGGAGATAGATGAAGACAGTGGAGCAACACGATGATCTGGTGTAATCCGCCAGGGTGCATGAGGCACCAGTGCATGCACCACTTGCACACGAGGCTTCGCATCGCTTGTAATCAATTCAACACTGCTCTGTAGAGCATCCACCTGCGACAGTGCCCCCACATCAAATTGTTCTTTGAATTTGTCGGCAACAGCCCCGAAACCACCCCATGCTCCCGCCGTCGACGGAATTCGTTGACGCAAAACAGGCGGCAGAACGCGTTGCCCATAGACATAACTTGCATCGCGCAAGAACTTCTTAAAGCGGTCATATTCGAAAGTCGAGTTCTGAGAGTCAGATCCGGCACACACACTCTTGGGGCACAGACTGGTCACCGGCTCAATTCCGGCAACTGTCGTCTTCCCTGCATACAGAGTGAAAATGTTCTTCGGATATTGAGCAAGAAATGGACCGCCCGCTTGCTTCGGAACCGCAGAAGAAAGAATCGCTGGAACCGCTTGGTGTGTGAAGTTCGATTCCGCAATGTTGTTTCTGTACCACGTTGATCCGTTTGCAAGCTCCGCAAAGCCAGGAAACCGCTCCGCATTAATCGCGCCGTTTTCTCCCAGCAACGCATACAGCGGGAATTCATCAAGGACAATCTGCAAAACGCTGATGTCCTTCTTTGCAATTACGGCGTCAGATGTTGGACCATCAGACTGAATGAGAATTGGCTGCAACTGCAGAACCGCACTGACAGAAACTGCCACAGCCAAAACAGCCAGCCATCGGGACCATTCTCGAACAACTTTTTTCTTGTCATATGCAATAGGAATGACGACAGCAAAAATCGTCGCAACGACAACTGCACCTACATTGCCGTCGACATTGACCCATCCAGCTACGGCAAGACCCAAAAGAAAGGAGAATCCTGCGATAACCCACAGCCGAGTCGCTTCATTGACCTTTGGTCCTAGAAAGCGCGTCAGTCTGTCCAAGCCCGTCGCAAGAAGCGCCGGTACCAGCACAACAATCAGCACAAATAAGGCGACTTCAAACGAGGAAAGCTTCGCTGCCGAGAACACGGTGGGGTTCTTGCCATAGAGATCCATGATCGGCTGTGCGATGGACATCGTCGAGAGGGCCAAATAAGTGAGGAAGTGTCTGCGCATCACCCTTTTACCTTGCCACAATGGTTGTGTGGTCTCCCCAATGCGCTCTGTATTTCGCAGAAATATCTGCGTTGCTTTCACAGTTGTCGCCTTGGTCACCGCTACAACCGCGCCTCTCGTTTCAGCAGGGAAACCGGCCATTGGCCCCAACGGACAAGGAACGCTTCTGGTAGTCGGCGACAGCCTCACATTCGGTGCGAACTATTTCGGGAAACTAGGCGTCAAGTCGCAAGCCACCAACATTTGGACAAAAGTTGTCGTTGATGCCAAAAACGGTCGGAAGGCAACAGTCGGCGCCAAGGTCATTGCAGATCAACTCACTGACACCACCACTGCCATTGTTGTCGCCCTCGGCACCAACGACATGATTTCAAAGTCAGCCACCTGGTACCCGGACTACGCCATCGACACAGTGATGGAACAAGTAGGAACTATTCCCGTGCTGTGGGTCAACCTTGAGTTCTCACCCACAGGTCGAGCAGATTGGCGTTCACGTGCCGCACGCTTCAACCGAGCACTAAAGAACGCCACCACCCGCTACCCCAATCTCGTTGTTGCAGATTGGAACAAGTTCTTCACACCAAAAGGACAAAGCAGATTCGTTGCAGATGGTGTTCACCTCACGGTCACTGGATACAAAACGCGCACTTCATTCTTCCTTTCTCAAATGAATGTGTTCGCCCGACGGATCATTGATGCGACGAGTACAACCTCGTCAACGACCGAAGTGACTACCTCGTCTTCTACCTCGACGACGACCACCACAACGTCGAGTTCATCAACGACGTCAACAAGCACTCCACCAACAACCGTCTCTCCCACAACTACGTAACCATTCACTCGTACTACGGTGAACAAATGCTCGCTGTCACCGCATCCCAAGGAATCATCTCCGTCGTCGAGAAAGACATTCCCAGTGGTCCTGGTGAACTCATCAAGGTGACATCAAGCGGAATCTGTGGAAGCGATCTCCACATGATCGAGGCTG
>JBEDFA010000002.1:0-5820 GCA_041175365.1 Actinomycetota bacterium | reverse complement strand
ACGACGAACGGAACACGCGAGTGTGGCACTTGTTCTGCTGCCGCGCCCAGGCTGATCACCAATGTGCAGCCGAGGCCCTTTGCGACCTCAACAACGGACTGTGTGAAGACGCCCCAACTCACATGTGGTTCAACGCCATTGAGTACCACCATGTCGCGAGCGCCTTCGGGGTAGCGAATAACTGTGAACTCATTTTCAGGCCAACGAATCTGACGCTCGTCATTTTCATCGGTGAACACTTCGGGGCGTTCTTGCGTGAAGTCGAAGAACGGGTCTGGATCAATGTCGGCAACGACTGCAAAGTCGCGTTCTTTCAACATCCAGTCGAGTGCGGAGGTTGCAACGCCACCGATGTCGAAGAGTCCACGCAAGGCAACCAGCATCACGGGATTGCGCAATGGCTCGATGTCATCCCAATACGTTTCGAGAACTTCTTCCACCGACAGAGTCATTGCGGTTCAATCTACGAACGTAAGTGGTCGACCACTACATCGATGCACTTAGTGAGTGCTGCAACATCGGATGGATCAATCGCAGGGAACATTCCTACTCGCAATTGGTTGCGTCCCAACTTGCGGTAGCTGTCGGTGTCCACCACGCCATTGGCGCGAAGGATTGCGCTGACCTGGTTGGCGTCCACGCCGTCGATGTCGATAGTGCCAACAACGTCCGAACGATGCGCTGGGTTCATAACAAATGGTGTCGCATAATCGCTGGCTGCAGCCCACGAGTACAACGTTTGTGCGGACTGTGCAGAGCGACCTGCAGCCCATGAAAGACCACCATTGGTGTTCATCCACTTCACTTGCTCGTCCAACATGATGAGTGTTGCAAGTGCTGGGGTGTTGTACGTCTGGTTTGCGACAGAGTTATCAAGTGCGATGGAAAGGTCGAGCGATGCAGGCATCCAACGCTTCGTGGCTTTGATCTCACGAATGCGCTCAATCGCCGCAGGGGAGCATGCAGCAAGCCACAAGCCGCCGTCAGATGCGAAGCACTTCTGCGGTGCGAAGTAATACACATCAACATTTGCGGGGTCCCACATCAAACCGCCGGCAGCAGATGTTGCATCAACAACAACAAGACCATCTTTCGATGGACGTACTGGAGTCATCGCAACACCCGTGGATGTTTCGTTGTGCGGGTACGCATACACGTCGCACGATGCATCACCCTCTGGCGTGGGGTGTGAGCCAGTGTCGGAAGACAACACAACAGGATCTGCTAGGTGTGGTGCAGCAGCTGATGCCTCTGCGAACTTTGATGAGAACTCGCCGAACACAAGGTGATGGCTGCGCTCACGAATGAGACCGAATGTGGCGACGTCCCAGAACACGGTGGAGCCACCGTTGCCCATGACGATCTCCCAGCCCTCGGGCAGGTTGAACAGGCTCATGAGCCCGCTGCGAACGGAGCCCACGATGTTCTTGACGGGCGCCTGGCGATGGGAAGTACCCATGACGGAGGTCATGCGCTCCATCACGGCGGTCAACTGATCGGGGCGAACTTTGGAGGGCCCACAGCCAAATCGACCGTCTTGTGGCAGAAGGTTGGCAGGAATCTTGAAATCAAGTTGGTTCTTATCGCTCACCCTGTCATCCTTTCATTTATGCCTGGTCCAACAGAATTGCGACGTATTTCCGCCCGCCTCGGTGCAATTGCCGAGTCCGCCACCCTTGCGGTCGATGCCAAGGCCAAGGCCCTGAAAGCCAAGGGTGAAAACGTCATCGGTTTCGGCGCCGGAGAGCCCGACTTCCCAACCCCTGCACACATCGTGGAAGCCGCCATCAAGGCATGCTCCGAGGTGAAGAACCACCGCTACACGCCAGCAGCTGGTTTGCCAGAACTTCGTGAAGCAATCGCAGTTAAGACAATGCGCGACAGCGGCTTTGCATGCACCGCCGATCAAGTGCTCGTCACCAACGGCGGCAAGCACGCGGTGTTCACCGCATTCGCGGCATTGTGCGATGAAGGTGACGAGATCATTTGCCCCGCTCCGTTCTGGACGACCTACCCCGAAGCCATCTCTCTTGCAGGCGGCGTTGCAAAGGTCATCGACACTGAAGAAGCAAATGGCTTCCGCGTCACTGTTGAACAACTTGATGCAGCTCTCACGCCAAAGACAAAGGCATTGCTCTTCGTTTCTCCTGATAACCCATCTGGCTCTGTGTACCCAGAGGCAGAAGTGCGCGCCATTGGCGAGTGGGCTGTGAAGAACAAAGTGTGGGTCATCACCGATGAGATCTACGAACACCTCACTTATGGCGATAACAAGTTTGTTTCGATGCCCACAGTGGTTCCCGAACTTGCCGAGCAGTGCATCATTCTCAACGGTGTCGCAAAAACTTATGCAATGACCGGTTGGCGTGTGGGCTGGATGATTGGTCCGAAGGACATCATTAAGGCCAGCATCAACTTCCAGTCGCATGCAACCTCCAACGTGTCGAACGTTGCACAGATGGCTGCACTTGCAGCTGTTAGCGGAGACCTGTCTGCTGTGCACATGATGCGCGAAGCTTTTGAGCGTCGTGGCAAGTTGATGCACAAAATGCTCACTTCGATTCCTGGCGTGACGTGCATGGAGCCACAAGGTGCTTTCTATTGCTATCCAAACTTCACGGGTCTTCTCAACCGCGACATCCGCGGCAAGAAGGCCACCACCACATTGGAGCTTGCAGACCTCATCTTGAATGAAGTCCAAGTTGCAGTTGTGCCTGGCGAAGCGTTTGGTACTCCTGGATTCATGCGTTTTTCGTTCGCTCTCAGCGACGAAGACTTGGTTGACGGCGTGCAGCGCATCATTGACCTCGTTGCCGAATAAGCCTTTTCGCGTTTCATAGAACCTGCTTTTCAGCACCCCATTCTCGGAGTGCTACGGTCATTTGTGCACCCCAATAGGGGTGTTGCACTTGCAACAGCGAAGTCCGGTGAGATTCCGGCACTGTCCCGCAACGGTGGTTCTGTCAGAGGTAACTCTGCACAGACAAGTCCGGTCGCCTGAGCTTGTGTGCGTTTAACCAGTCCTCGAAGGAAGGGCGGTCCGCGGAGGCAACCGGCGCAAGCCGAAATCTGTGATCCAACCTTCTTTCTCCAGACTTTTATGGAGGAAGATCCCAATGAACATGAAGTTCCCAATCCGGAAACGGGTAATCACAGCGATTGCCGCGTCCGTTCTTATTGTCAGCGCATGTGGCGGTAGCGGCAGTGAATCTGCAGACATCACATCACCTGAACAGTCCTTGAAGATTGTCAGCTTGTCGCCAACAGCAACAGAAATGCTCTACGCCATTGGCGCAGGGGATCAAGTTGTTGCAGTTGACAGCCTCAGTACGTACCCGGCAGAAGTGGCACCGAAAGTCACCAAGATTTCTGCGTACGAGCCAAGTGCAGAAGCAATTCTCGCGTACGAACCTGATGTTGTTCTTATCTCGAATGACATGAACAAGATCACCGAACAACTCACGGGCGCAAACCCTGAGATTGAAGTGTGGACAGGCGCTGCAGCTGCATCACTTGATGATGTGTACAAGCAGATCAATGAACTGGGTGACTTGACAGGCCACACATCAGAAGCTGAAGAACTCGTGACATCGATGAAGACACGCATCGAAGCAGCTGTTCCCGACGCGTTGGACACAATTGAGTTCCCCGTGTATTACGAATTGGACAACACCTTCTACAGCGTTACATCCAACACATTCGTTGGCGCACTGATGAAGCAGTTCAATTTGATCAGCATCGCTGATGGTGCAGAAGAAGGAAACGATTATCCGCAGTTAAGTGCGGAAGCGATCGTGAAGGCGGATCCCGCCATCATCTTCCTTGCTGATACGAAGTGCTGCCAGCAGACCGCTGCCACAGTTGCTGCTCGCGCAGGCTGGTCAGGAATTTCTGCGGTGAAAGAGGGCAACGTTGTCGAGCTTGATGATGACGTGGCTTCGCGCTGGGGCCCACGCGTGGTTGACCTCATCGAGCAGTTCGGCAAGGCGCACTCAGACATGCTTGCGAAAGCCACTGCAAAGTAATTAGTCCGTTACATGTCGTCGTCCCTCACAGCAACACAGAGCACTGTCCACGGTGCGAGCCGGTGGTTAATCCCCGTCTCGGTTGTGGCGTTGCTTCTGGCTGTGTTGGGCGGCGTCATGATCGGACCTGCTGGTCCAGAGTGGTGGCGCGTTCCGCTTGAATTCTTGAACCGTCTGCCGTTCATCACCATTGATAGCGGTATGAGTGCCACCGACTGGGCCATCATTTGGCAGATTCGTGCACCGCGCGTGGTGCTCGCTGCATTGGTGGGTTCCACGCTTTCCATTTCGGGCGCTAGCTATCAGGGTGTTTTCCGCAATCCGTTAGTGGACCCGTATTTGTTGGGTGTTGCGGCTGGTGCGGGCCTTGGTGCCACCATCGTCATCACCGTGAATCGCAGTGGAAGCAGTGATTGGGTCATTGACCCATTGCCTCTTGCAGCGTTTCTCGGTGGTCTGCTGGCAGTACTTGCCACGTATCTTGTTGGCTCATCGGTGAAGAACGATCGAAGTTCCATCAGCCTTGTGTTGGCGGGTGTTGCTGTCACATCGTTAGCAACAGCGGTGCAAACGTTCTTATTGCAACGCAACTCTGATGTTGTGCGTCAGGTGTATTCGTGGATTCTTGGTCGTCTCTCGTCTGCAACATGGAGCGATGTTCGCTTAGTGATTCCCTACGTTTTGATGTCCACTGTGGCGCTGTTGATGCATCGTCGCCTTCTGGATGTCTTGCGCGTGGGGGATGAAGAAGCCACAGCGCTCGGCGTCGACGTGTCTCGTGTCCGTCTCATCGTTGTTGTTGCAGCAACTCTCGGTACGGCAGCAGTTGTCGCGGTGAGTGGTCTCATCGGATTCGTCGGCATCATTGTTCCGCACGCCATTCGCTTGGTCGTCGGCAGTTCGTATCGCATCGTGTTGCCGATGTCGATGTTGTTCGGCGCGGTGTTTCTCATCGTCGCAGATATTCCTGGTCGCATTCTTGATAACCCTGCAGAAACACCGATTGGTGTCGTTACTGCATTCTTGGGTGCACCGTTCTTTCTTCTCATTCTTCGGACAAGGCAGGCTCAGCGATGACATCGCTTGCATTTGAAAACGTCAGCGTTCAATATGACGGCCGCACAGCTGTGCACGGATTCACCGACACCATTAAACCTGGTGAATGGCTGTGCATCATCGGCCCCAATGGTGCAGGTAAGTCGTCATTGCTTCGCGCAATCACTGGTGTGACATCGCACGGCGGTCGCATCCTTGTGGACGGTTCACCGCTCACTGCGCGTTCCTCACGTCGACGTGCACAACTCATCGCATACGTGCCGCAGTCTCCGGTGTTGCCATCGGGTATGACCGGTGCGGAATATGTGTTGTTGGGTCGTAATCCTTTTGTTACACACTTCGGCCACGAAACGGCGCACGACCACAGCATGGTGGAAGATGTCATCGCACGTCTCGACCTTGCTGATCTCGCGAAACGTGATGTGGACACGCTGTCTGGTGGAGAACGTCAACGTTTGGTGATCGCGCGCGCCATTGCGCAAGAAGCACCCATCTTGTTGTTGGATGAACCAACGAGCGCACTCGACATTGGACACCAACAGCAGGCGTTGGAGCTTGTAGACAAGTTGCGTCGTGAGCACGGGCTCACTGTCGTGTCAGCAATGCACGACCTCACGCTGGCGGGTATCTATTCCGATCGTCTTGCGTTGATGCATGCTGGCCATCGTGTGGCCAACGGCCCGGCCGAAGAAGTACTGCGCCCGGAAACTCTGGGTGAGTTCTATGGCGTTTCGGTGCG
>JBEDFA010000001.1:0-7500 GCA_041175365.1 Actinomycetota bacterium | reverse complement strand
CGTCATGAAACGCACCATTGCTGGAGATGGCAGTATTCGCACGCCAATCAACAACACCCTTGCGATTCGTCAATCGTCCACCGGCCGCTTGCACAATCGGAATCAGTGCAGCGATGTCATACGGCTCAAGTCCCACCGCATCAACTGCAACATCTACAGCGCCTTGTGCCACCAACATGTGTTGCCAGAAATCGCCAAAGCCACGCACACGCTTTGCTGCACGCGTCACGTTGTCGATGTGCTGCGTCTTCCCAATCTTGTCCCATAAATCATTCGCCGTAATCGACAAGTGCGCTTCACTTAACGACGTCACATCGCTCACGTTGATCGGATGACCATTGCAATACGCACCATCACCCAACACGCCCCACCAACGCGTCTGCATCGCAGGCGCCGACACAACACCTAACACCGGGCCCATGTCGCGGTGCACCAACCCAATCAACGTTGCCCACACTGGAACGCCACGAACAAAGTTCGACGTTGCATCAATGGGGTCAATCACCCAGGTGTATTCCGATGTTTCGGCATTGTCGCTGCTGCCATGTTCTTCGCCGTACCAAGCGTGGTGTGGTCGCTGTGCACGCACGATGTCCATGATCACGGTCTCAGTGCCTCGATCAACTTCCGTTACTTCGGTCTGGTTCGCCTTCAGGTCAACAGTGAAGTTGCGCGCAATAAAGCGGGGCAGTGTGACTGCATCTGCAGCATCGGCAAGAGAGAGTGCGAAGTCGAGTTCAGCGGCGAGATCAGCCATAGCCACACGCTACGCCAGAAGGCGTTGTGCAGCGGAAGTGATTCCGGCGGCATCCAACCCAAATTGGGCAAGGATGGCGTCAGGCTTGTTGTGCGGGATGAACTTTGTGGGTACGCCCAGGCTCTCCACGTACACCTCTGGGTTCACTGCGTGTACGGCATCAGCAATCAGTTGTCCAATGCCGCCATCGTGCAAGCCATCCTCCACGGTGAGAACGAATGAATGGGTTGCGGCGTCAGCAATCATCGCTGGGTCTAGCGGTGTGCACGAGCGCACGTCGTACACCGTTGCATTGATGCCAAGGTCTGCCAATCCATCAAGAGCCTTCTCTGCAGCTGTCACCATCTTGCCGATAGCGAGAATCGCAATCTTGCCGTTACCTGTTGCCAACTTCAATGCGTTCAATCCAGAGCCAACCAGAAGTGGTTCAACAGAGCGAGCAACGCCCTTCGGATAACGAATGACAACAGGACCATCGTTTGCGAGTGTCATCGCATCATGCAACATCTGCTGCACATCTTGAATCGAACTTGGTGCAAGGACGCGCATGCCAGGAACCTTTGACAACAACGCCATGTCATAGATGCCGTGATGGCTTGGGCCGTCGTCACCTGTAATACCGGCACGATCCAAACAGAAGATGACAGGCAAGCGATGCAATGCAACGTCGTACACCACTTGATCCCACGCACGAGACAAGAACGTTGAGTACAGAGCTACGACGGGGCGTAATCCGCCCATCGCCATACCTGCTGCTGCGGTTACTGCGTGTTGTTCGGCAATGCCCACGTCGAAGAAGCGGTCGGGAAACTTCTCTTGGAAATCAAGAAGGCCGGTGGGCCCGGGCATCGCAGCGGTGATGGCAACAATGCGTGGGTCTGCTGTTGCTTCAGCAAGTAATGCCTCGCTGAATGCATTGGTATAACCGCTAAGTACTGCTTGCTTCGGACCATTGATCGGGTCAAACGAGGACGTGTCATGCAGGTGCTTCTCGTCGTCATCTTCAGCGAATGAATAACCGCGACCCTTTTGCGTGAGCACGTGCAACACGATGGGGCCTTCATCTTCGCGCTCGATAGCGGCGGTGAGTGCAGATTCAAGTTCTTCGATGTCGTGACCATCAACAGGACCGATGTATTGCACGCCGAGAGCTTCAAAGAACGATGGTGGTTGCAAGAACTCGCGCACAGCAGCCTTGAAGGCCTCCACACCTTGTTCGGCTTGCTTGCCCAACACAGGAAGGTCACGCATGAATGCTTCAAACTTGCGTTGACGACGCACGTACACAGGATTCAAACGAATACCAGTGAGAGCGCGTGACAACTTGCCGGTCATGCGTTCGGGGAACTTTGGCAGTTCTCCCGTTGTGTCGAGTGGTGCGTTCTCGCCGCCTTGCGACAAGTTGGAGATAGTCGGCGCGTAACTGCGACCGTTGTCATTCAAAATGATGATCACGCGACTCTTGGAATGCCCAAGGTTGTTCAACGCCTCATATGCCATGCCGCCAGTCATCGAACCATCACCGATGACCGCAACGATGTGACGCTGCTTGTTCACACCTGCTTCACGTGCGACAGCAAGACCATGTGCATAACTAAGGACGGTGGACGCATGACTGTTCTCGATGAAGTCGTGACGACTCTCTTCGCGGCTGGGGTATCCAGAGATGCCATCTTGTTGGCGCAACTTTGCAAAACCTGCTTGACGACCCGTGAGAATTTTGTGCACGTAGGCCTGATGGCCGGTGTCCCACAGCACCGCATCGGTGGGTGATTCAAAAACGCGGTGCAATGCGATGGATAGTTCCACCGCGCCAAGGTTGGAACCTAGGTGTCCACCGGTCTCGGCCACGGCGTTCACGATGAACTCGCGAATTTCGCCGGCCAGCTCATTCAGCTGGGGGATAGACAACGGGCGCAGATCAGCAGGCTGATGAATGCTGGAAAGGAGCGCCATAGATATTAAGGCTACGGTCTGAGCCATATGAAGGACATATTTGACCTAACAGGCAAGGTGGCTCTCGTCACCGGAGGCAATGGGGGAATTGGGCTGGGCATGGCAAAGGGGCTTGCCAGTCGTGGGGCCAGCATTGCGATCTGGGGCACGAATGCGGGCAAGAACGCAACGGCTCGTGCCGAACTGGAGGCAATGGGAGTGCGTGTTGCGGACTTCATCTGTGACGTCGGTGACCAAGAACAGGTGAGCGCATCGTTCGTTGCAACTCTTGAAGTGTTCGAGCATGTGGATTCCTGCTTCGTCAACGCAGGTGTGGGCGGTGCCGCAGAGAGTTTTGTTTCAATGACAGATGACGAATGGCATCGCGTGATGCGCGTGAACTTGGACGGTGCGTTCTACACAGCTCAAGTTGCGACACGACACATGGTCGCTACAGGTAATGGTGGTTCGTTGGTGTTCACCACTTCGGGCTCTGCATACTTTGGACAACAGCGCGGACAGCATTACGGCGCATCAAAAGCCGGACTCATTTCAATGATGCGTGCGATTGCAGTGGAGCATGCTCGTCATGGCATTCGCAGCAACGCAGTGTTGCCCGGCTGGATCATGAGTGAGATGACAGCACCTGCACTCGGCTGGGACAAGTTCGCTGAGAAGGTGTTGCCTCGCGTGCCAATGCGTCGGTGGGGTGACCCTGAAGACTTCAGCGGTATTGCTGCGTACTTAGCGAGCGACGCCAGCAAGTATCACACGGGCGACGTCATCACGATCGACGGCGGCTACCACAGTTTCTAAGAACTAGTTGGCGGCGCTCTGCGAAGGGTGATGCGAACGTGCTGCTTCAAATTGGGCATCAAGGCGACGCTGATTCCATTGGTGCACAGAATTGCCAACAATGAACCCGAATAAAAGTGCGATGAGACCGCCAATACCGTCAAACCAGTAGTGGTTCGCCGTGACGACGATGGTGAACAACGTCAACGCCGGATACAGAAGCACTGCCGCACGAATCCATCGTTTGCGTGCAAGTGGCCAGATGCCAAATGCACACCACGACGCCCAGCCAATGTGTAGTGACGGCATCGCTGCGTATTGGTTCGAAGCTTTCGCAATTCCACCAGAGTTGAAATCCCACGGTCCGCCGTATTCATCAAGCGTGTCAACAAAGCCAAAGTTCTCTGCACCGTTGTAGTTGCGTAATTCGGTTTCAATGCATGCACCGCCGTATTGATTTGGCTGTGTCACCGATGGGCACGGCGCATCAAGAAGTCGCGGTGGCATCAGCGGAAAGAACGAGAATCCCACGATTGCCACAGCAGTCATACATGCAAGTGCGTTGCGGAAAATGGGGAACACGTCTTTGCGTCGACGGAAGAGAATGAAGAACACCGCGATAGTGACCGCGAAGTGGGCAGTGCCGTAATACGTGTTGAGGGCCTGGATGAAGCCCTTGTACGGAAGGAACCACTGCTGGATGGATTCTTCGTGGAAGAGACCGAGCGCTCGCTCAACACGGATGATCTTCATTGCATTGTTAAATGCCCGCAGTGGGATATCCGCGCCCTTCACATTGACCGAACCGAAATTGTTACGGGTCAGCGAATACAGGAAATAAAAGGTGCCCATGATGAGGGCTTCTTTCCACCACCGCGTCTGGTGCTCACGGACCTCTTCAGGCGTGGGGGTCGACGCGGCCTCATTCATGCGACACCCACACTAGAGCCCGTCGCGATACGCCGTCAGTAGGCTGAGCGCTGTGAGCCTTGTTGATTTGTCCCAAGAGTTTGATTCCAGCGTTTTGTCGCGGGTCCTTGCCAAAGGTCGCTCCACAGGTGCGGGCTTTTCCGAGATCTTTATTGAGGACAAGCGCAATATGGGCGCAAGCCTCGACGACGGCAAAGTGGAAGCTGTCAACAGCAGTCGCGATAGTGGCGCAGGTATTCGTGTCATCAATGGCGAGACCACGGGGTTTGCCTACACCGCTGACCTTTCGGAAAAGGGTTTGTTAGCTGCTGCCGAAGCCGCCGCAGCAGCTGCCGCCACCGGCGATGGTCAAGTACACACCGTGTCGTTAGGAACTGTTGCGCGTCAGCAAGTGAACAATGTGCGCATCTTGCCAACGTCAGTTCCCAAGGCTCGCAAAGTGGAACTGTTAATGATCGCCAACGATGTTGCTCGCGGCATTGACCAGAGCATAGTGCAGGTCAGCGCTGGATACAGCGATGCAACACGCCGCATCCTTGTTGCAAACAGCGATGGAGTTCTTGCAACCGATGAGCAAGTGCGCACTATCTTCCGTGTCAGCACCGTTGCCGACGGCGACACTGGCATGCAGACCGGATACGACTCCGTTGGCTACACAATCGGTTTTGAATTGTTCGACGAAGAGAGCATCGAAGAACTTGCGCAGCGTGCAGCACGTCAGGCAGTGACCAAATTGCGAGCTCGTCCTGCACCAAGTGGCGCGATGCCGGTTGTTATTAAGTGCGGTAGCGGTGGCGTGTTGTTCCACGAAGCATGCGGTCACGGTTTAGAAGCAGACCTTGTTGCTCGCGGAGCATCCGTATACGCAAACCGTGTTGGTGAACTTGTTGCATCGCCGCTCGTCACCTTGGTGGACGACGGCACAATGAGCCGCGAGTGGGGCGCCATCGGCATCGACGATGAAGGTCACAAGAGCCAACGTAATGTCCTTATCGAGAACGGCGTCCTCACGGATTACATGTGGGACCACATTCGTTCCAGCAAGGATGGCCGCGCACCAAGCGGTAATGGTCGTCGCCAGAGCTATCAGCACCTTCCGATGGTGCGCATGACAAACACGTTTGTATTGAACGGCACCGAAGAGCCAGATGACATTGTGCGTGCCACCGAGAAGGGTGTGTATGTCGCAAAGTTGGGTGGCGGCAGTGTGAACACTGCAACGGGTGACTTTGTGTTCGGCATGACCGAGGCATACCTCATTGAGAATGGCGAGATCACCGAGCCGTTGCGCGAAGGAAACCTCATCGGCAATGGCCCACAAGTCCTTGCAGACATTGACCTTTTGGGTAATGACTTCGCCATGGGCAACCCCGGCATGTGTGGCAAAGATGGTCAAGGTGTTCCCGTGGGTGATGGTCAGCCAACATTGCGTGTGAAGTCGCTCACTGTCGGAGGAACCGCAGCATGAGCCGTCACACCGTTGATGACTTGCAAGCGATTGCCGATGCGATTGTCGCAGAAGCGCGTGAAGGCGAGCAGATTGCTGCATCCGTGACCCGCAGTACGGAAACCGACGTTCGCGTTCGTAACGGCGAAGTGGAACATTTCGTCTCGGCGCAAAGCCAAAGCCTTGGCATCACTGTGATTCAAGACGGTCGCACGGGCAACTCATCTGCGCGCATGTTTGATGAAGCCTCGTGGCGAGAAGTGTTAGCTGAAGCACGGGAGAACGCATCGTTTGGCAGCGTGGATGAATTTGCCGGCTTAGCTGAGCCAGATGGCGTGGAGATAGTCGAACAGAAATTGTGGGATGACGATCTTGCAGCTTTCCCCACCGAGAAGAAGATTGAGATCGCGAAAGAACTCGAGCGTCTAGTTCTTGCTGAGGATTCTCGTTTGCGTATCGATGAAGCCGACTATTCCGATGGTGCAACGGAAGAAGCATCGGCAACCTCGTTAGGTATTCGTAGCAGCAGCCGCTCTAACAGTTGTTATGCCACTGTCAGTGTGCTGGTGGACGACAACGGCGAAACACAAACAGGCTGGGCCTATGCATTGGGCGACAGCCCTGACAAGTTCGATCTTCCTGCGGCAGCGAAGAAAGCCGCAGAGCGCGCCACACGTTTGTTAGGTGCAGTGAAGCCTGCAAGCCGTGTCACCACGGTGGTGCTCGACCCCATGGTCACTGCGCAGTTCCTCGGCATTATCAGCGGCACATTGGTGGGCGAGAACGTCGTGAAGGGCCGCAGCATTTTTGCGGACCGTTTGGGCGAACAAGTGGCGTCTCCGCTCATCACTCTCATTGATGACCCCACCGACTCTCGTGCATACAGCGCATGCGAAACCGATGGTGACGGACTTGCGACTCGTCGCAATGTGTTGATTCAAGATGGCATCTTGCAAATGTTTGTGCACGACGCATACAGCGCACGTCGCGCGAATACGAAGAGTACGGGCAATGCAGGTGGCTGCTTGGCTTTGCAATTAGTGCCAGGCACGAAGACGCAAGAAGAACTCATCGCCGGCATTGAAGACGGCGTGCTGATCGACAGCGTGCAAGGTCTGCACAGTGGTGTGAACCCAGTGTCGGGTGACTTCTCGACAGGTGCATCGGGCCTTGTCATTCGTAATGGCAAAACCGCGGAACCGATTCGTGAATTCACCATTGCATCGACGTTGCAGCGCATGTTGTTGGATGTGCAAGCAGTGGGCGGCGATGTTGATTGGCTGCCATCACGCGCAGCCGGACTCTCATTGGTGATCTCTGGCGTCACCATGAGCGGGGCGTAACGCGCCATGGCTGCTGCAGCACTTGCTGCAATTGAACGTCATCCACACTTGGCACAACCGTGCCCAGCTGGACTTGTTCGTGTGGATATGCATAGCCACACCATGTTTTCCGGTGACTCCACCACAACCCTTGATGAGATTGTTGAATCGGTGGTGGAAGCAGGCATTGATGTGTTGTGCGTGACCGACCACAACGCCATTGAGGGTGCGGTGCGATTGCAGAAGGCACTTGAAGGTGTGTGTCGAGTCATCGTGGGTGAAGAAGTGCGCACGCATACCGGTGAGATCATTGG